>NZ_BOVJ01000172.1 GCF_018403665.1 Paenibacillus cisolokensis
AAAATCGCTGTTTTGGAAATGTAACGAAACTGAGCAACGCTATTTGCTTAAAAGCAGTCCAATTCAGGCGGAATATCGTAAATAAGGCGGCTCAGATTCGTTACATCTGAAAAGGTGGCTTATTTGCGAAAATAAGGCGTGTGAGTTTCGTTGCTATGAACGTTTTTGTCAAGCCCTACGCCAATGCGCTTGCCTGAGTACTAGGCACGGGAGCAAATATACGAGCGACGGTCGGCACGCTGCTTTTATTGAGTATTTTCAAAACGATTGCCAGTCAGCATTCCGAATCTCCGCAATCGACCTTCTGTCTCTATCAGGCGGTCGCCATCGAATATCCATTCCCAGAACATATCGTGAATCAGGCGGCAAGCCGTCATAAAAAATCGGTTGTGTCCCGCTTGGTAGACATCTGCCAGCAATCCGGACTGAAATCGCCTGATCATCTTGCGCGGCAGCTGTTTGTTCTCATGGAAGGCTTCTGCATAACCGCAAGTTTAATTGGCCCGGACAGCCCCCCCCTCCGGTAGATGTTGTTCAAGCCGCCCAAACCTTGATCCAATCGCATCGTAATTAAACGTCCTCGATTTGATTCGGAGTATTAAGCCGAAAAGGGAAGCCCCACTCTGACGAGTGAAGCTTCCCTGTTTAAGCGATATTGTCACCTCTCAGGCATTACGAACCATTAATATTACACACTCCACATGCGACGTCTGCGGGAACATGTCGACCGGCTGCAGCCATTCGATGGAGAAGCCGGCGTCGAGCAGATAGCGGCAGTCCTTGGCCAGCGTCGACGGGTTGCAGGAAACGTAGACGAGCCGTTTCGGCCGGGCGTCCGCGATCGCCTTCAGCAGGCGGGCATCGCAGCCGGTCCGCGGCGGGTCGACGACGATGACGTCGGGGCGGAAGCCCTCGCGCACCCAGCGGGGGAGCAGTTCTTCCGCCTTGCCGACATAGAAGCGGGCGTTGTTCCGCCCGTTCAGGGCGGCGTTCTGCTGCGCGTCGAGGACCGCTTCCCGGACGGTTTCGACACCGCGCACTTCCCGGGCATGCGGCGCGAGCCACAGGCCGATCGTGCCGGTGCCGCAGTAGGCGTCGACCACGGTTTCCCGACCGGTCAGCGCCGCCGCTTCCAGCACGGCATCGTACAGCTTGACGGTCTGTACCGTATTCAGCTGGAAGAACGCGCGCGGCGACAGGGCGAACGTCAAGTCGCCGAGCGAGACATTGAGCGCGGGTGCGCCCCATAACGTGACAGTGCGGTCGCCGAACACGACGGGCGTATCGCCCGCGTTGATGTTGAGCGAGATGGAGGCGATCTCCGGCGCTTCCTGCCGGATCGCCTCCACGAGCGGCCCGTGCGGCGCGAACGATTCGCGCGCCGCCACAAGCGTGAGCTGCAGCTCGCCCGTTTCCTGGGCGACCCGCAGCACGACCGTGCGCAGCCCCGTACCCGGGCTGCGCTCGGCCAGCGGCACGCCAAGGCGCTCCAGTACCCGGAGCACCTTGGCGGCCGCCGCATTGATCGCGGACTGCTGCACCATGCAGTCCGCGCCGACGATGTCCACGAGCCGGCGGCTGCCCGGCTCGTACAGCCCGAGGACGGGGCGGCCGTCCGCGCCCCGTCCCGCCTGCAGCTGAGCCTTGTTGCGGTAGCGCCAAGGCTCGTCCATGCCCAGCATGGGGCGCAGCGGCAGCGCCGCCCCATCCAGCCCGGCGTAGCGCACGAACGATTCGCGCACGAGCTCTTCCTTGGCCGCAAGCTGGCCGTCGTAGGCGAGATGCTGCAGCTGGCAGCCGCCGCATGCCTCGTAGATCGGGCATGGCGGATCGACGCGCTGCGGCGAGCGCTTCTCCGTCTGGACCGCTTCGGCGACGAGCCGTTTCGGCTCGACCGCTATGACGCGCGCCCTGACCACCTCGCCCGGCAGCGCGCCGTCGATGAATACCGCCTTACGGCGGTAGTAGCCGACGCCTTCGCCGTTAATACCGATGCGCTTGATCGTGACGACGATCCGGTCGCCCGTTCGCACATCTTCGGCGGAAGGCCGCCGCTCCGACCAGTTTGGCGACCGCTTGCCGCCACCGGCCGCGTTCGCTGCCGGCGCCGCTGTCACCGCTTGCGCGGCTGCCGTCGCTTGCGCCGCACCCCGGCGCTTCCCGCCGTCGCCTCCGAGGCGGTGCCGTTCCGCTGCCGGCGGCCGCGCCTGCGGATCATTAGCGCCCGCTTTGGCGCTGCGCGTCCGGCCGTCCGCACTGCCGGCGTTCGCCGGCGTCAACGCTCCCGTCTTCATTCGCCCGCTTCGATGCGTCTCCTGCTGCTGTGCGCGCTGCGGCGGTTTTCCGCCGTTTCCGTTCCGTTCCGCACCGCCCCGCGTTTGCGCCTGCCCGTCCCGCCGGCTATTGCCGGTGAAACCGGCGTATTGTCCATCCCGCTTCATGTTTGCCTGATCCTCCGTCCTTCTCTTCCAACCATCAACCGGACAATCGGTTTGCGTTTCGTCCGTTATCGTTGAACTTGTGTCCTCACTATATCATGCGGACCATTTTCTTGTCACGAATGAGGGGCTCGATTATGCACGAACGGCATCCCCTGTGGCATGACGCGCGGAAGATGCCGTTAGAAGCAACAGATGAGGAGGAGAAGAATCCATCATTAGCGAAAAACAGAAGCGCGGCGCATATCCAGAACGGCAATGCAAGCAGCATGCCATTGAACAAGCCGACCATCAAATCGTTTTCCCGTTTTATCATAAGACGGACCTCCTTTGCAACTGTCTTTCCGACAGTCGCTCTATCATATAGTATGTATCGTTTCCGTCTCCTTAAACCGTTTTCAGTCCATTATTCGTCGTGTGCGTTCCGCTTATGAAATTCCTCTTTTTATCGCGTTCGAAAATGCCGATATATTATAGTAATCTCACGTTATGACGTAGACAGTCGCTTGTCCGGGTGGTACGATGTAAATCGTGGGAAATTGGGGAAAATCGGAGAGGGAGCGTTAAAGTTTGAAGAAATTGCTGGTCAAAACGTTGCTTTATTCATGGCTTGTGCCGGTGCTTGTCCTGGCGCCGGTTGCAGGAGGCGGTTCGGCGTCCGCTGCGGAACGGCCCAGCGCTGCAGCGTCACGAACCGTTCCGGCGGCTGGCGAAATCCGAATTGATGTCGACGGCCAAAAATACAACTGCCGAGCGCGCCTGTCATCCGGCATGGCGTGACGCTCGTGCCGATGCGTTCCGTCTTTGCGGCGCTGCACGCCGATGTCGTATGGGAACCGGAGACGAAGACGGTTATCGGGCGTAAAGGCTATACCGTCGTCACCCTGAAGGTCGGAAGCAAGCAAGCGATCGTCAACGGGAAGAAAATGGCGCTCGATGCGCCGGCCGAAGTGCGCGGGGGCGTCACGCTCGTGCCGCTGCGATTCGTCGGAGAGGCGCTTGGCGCCGATGTGAAATGGGATGCGAAGACGAAGACGGTGCGCATCAAGTCCGCCGAAGCGCTGGCCGCCGAGCGGAAGCAAAAGCTGAAGCAGGAGCCGGCGAAGCCGTCAGCCAAGCTGACCCCGGCCGAAATTGTCGAGCGAAATGACGAGAGCGTCGTCATGATTGCGACGAATCGAGCGCAGGGAAGCGGCGTCGTAATTAGCCCCGATCTGATTCTGACCAACTATCACGTCATGGATGGCGCGACCTCGGGCCATGCGGTGATGATAAACGACCGGATCTATGAAATTGCCGGGGTGATCGCTTACGATGAAAATGCCGATTTGGCCATCATTCAAACCAAAGAACCATTGCCTGCCCAAGGCGTAAAGTTCGGCTCGCCGAATTCGATCGCCAAAGGCGATACGGTCGTGGCGATCGGCAGTCCGCACGGGCTGCGCAATACGGTAAGCGAAGGGCTGATCAGCAACATCATCCGCGAGAACGGCGTGACATATTTGCAGACGAGCGCTCCGATCGACAGCGGCAGCTCGGGCGGCGGGCTGTTCAACGAAAGCGGCGAGCTTATCGGCATAACCACATCCGGCTATCAAAAGGTGAACGCCGATCTGAACTTTGCCGTCAGCATCGAGCATGTGCATCGGCTTCTTTTACAGATCGCATCCGGAGAAGCCAATACAGCGGCATTCCTTCCTTCGAAGCTGCCGTCGACGCTGAAGGGCGCTTCGGAGAGCGAGATCGTGAAGCTGCTGGAGAAGGAGTTCGCTTACGTCCAGACGAGCCAGGGAACCGCGGAAATAAAAGATTGGCAGGCGAAACGCGACGCGGAAGGCTGGCTTGTGCTGACCGCCAATATCGATCCGCTATTTTACACATATTATATTGAAAGCAGCCGCGAAGAGCTTCGCAATTGGGCGATCAATCTCGGTTTGACCGTAAGCGGCCTGCTGCCGGACGAAGCGGTTGAGCTGATTGTCTACTACGACCGCACCTTCGACTTCAAGCCCCGCGGCCTGAACGCGGACGAAGTGACCGATCTTGGCAACGGCAAATGGAAGGTCCGCTATCCCGTCATTCATTTGCAGGTAAAAGAACAGTTGCATATCGAAACGCGCTTTTAAATCGTAAATTGGTAAAATGCCATCATTCTCCTTTATACGGGCATCTTCCGGCCGCTGCCGGCGGGTGCCTTTATTTGTCGCTCCGGCATCGGCGGTTTCGGGACGAACGGGGGCGCGCTGCAGGAAAAGT
Organism: Paenibacillus cisolokensis; assembly: GCF_018403665.1. Taxonomy (GTDB): domain Bacteria; phylum Bacillota; class Bacilli; order Paenibacillales; family Paenibacillaceae; genus Paenibacillus_AH; species Paenibacillus_AH cisolokensis. The sequence goes on from NZ_BOVJ01000172.1 coordinate 4,695, forward strand.
TGCCCGTAACGGAAAACGGCTTGCCGGTTCTTTTGTCGGTGCGGTTCTGGTACAATGGGAGACGATGCAAGCAAATGCCGTAACGTAAGAGAAAGGGTAAAAACAAAATGAACGTCGTACTGGCTACGCTCAACGCCAAATTCATTCATACGTCTCTGGCGCTGCGCTGTCTGAAGGCGTACAGCGAACGGGATTTTCATATCGAAATTGCCGAATATACGATCAAAGACCCGCCGATGAACATCGTTTCCGATCTGTTTTCGCGCGATCCGGACGTTGTCGGCTTCTCCTGCTACATCTGGAACATCGAGGAGACGATCGTCGTCATCGACATGCTGCGCAAAATCAAACCATCGGTCAAAATCGTGCTCGGCGGTCCGGAAGTGAGCTACGACACCGAGTATTGGCTGCGCCGCCTGCCCGCAGTCGACTGCATCGTCGTCGGGGAAGGCGAGGAAACGTTTCATCATCTGCTCACCGAACTGCAGGGCGAAGAGAAGCTGCATATGGTGTTCGGGCTCGCTTACCGCAAACGCCGCGGGGACGAAGAAGAGATCATTATCAATCCGCCACGTCCGAAGCTGGATCTGTCGCGGCTGCCGTCGCCGCACCGTTTTCCCGAAGATGTCGCGCAATTGCCGAACCGCGTCGTCTATTTCGAGACGAGCCGGGGTTGTCCGTTCATGTGCCAGTTCTGCCTGTCCAGCATCGAGGTGGGGGTCCGGTACTTCGATATGGAGCGGACGAAGGCCGATTTGCTCTATCTGATCGAATCCGGTGCGAAGCTGATCAAGTTCGTGGACCGGACTTTCAATATCAAGCGGGATTACGCATTGGAAATATTCAAGTTTCTGATCGAGAACCACCGCGGCTGCGTGTTCCAGTTCGAAATTACGGCGGACATTATGCGGCCGGAGGTGCTGGACTATTTGGCGAAGCATGCGCCGCCGGGCATTTTCCGCTTCGAGATCGGCGTCCAATCGACGAACGACCCGACGAACGAAGCGGTGAAGCGCCGGCAAAATTTCGCCAAGCTGTCGCGAACGGTAACGGCGATCCGGGAGTCGGGCAAGATCGATCAGCATCTCGATCTGATTGCCGGCTTGCCGCACGAAGATTACGACACGTTCCGCAAAACGTTCAACGACGTGTTCGCGCTGCGGCCGGAAGAATTGCAGCTCGGTTTTCTCAAAATGCTGCGCGGCACCGGCTTGCGCCATAATGCCGACAAATACGGCTATATCTACATGGACCGGTCGCCGTATGAAATATTGGGCAACGACGTGTTGCCGTTTTCGGACATCGTCCGCATCAAGCGGGTCGAGGATGTGCTGGAAAAATATTGGAATGCGCACCGTATGGACCGGACGCTGCTATATTTGGTGGATCGGGTATTCGAATCGCCGTTCGATTTTTCCAGGCGTTCGGCGATTACTGGGAGGAGCGGGGCTGGCAAAAATCGGCCATCAGCTTGAAGATTTGTTCTCGCGGCTCTGGTCGTTTTTGACGGAGGGGGGAGAGCGGATTCCCGCCGCATTGGAGCCGGATGTCGCATTAGCGTTGATGAAATACGACTATTTCCTGAACCACAATTACAAGCCGCGCAAAATCTGGTGGCCGTTCACGATGGAAAAGCGGGTTGCCGCTTATTGGCTGCGGCGGCTTGCCGAGCGTCCGGCTGACGTGTCGGACGCATTCGCGGCCATGGCGCTGACGGAGAAGGAGCTGCACAAGCGGGCGGTCATCGAACGGCTGCCGTTCGATCTGGGCGCTTACCTGGAATGCGGAGAAATTCGCCGGGACGCCCATACCTTGCTCGTCGTGCTGTACGGCGCGGACACCGGGATGACCGCGGGCGGCGAACGCTCAGGCGAGGGCGCCGATGCAACCGGCGGCAGAAGGGGAGCCGAGGCGGGAAGCGCCGGCCGTTCGGCGCGGCCGTTCCTGCTTCGCATCCGGCCGGAGGAAGCGGATGCCGTTCAGGCATAGTGCGGAGAGCCGATAAAATAGGAGCCGGAGCCGGCCATGGTTTTACCGTCTCATGATTTTCGCGACATGAGACAGAGGAGCCGCTGCGGCGGCTCCCGCTGCTGCCGTTCGCAGCAGCGAATGGCAGACAAGTTATACGCAGATGAACGCCGTCAGGCGTTTTTTTTGTGCAGCGTGCCCAGCTAAGCACGCATCTTCCAGCCGGTGAAAATCCGGTCGCGGGAGGGGCCAAGCCCCCGCGCAGCTCGGAGACCTGCGTATGGCGAAATTCTGTGCGTAGAAGCGTATCGACAATAGTACCTGTCAAAGACAGAGCAAGCAACTTGTCAGGCCGTAACATGAAGTGAATCCTGCCGTACCGCCAAAAAAGCCTCGCAAGAGGGACAAGTGGGAGCCGAGTCTCGTGCATATGGACGAAGGCCAAGAAAGCTAGCCAAGGACTTGGAGCAGCAGCGAAGACTCCTCCGGCGCAAGGGGAACGGCATGACAGGAAGGATGGAGCAGAGAACTTGGGAGACCTCCCCTGCACCAAGGAAAAAACGATCTAGCGAATCTGACGAGCGCTATTTGGCGAAAAATCGAAGTTCCGGAATTGTAACGAATATGAGCAACGCTATTTGCTTAAAAAGTAGTCAAATCCAGGCGGTATATCGTAAATAAAGTGGCTCAGATTCGTTACATCCCAAAAAGCGGCTTATGGGCCAAAATAAAGCCTGTGATTTTCGTTAGAGTAACGTTCCGTCTGAGGTGAGAGTTCTGTCTGAGAGTAACGTGGCAGCTGAGAAACAACGTTTCGTCTGATTATGGTCGTGACCTAGGAGCGGAATCGGGGAGTTGTTGCGCTATTGCCCGCGCGGCCGGAGTGCCGCGTCCGTATAGAGCCCCCGGTGCCGGCCGGAAACGTATCCAAATCGTGGGCGGCAATCATCATATAAATTAGCGATTGACTCTCACGTTGCGTGATACGCTATAGTGAACGCTGAAGGGGGCAACCGCAATGAAGGTGAAAGAAGTGGCCGATTTGGTCGGCATTAGCGTGCGCACGCTGCATTATTACGATGAAATCGGACTGCTGACGCCGGATACGGTCACCGAATCGGGATACCGTCTGTACTCTGACGACAATCTCGAACTGCTGCAGCAGATATTGTTTTTTCGGGAAATGGGCCTTCCTTTGAAAAAATTAAAGCGATTGTAAGCGATCCGTCCTTCGACCGGCTGGAAGCGTTGGAGCTTCACCGGAACATGCTGCTCGAGAAGCGGGCCAGGATCGACAAAATGATCGCTACGCTGGACAAAACGATCCGGCATGTGAAAGGAGAAATCGAAATGACAAATGCGGAAAAATTCGAAGGCTTCGATTTCAGCCGCAATCCTTACGAGCAAGAGGCGCGAGAGCGCTGGGGGGACGAGGCGGTTGACCGGTCGAAAGCAAAGCTCGGGAGCATGTCCAAGGCGGAACAGGAGGCGTTGGGAGAGGAAATGAACGCGATATACCGCAAGCTGGCGTCTCTCCGCCATGAATCGCCCGCATCGGAAGCGGCGCAGGACGCGATTCGAGAGTGGTTTGAGCTCCTGAACCGGATGGGCCATTACTCGCTCGACGCATTTAAGGGACTGGGCCAAATGTACGTCGACGACGTACGCTTCACGAAAAACATCGATCAATTCGGCGAAGGGCTGGCGGTATTCATGCGTGATGCGATGGCCGTGTTTGCGGATAACGGTAAAAAGCAAGCCGGCCAGTAAAGGCGGCGATCAGAGCAGGCCGACTTGACAAAATCGAAAGGACTCCGCTTCGATAACGGCAACTGTGCCGCAGCTTTCCTCCATACAACTGCAAAGGCCAACCGGATGCGACCCGGTCGGCCTTTGCATGTACATAGCGACGCTACGATGATGCCTTGCCGCCGAACGGCCCGGCTCTTACGGCAGCGTGCTGCGCAGAACGGTCATATTCCCGTTCAGCTCATAGCTGCCGAGCGTGGCGGGGAGCAGGAAACATTCGCCCGCCCGCAGCGCGATCTCGCCGTCGTTCCACTTCAGCGAGCCTTCGCCTTCGGCGACGACGAGAATGACGAAGCTCTCCGGTGTCGTGGACAGCGCCCACGGTCCCGCGACGACGCCCTTCTCCACCAGGAAGTAAGGGGACGAGGCGATCGTCAGCCATTGCCCGGCCGGCGTTCCCTGCGTTTTCATCCGCGTGCGCCGGCGCCTTCGTATGCGATGACATTGAGCGAATCTTCGATATGCAGCTCGCGCGGCTTGCCGTCCAGTCCCGGCCGGTCATAATCGTAGAGCCGGTATGTCGTATCCGAGTTTTGCTGAATTTCCGCCACGACAACGCCGGAACAAAGGGCGTGAACGGTGCCGGCCGGAATATAGAAAGCGTCGCCCGCCTCCACCGGCACCTCCTGCAGCGTATCCATAATCGAGCCTTCCCGGATCGCCTTCTCCATCGCCGCGCGATCCACGCCTTCTTTCAGCCCGTAAATAATTTTCGCTCCGGGCTTGGCGTCGAGAATGTACCACATTTCGGTTTTGCCGAGCTCGCCCTGCGGCAGGCGTTCGTAATCGTCGGTCGGGTGAACCTGGACGGAAAGATCGTCATTGCAGTCCAGCAGCTTGATCAGCAGCGGAAAACGTCCCGATTTTCCATTCAGCGCTTTCGAGCCGAACCATTCCCGGCCGTACGCCTCGCGTATCTCGTCGAGACCTTTGCCGGCCAGCTCCCCGTTTTTGACTTTGGTCGTCCCGTTCGGGTGATCGCCGATCATCCAGCCTTCGCCGATCGCTCCTTCCGGGATGTTCAGGCCGAAGCGGGAAAGCGCCTGGCCGCCCCAAACTCTTTCTTTAAACACCGGTTCGAATTGCAGCGGATATGGTTGTACTGTCATGCTTGTAATCTCCCCACTTTTTATCTTGATTTGGATAACACCGGCCCGGCATCAACCCAGCGGCCGTCCGGGCTGGAACAGCTCCAGCAGCTCGCCGTCCGGGCCGTAGAAGAAGAAATAGCGGCTTCCGTTCGGCAGCGTCGTAATTTCGGTATCGCGAAGCGGCACGCCGAGCGATTGAATCCGCTCGAATTCCGCCTCCACGTCGTCTACGGTAAAGGCGGCGTGATGGACCTTGCCTTCGGCCGGCAAATCCGGATTGTAGCCTTCGATCAGTTCGAGTTCCGTTTCTGCCGCATCCTCGAAGCTGAGGAAGGCGAGCCGGATAACGCCGTTCGTATGTGTCATCGTGTAGCGGTGCTTCATCCCTAGGACGGTAGTGTAAAACTCGATCGACTTTTCCAGATTGCGGACCATAATGCCGAGGTGCTCGATTTTTTTGACGGCCATGCTTCATTCTCCTCCCGATTTTCGAAAAATGTTTGATTCAGCTTTGCCGGACCGGAAGTGGTGCTTCCGGATCGGCCGGGCGCGGTTTCCGCTTCTCCACCGCAATCAGATAAGGGGCGGCGGGTTTCTGGATATGGCGGTATATGGCCGACTGTCCCCGATCCGGCGGCAGCCCGGCGGCCCACGCCTCCACCGCTGCCGCTTCCGTCTCCCCGCCTTCGTGGCCGGGGTAGAGGACGCAGGTGACGATGCCGCCCGGACGGAGCAGCGTCATGGATGCTTCCAGCGCGGCGAGCGTGGAAGCCGTCTCGGTGATGACGGACGGATCGGCCCCCGGCAGATAGCCGAGATTGAACATGACGGCCGCGACCCGTCCGCGCTTCGCCGCCGGCACCTCGTCTTCCATGCCGGCATGGCTGCCGAGCACGAGCCGCACGTCAGGCAGCCGTCCGGCGGCGCGGAGCGGTTCCAGCCTTGCCTGCGTGCGATCGAGCGCCTGCCGCTGAACGTCGAAGGCGATCACCGTTCCGCGGGGGCCGACCGTCTCGGCAAGAAACAGCGTATCGACGCCGTTTCCGGCCGTGGCGTCGATGACGGTGTCGCCAGGCGCGACCCGTTCGGCGATCCAGCGGTGCGCCATGCTTAGAACCGACAGCAAGCCCATCAGCCGCGCGCCTCCGCGAATTTGCCCTGCCACGTGTTGCGGCGCCGAAGCTCGGCGTCGATCGCGTTCAGCACTTCCCATTTCTTCAGGCTCCACATCGGGCCGATCAGCAGCTCGCGCGGCGCATCGCCGGTCAGCCGGTGGACGATCATGTCCGGCGGCAGCATTTCCAGCGTGTCGACGACGAGGCCGACGTATTCGTCCAGCTCCAGGAAGCGCAGCAGGCCGGCTTCGTACTGCTTGACCATCGGCGTTTTGCGCATCAGATGCAGCAGGTGGATCTTGATGCCCTGCACGTCCATCCCCGCGACGGCGCGTCCGGTCGCCAGCATCATGTCCCGGTCCTCCTGCGGCAGTCCGTAAATGATATGGGCGCATACCCGGATGCCCCGCTCCCGGAGCCTGCGGACCGCGTCGATATAGCAAGCCGTATCGTGGGCGCGATTGATCAGCCTGGACGTCGATTCGTGTATCGTCTGCAGCCCCATCTCCACCCACAAATACGTCCGCTCGTTCAATTCGGCCAAGTAGTCGACGACATCGTCCGGCAAACAGTCCGGCCTTGTGGCGATCGACAGTCCGACGACGCCCGGTTGCTCGAGTATCGCCTCATAATACTCGCGCAGCGTTTCGACCGGGGCATACGTATTCGTATAGGCCTGGAAATAACCGATATAGCGGGCGTTCGGCCATTTCCGGTGCTGGCGGTCGCGGATCGTCGCGAACTGCGTGACGAGATCGTCGCGTCGCCTTCCGGCGAAATCGCCCGATCCGCGCGCGCTGCAGAAGGTGCATCCTCCCGTGGCGATCGTCCCGTCCCGGTTCGGACAAGTGAAGCCGGCGTCCAGCATGACCTTGAACACTTTGCCGCCGAATTGCCGTCTCATTTCGTAGTTCCATGTATGGAATCGTTTGTCGCCCCACATTAGCGGCTGTTCGGCCGCTATCGGCGATCGGTTGGCCAACATCGCAAACACCTTCTTTTTTATCGTCTTGATGTTTTCGCCAGAAGAGGCGCATAATCCTTTCTTCGTCAGGGCAGCCGTTTCGGGCAGCCGCATCGGCCTTGCGCGATTGTCCTCTTCCATTGTAGCGAAAACCGTCTTCGCGCGCCATGATCCGGCTGCAAATCGCGGGTTTCGTCTGACCGGCCGCGGCGCCCTTATTTCAATTCAGACTTGATATATCTTACATGATATGTTATATTTAAAGAGCGAAAAATCAACATTTTTATATACCTGCCTCTTCGTCGTATCCATCGTAATAACGCATTTCGCAATCGGGAAAACTGTTTAAAAACCTGGACGAGGTGATGCGAGATGAACGAAGCGGTAAAAATTCCCCAAGGGGACCAGAAAGTAACGGTCGAATTGACGGTCAAGGAATTGATGGCGCTTGCCGGCTTGCGCTTCCACAACAATCACGACGTGGAGATCGCGGCGAAGAAAAAATTAACGAGGCGATCGAGTCGACCTACGAGATCGAGAAGACGGGCAAGCATGGCGAGACGACTTCGCCATTCCTGAATTAGCATGACGAAACTTCGCATAACGGCGGCTGCCGGGTTCAGCGGAATCCGGCAGCCGCCTTTTGCGGCGCAGTAATCGCGGACGATGCCCCTTTACATCCGGTGCGCCCGTAAGGCACAATAGGGACGGGCCAGAATCGCCCGTTTCGCTCGAAACGGGGCGCCGGCAGAAGGCAGACGGCAGCCGCAGGCAAGCCGCAATGGAAAGATGTGACAGGGAGGACGCCGCATGCGTTTGAGAGGAAGAAAAGGAATACGGGAAAGTTTGGAGAATCAGCCGGATCTGGTCGTGCTGGACGCGAAGCCTCACCGCGGGCGCTGGCATCAGTTTTTCGGCAACGACCGTCCGATATATATCGAGCTTGGCATGGGCAAAGGTCGTTTCATCAGTACGATGAGCGCGACGTACCCGGACATCAACTTCATCGGCGTCGATATGTACGACGAGCTGCTGCGCAGAGCAAGCGAGAAGGCGCGGGCCGTCTGGGCGGAGCGGGGAGTCGAAAGTCCGCCGAATTTGGCGCTTCTGAGGGCCAATATCGAATGGATCGAGACGATGTTCGCGCCCGGCGAAATCGAGCGGATTTACCTGAACTTCAGCGATCCGTGGCCGAAAGCGAAGCATGCCCGCCGCAGACTGACGCACCCGCGGTTTGTGGCGAAATATATCGAGCTGTTGAACGAGCGGGGCGAAATTCATTTGAAGACGGACTCGAAGCTGCTGTTCGAATTTTCGCTCAACAGCTTTTCCGATATGGGGCTTCAGCTCCGCAACATTTCGCTCGATTTGCACCGGGGAGGCGTTCGCGAAGATCTGGTGCTGACGGAATATGAGAGCAAATTCATCGAGCAGGGACAGCCGATTCACCGGTGCGAAGTGGTGGTCGGCCGCGAGGCGCTGGCCGAGCATCGCGCGGCGATGCGCCGTCAAGTCGAGGGCCACAAGGCCGACACGCCGTATCCCGTCAGTGAGCCGAGCAGCAGCCCGGCGACGACGTCGGAAGGATAATGCAGCCCGAGATACATGCGGGACCAGCCGACGGATAAGCCGACGAACAGGGCGACGGGCACAAGAGCCGAAGGCAGCGCGTCCTGCATCAGCAGAAACGGCGTCAACCAGGCGAACACGGCGGTCGTATGCCCTGAAGGAAAAGAAGAATCGATCAGCGGATTTCTGCCGGTAATGACGTCCGGCATCGCCTGATACGGCCGCAGCCGCCGGACCGTACGCTTGACGACGGCTACCGGCACATGGCTGAGCACGACCGCCGTCAGGCTCTGCCATCCGGCCGTGTTCCACGGGGGCGGCGCGGCAATGGCGCACAATAGCGAGCTTGAAAGCGTGAACGTGGCGCCCCCCATATGCGTCACCGTGCTGAGCCAGCCGCCGATCCCGAGCTTCAGCCACCGACGAACGGGACGGCGGTTCGCCCATTTGAGCAGGCGCTTCTCGCGCGTCCGCAACCATTTCCAAAATCCCACCTTCGCCATTCCCCTCCCCGATGCCGACAATTGATGCAAGTTAGGTTGTTCTATTGTACCATGATTTTGTTCGGCAAATATCATCCGCGCTCGTTGTTTTTTGTAAACGTTTTTATCCGCGCTTCGTTCATGAAACGTTTAACCGTCCGCAGCCGATGGTAAAAATAATATGGAGAGCTTCGAAGCCGGCGGACCGGAACGAGCGGAACCGGCTGTCCGAAAATTAGGGCTTCGGTCTCATTTTTCGGCGGGAGCGCCGCGGTCTTACGCGATTCATCGAAAGTTTTTCACCGACTCGTCACAACTTTTTTGCGGATTCTGTCGTATGTAAGGTCAAAAGAATTAAAAAGGCTGCAAATGGATGAAAATAAGGTTGTGCGTGTGGAAATCAGGGGAACGCAACCGTTGCATGCCCGTGCAAGCGTTTTTCCTGCGGATAAGGACGGTATCGGGAGTATTTCCACTTTTGACAAACCGCTCCGAAGCGTGGAAAATCAGAATGGCGTGCGAACTTTAAAAAACAGAGAACACAGAGAACAGAAACAGATAAGCGTAAACGGCGGCTCCGCCGCATGGCGGGGAAGCAACGTTTCGCGACAACCGACAAGTCGAACACGAAGCAGACCAGACAGAGAGAATATAAAAATGGGGTCGCAAGGGGGCAAAACCGAATATGATTTTGAACGCAGTCATGATCGCACTGCAAGTATTTCTGGCTTTTATCGGGCTGTACCAGTTTACGATCGCCTTGTTCGGCATCGTCAAGAAGTCCGGGCGCAAATCGCATGCGCCGCAAAATCTTTGCCGTGCTCGTCGCCGCCCACAACGAAGAGCAAGTGATCGGGGCGCTCGTCGAAAACCTGAAAAATCTCGATTATCCGAAAGAACTGTACGACATATTCGTCATATGTGACAACTGTACCGACAGAACGGCCGAAATCGTCCGCAGCTACGGCGTTCGCGCATGCGTGCGCAACAACCGCAAACTGCGCGGCAAAGGTTATGCGATCGAGTGGATGCTGAAGGAATTGTGGAAAATGCCGCGCCAATACGACGCGGTCGTCATGTTTGATGCCGACAACCTCGTAAATCCCGATTTTCTGCGGCATATGAACAACGATTTGTGCGAAGGGCACAAGGTGATTCAAGGTTATCTCGACACGAAAAATCCGGGAGATTCCTGGGTTACAGCCTCGTACGGCATTACGTACTGGTATTGCAACCGGCTGTGGCAGCTTTCGCGCAAAAATTTGAACATGAGCAACTTTCTCGGCGGCACGGGGATGTGCTTCGATGCCGGCCTGCTCAAGGAAATGGGATGGGGCGCGACCAGTCTTGTCGAGGATCTGGAGTTTTCGATGCGCTGCGTTCAGCGCGGCGTCTATCCGGTCCTGAACTACGATGCGAAGGTGTACGACGAGAAGCCGGTAACGTTCAAGGCTTCCGCCCGCCAGCGGCTGCGCTGGATGCAAGGACATTTTACGGTGGCGCGCCATTACTTCTTCCCGTTGCTGTGGGCCAGTCTGAAGGAACGCAATTTCGTCAAATTCGACGCCGCGCTGTACTCGATATCGGTGTACAATACGCTGCTCGGATTGATCGGCACGCTCGTGTTGTGGATCGATTACATCATCCCGAAGGACGACAAGCTTGTGTCGATTTACGCCTACCTCCCGTGGTGGGTTCCGGGTGTGGCGATTTTCTGCACCGTCGCGATGTTCCCGCTCGTCATGATGCTCGAGGGCGTCAAATCGTGGAAAATGTACGCAAGTCTTGTGCCGATGGTGCTGTTCCAGCTTTCGTGGCTGCCGATTACGTTTTATGCTTTCTTTACGCAGAACAACAAGCAATGGAGCCATACGAAGCATACGCGTGTCATCCGGCTCGAAGAAGTGCAAAGCAAACAGGTGTAGATTTTGCCGTCGTGCCGAATATTTGCGACCTATGGCATCACGAACCGATGCAGTCCGTTCTCCTTTGGGAGACGGGCTGCATTTTGTTTTTGACGGGCCTTGCGATCCGCGTAACTTCAGCGCGAAACGCCCGCACCGCCTTTCCCGCTGCAGCGATACCGGACAAAAGAGGGTTTGGCGCGCGAGCTATCGAATTTGTTGGCTTAGGCCACCGTGTAGACATTTTTATCCCTCTATCGGCAAATAAGGACTTAAACCGGCCGATTCGCCGCCCTATAATGAAAGTGCGAGCATCTTCTTGCTGTACCGGACAATAACAGGCGGCCGAAAGGATGGCGCGAGGACGATGAGTTTGGGGAAACGGGTATTTACGGCTTTTTTCGTATTCGTCATGATTCCTTTGGTTGTGCTCGGCACCGTCTCTTCCCTCGCCTTCCAGCATGTGACGAGGGAGAAATACGAAGAGCAGCTCGAACTGTCCATGAACGCTATCGGACGCAACATCACCAACATGATCAAGGAGGCGAACTATTTCTCCGATTTTTGGGTGACGACCAAGGACAGCGTGCAAAGCGTCGAGCAGTCGATCGGGATGGGAAGCGCTCCGCCGCCGGCGGCAGACGATCCGTATATCGAAGAAATGGTGGAGCGGCAAAAGCTGAGTCAGCGGGTGCTGCTGACGTATCCGGGCATCAAATCGGTCACGCTGTACGGCGACGACGGCAAAGTCGTCAACGTCCGGTTCATTCCCGATACGCCGGCTCCGTTCGAGCAGCTGAAGACGAATCCGCTGTACGCCGAAGCGCTCGCCAAAACGGCGCCCCCGTCTGGATCGGTCCTTACGAAGACCGGCTGCTGACCGGAGAAAACAATCTGTTTACCCAAATCCGGGTGCTGCTCGACATCGACACGCTTGCAAGCAAAGGCTTGCTCGTCATCCGGTTCCAGATGAACGAGCTGAGCCGGATATTCGATTTTTACAATACCGAAGCAAACGGCAACCGCCGTTTCCTGCTTGTCGGGCGGAGCGGCACGGTTATTTACGACAGCGGGGAGCAGCTGGCGGGAGAAAATTTCTATCGGCAAGCGGGCATAAGCGGACGGCTCGATCTTACGCAGCGCTACCAAAGCTCGAAGATGGATTTTCTCGGCCAAAAAAGTCTCGTCTCCGTCCACTATCTCCCGGAAATCAAGCGTCTCGGCACCGGGGACTGGACGCTCGTGACGGTGACCGACTGGGATTACCTGTCCGGGGACCAGACGCGGATTCTCAGTTGGGTTGTCGGCATTACGGCCGCTTCGCTCGCCTGCGCGCTTGTCTTCAACCTGATGTTCGTCCGGCGAACCGTGAATACTTTCGTCCGCGTGGCCGGCGCCATGCGGCGCGTCGAACGCGGCGATCTGACGACGAGAGTGCCGGTTACCGGCAACGACGAGACGGTCATTCTCGCCAAAGGCTTCAACAGTCTCGTCGCGCGCGTCTCCGAGTTGCTCGACGAGGTCGTCCGGGAGCAGCATCGCAAGCGCAGGGCGGAGATGATGCTGCTGCAAGCGCAGATCAAGCCGCACTTTCTGTTCAACGCGCTGGAATCGATCAACATTTTGGCCGCCCGCAACGACGGACGCAAAGTAAGCCGCATGGTGCAGCAGCTTGCGAATATTTTCCGCATCAGCATTCAGCAGAAGGAAGAAATCCGCATCGATCAGGAACTCGAGCATGTGCGAAGCTATCTGGAGATCCAGAAATTCCGGTTCGAGGAACTGTTCGAATACGAAATCGACGTGCCGGACCGGCTGCTGCACCATCGGATTTTGAAGCTGACGCTGCAGCCGCTTGTGGAAAACTGCGTCCAGCACGGCTTTGAAGGCATCGATTACCTCGGCCGCATCCGCATCAGCGCCGTCGAGGAAGGGGACAACATCGCCTTCTATGTGGCGGACAACGGGATCGGCATTCCGCAGCGCAAGATGGCCATGTTCGCCGCCGGCGGCGCGACGGCGCTCGAAGCGCTGGACGGGGAGCCGGCGGAGACCGGCGAAAGGCGCGGACTCGGGGTCGGCAACGTGAACGACCGGCTCCGCATCCATTACGGTCCGGGCTACGGACTGCTCCTATGCAGCGCGGAAGGGATGGGCACGGTCATCAAATGCCTCATTCCGAAGTCCGCATCCTGACCCTGGCGGCAGACGGCATAGCGGAACACGACATTTCCCGAGGAGGGGATGAGCCATGAAGCTGAAGATTTTGCTGGTCGACGACGAAATCAACATTTTGAAAAATCTTCAGGCTGTCGTGCCTTGGGAGGAATTGAACGCGGAGATCGTCGGCCTTGCCAAAAACGGGGAAGTCGCGTTGGAGCTGGCCCGCGAGCACCGTCCGCATCTCATTCTGTGCGACATCCGCATGCCGGTCATGGACGGGATCGCGTTTCTGGGCGCGCTGCGGGAATTCGACTCCGACGCCGAGGTCATGATGATGACCGGTTACCAGGATTTCAGCTACGTGCGGTCGGTTATCCGCTATGAAGTGAGGGATTATGTCCTGAAGCCGATCGACTACGAGGAACTGACCCGGACGATTGGGCGGCTCGCGGCCGGCATCCGCGAGCGAAACGCCGAGCGGCAGACGATCCAGCAGGAATGGCGGCAGATGTACCGGCTCGCTTACGAAAAGGCGCTGTACGATTTGCTGGTCGATATCGGAGACGGGACGGCCGGGCCGTTTCTCAAGCTCAGCGTACTGTCGGAAGAAAATTTGGCGTTTGCGATGCTGCTTATCGATATCGGGGACTATTCCAAACGGGATATCCGGTGGGACGAGCGGGAGCGCAAGCTGTGGAACTTCGCGGTGCGCAACATTGTGCAGGAGCATTTTGCCGATCTTGAAGTTCCGCACGCTGTATTGCAGGTGCGCGGCGGGGAATGGTGCGTGCTGGTCGAACGGGTGCCGCCGGAGTCGTTCGACCGGAACGAATGCGCGTCATGGGCCGAAAATTTGCGCCGGAAGATCGGCCTCTATCTCAAGCTGGACACCCGCATGGCGCTGCATCCGGTCCCTGTCCCGCTCGACCGGCTGGCCAAGACCTACAAGCATTTGCAGCGCTCGCTGCATCTGAGCTCCGGCGCGGAAGGAAGCGTCATCGTGCCCGAGTTCCGCCGCGTCGGCGGGGAGGAGACGCAGCGCTTGTGGGACCGGATCGAAGAGATGGTTACGGGGCTCAAACGCTGCGACAGGCGGAGAACGGAAGCCGCGCTGCGCGAGCTGAACGAAAGTTTCCGCCGGCTGCCGGACGGATCGTTCGAGCGGATCGGGCCGATTCTGCATTATGTCTGCCTTCATCTGCTGCGGGAGATGCGGGCGATGGACGTCATCGGCAGGGACGAAGAAGCCGAATACTGGAGCCAAATCGACTGCAGTCCCGGCATCCGCGAAACGCTGGCGATCATCAACCGGCTGATCGACCGATCCATCGACAGCGTGATGAAAAAGAAAACGGGCGACGTGCTCATGTTGGCGGCCAAAGATTACATCGAACGCAACCTGTCGTCGGATTTGAGCATCGATCTGCTGGCCGACTACCTCGGTATCAGCGGCAGTTATTTCAGCCTGCTGTTCAAACAGCATTTCGGCGAGACTTTCGTGGAATATGTCACCAGGCAGCGGATGGAGATGGCGAAATCGCTGCTGGCTTTAAGCGACAAAACGTAACGGCGATAGGACAAATGGTCGGCTACTCGGAACGCCGCTATTTTACGCGCGTGTTCAGCAAATATACGGGCATGCTTCCGTCGGAGTACCGCGAGATATCGCATCGGCGTCATGACAAGCCGGTACTTTCCGGCTGGAACAACAAGGAGAAATGAATGATGACCAAAAAAGCGCAATCATGGCGTGAGTTAGGATTAAAGGAAAAGATCGGGCAGCTGTTCATTTGCGGCTTCGACGGCTACCGGCCGACGCCGGGAATCGCGAGGCTCATCGCGGAGTACGGCATCGGCGGCGTCGTCTATTTCCGCCGCAATTTGCGGGACGCCCGGCAGGTCGCGTCTTTGTCGGCGGAGCTTCAGGAGCTGGCAGCCGTTCCGCTATTGACCGCTATCGATCAGGAGGGCGGGATGGTGGTCCGGCTGGAGGAGGGCGTTACCGTCATGCCGGGCGCAATGGCTATCGGGGCGGCCGGCGACCCTGAGCTCGCATACGAGGCTGCGCGGCGGTCGGGGGCCGAACTGAAAGCGATCGGCATCAACATGAATTTGGCGCCTTGTCTCGATGTCAACAACAACCCGGACAATCCGGTCATCGGGGTGCGTTCGTACGGCGAGAATCCGTCCGCCGTTGCGCTGCTGGGCGTGAAGGCGCTGCAAGGTTATCAGGACAGCGGCGTGGCGGCCGTCGCCAAGCATTTTCCCGGACATGGCGATACGGCCGCCGATTCCCATTTCGAACTGCCCGTCGTTCCGCATGGGCGGGAGAGGCTCGACGAAGTCGAGCTGCTGCCGTTCCGGGCGGCGATCGCGGCCGGGGTCGACGCCATTATGACCGCTCATGTCGTGTTCCCGGCGTATGAGCCCGATCATATCCCGGCCACCTTGTCCCGGCGCATTCTGACGGGGCTGCTTCGCGAACGGCTCGGCTACCGGGGCGTCGTCGTGACGGACTGCCTGGAAATGAACGCGATCGCCGAAACGATCGGCGTGGCGAAAGGCGCGGTGGAAGCGGTCAAAGGAGGAGCCGATCTGGTGCTGGTCAGCCACCGTCTGGACCGCCAGTTGGCGGCGCTTGAAGCCGTACACGACGCGGTGCTAGCCGGCGAGATTCCGCTTTCCCGCATTGACGAGGCGGTTGAGCGGGTATGGCTGCTGAAGGAGCGC
The DNA here is from genome assembly GCF_018403665.1 of Paenibacillus cisolokensis. Lineage (GTDB taxonomy): Bacteria > Bacillota > Bacilli > Paenibacillales > Paenibacillaceae > Paenibacillus_AH > Paenibacillus_AH cisolokensis. The sequence continues at coordinate 20,490 of NZ_BOVJ01000172.1, forward strand.
AGGGGACTTATCCGACAGTCTGGCTCCGGCTCCGCACCGCAGCGGGCGGAAGCTGCGGGGGCGGAAGCTGCGGGGGCGGAAGTGCGCTCGGCTGCGCAGGAGACGGCCATCCGTATATCCGAAGCGGCGGTAACGGTTGTGAAAGGCGGAGAACGGCTGCCGCTTGATCGCGGCGGCCGTACGCTGGTCGTATGGGCGGAACCGCGAGTGAGCACCGAGGTTGTCGAGGTAATCGAACAGGAGTGCACGCTGGCCGCCGCCTTGAAGGACGAAGGCTATGCGGCGGAAGAAACGCGGATCGGGCTCGACCCGGCGGAAAGCGAGGCTGCCGCCGCGCTTGGCGCGGCCGCGAAGGCCGACACGATCGTGTTCGTCTCCTATGACGCGGCATTTTCGCCCGGCCAGATTGCGCTGATCCGCAAACTGAACGAACTGCCGGACAAAGCTTTCGCGCTCGTCGCGGCCAGAACGCCTTACGATTTGTTGGCGGTGCCGGAGGTTCCGCTTTATCTATGCACCTACGAGAATAAACCGACGATGATGAACGCGCTGGCCGGCGTTCTGTCGGGGCGATTGCCGGCTCGCGGCGTCCTGCCGGTCACAATCGGCCCCTATCCGCGCGGGAGCCGCACCTGACGAAAGAGCCGCGCGCGGGCTCCCAGCTCGCCGCATGGCGGCGGTCAACCGCATGTGAGCCCCTTTCCGCGGCCCGTACGAGGCCCGGCCGCAGGGCGTGCCCGGCAGACATCGGGACAGCCGCACCGGCGTATGCGGCAGAAGAGCTTCTCCCCGCAATCGAGAGCGGAGAGAGGCTCTTTTGCATTTGCCGCCAGCTTAACCGGCCGCTTGGCGGATACCGGCCCATCTTCGCCATCCCTGCCCTCCCCGCAGATCTTTGTCCCCCGGACCTTTCCTGCGAGTGCGGGGGTGAACGAGCGTCATTCCTTCGAACGGGACGCCCGTCTATACGGAACGGGACTGTGAAGACGATTGTATCCCTTTTTTATCGGAATGACGCACTTACTTCGGCGCCGTTGCCCTTTACAATGAAAGTACGGCAGCAAAACCCCTAACATCTTTAAGGAGGGTCCAAAGCGTGAAGAAAACATGTACGTTCGTCCTGGCCGCAACGCTCGCTTTATCCGCACTATTGGCCGGATGCGGCGGAGGCGGCAGCGATCCGGCCTCAACCGGCGGCACCGATACCGGCTCGAGCCCGCCGGCTTCCTCGGGCGAATCCGGCTCGACGGACAAGGTGGAGAAATTTACGATGTCTCTTCGTCATATCCAGATTGGCGAGCCGCAGAAATTTCGGAAAGCGATTCTCGACGACGTCGTCAAGAAAACGGAAGAAGAAGTGCCGGGCCTGAAATTCGAGCTGGACGGCCTGGAAGACAGCGTCAACCGGTTTACGAAGCTGCCGGCCGAGATGGCCGCAGGCAATCCTCCGAAGATCATGTCCCTCTTCGGCGGCGCGGGCGATGCGCAGAAATACGCCAAGGCGGGACGGCTGCTCGATCTGACGCCGATTCTCGAGGAGCTTGGCCTCAAGGACAAATTCCTCAACGTGCTCGATCCGTTCTCGGTCGACGGCAAAGTATACGGCCTGCCCATCGGGGGCAACGCCGAAGGCATTTTCTACAATACGGACATTTTCCAGCAATATGGGCTGAACCCGCCGACGACGTGGGACGATTTGATCAAGGCGGCGGACACGCTGAAGGAAAACGGCATTACGCCGTTTGCCGTCGGCTCCAAGGGCGCGTGGGTGCCGAACATGACGATCAATACGTTTATCGGCAGGCTGGCCGGGCCGGAAACGATCACGGGCTTCACGACGGGCGCCGCAAAATGGAATTCGCCGGACGTCGTAGCCGCTTATACGTTGTATAAAGAATGGGTGGATAAAGGCTATTTCACCAAAGGCGAATTGGGCAAGGAGTACGGAGATATGCTGAACGATTTCGTCGCCGGCAAGGCGGGGATGATGTTCGACGGCTCGTGGCGCTCCTCGGCGTTCAAGAACGACGCCGTCGGGGCTGCCGTCGCCGGCAAAGTCGCGTTCGTTTCGCTGCCGCCGCTGCCGAACGGCAAGGGCGATCAGACGTCCGTCAACGCCAATTACGGCGAAGGGTACGGCTTCTCCGCCGATTTGAACGACAATGAGCTGAAGGCCGTCAAAGCTTTCATCAAAAACATGTACAGCGACGAAATGCAGCTTCGCGGTCTGCTGGAGGATGGCGTACTGCCTTCGATGAAGCTGTCGGAGGCGTCCGTCGCGCAGGTAAGCGATCCGCTCGTCAAGCAGGTGCTGGACGTGTTGAACGGCGCGGGCGCGACGTTCCCGCACTTCGACTCGGTCGTGCAGTCGAAGGTGTACACCGAGACCGAAACGCAGCTGCAAAAGCTGATTGCCGGCAACGTGACGCCGCAGGAGGCGGCCGACGCCATCCAGAAGGTGCAGGACGCCGAGAACGCGGCCGCAGCAGCGGAATAAACGGCCTGCGAGAAGGAGCCGCCCGGTCGCGGGCGGCTCCTTCCGCGTCGGACATTATACGACGGCGGAGGAATGCCTGTGAAAAACGCGCTTCGCAATCCATATGTTTACCTGATGTTTGTCCTGCCGGCGATCGCGCTTTATTTTCTGTTTTTCATTTATCCGATGCTCATGTCCGTTTATTACGGATTTACGGATTGGGACGGTCTGAGCAAACCGAACTTTATCGGATTGGACAACTTCATTGCGGCTTTCAGCGATCCCGAATTTCGCTCCTCCATTTTGAACAACATTTATATTTTGCTGTTTTCCTGCTGCGTACAGGTGCCGATCATTGTCGTCCTGTCTTTGGTCATCGCCGGCGTCAGACGTTTGCAGGGCTTCTACAAAACGACCGTGTTCATGCCGTCCATTCTGTCCACCTCGGTGATCGGCATTTTATGGGGCTATATTTACGATCCCGATGTCGGGCTGCTCAACAATTTGCTCAAGTTGTTCGGCGCCGGTCCGATATACTGGCTGGCGGAGCCGCAGTGGGCGATGTTCGCGATTTTGATTACGAATGCCTGGCAGTGGGTCGGTTTTTATATCGTGCTGATGCTGGCGGCGATACTGGCAATCCCGAAAGATATCGACGAGGCGGCCGGAATCGACGGCGCGACCGGCGTGCAGCGGGCGTGGCATTTGACGGTGCCGCTGATCAAGCCGGTGATCAACGTCGTCATCATGCTGTCCATCGCGGGAGCGCTGCGCGTCGTGGACATCGTGCTGGTCATGACGGGCGGGGGACCGGCCGGAGCGACCGAAGTGATGGCCTCCTACATGGTCAACAAGGCGATCAAATACGGGGAATACGGCTACGGTACGGCGCTTTCGATCATCATTTTCGTTATTGCGCTCGTATTGACCGCCCTGTACCAGATCCTGATCGCGAGAAGACAGGAAAGGGTTGAATACTGATGCCGGCGGCAATCAAAAAAGCGTTCCCTCATGCCGTCATGTTGACGTATGTGGCGGTCATCCTGCTTCCGTTCCTGTTCGTGCTGTTTTCTTCGTTCAAAGCGAACAACGTCGAGATTGCGACGAGGCCGTTCGGCTTACCGAAAACATGGGCGTTCGAGAACTACAAGGAGGCCTGGGTGAAGGCGAAAATCAACGTTTATTTTTGGAACAGCCTGTATTTGTCGCTTTCGTCCGCCGCCGTCGGCGTGCTGCTCGCCGCTGCCGCCGCCTTTGCGCTGGTGCGCATGAAATTCGAGGCGGTCAGCCGCTGGATCTACCAATATGTGCTCATCGGCATGCTGATTCCAGGCAACGTCCTGTTTATCGCGCAATACTTGCTCGTGCGCAACATGGGCATTCTGAATACGCACTGGTCGTTGTTTTTGCCTTATACGGCCGGCGCGCTGCCGCTCAGCGTGCTGCTGATCGCGGCGTTCATGCGCTCGATTCCGGGGGAGCTGGAAGAGGCGGCGATCGTCGACGGGCTGCGCGCGCCGGGGCTGTTTCTGCGAATCGTACTGCCGCTTACGGTTCCCGCGCTTGTGACCGTGTTTATTATCAATTTCCTGGGAAATTGGAACGAATATTTGCTGGCGAACTTCTTTTTGAGCAAAGATTCGCTGCGCACGCTACCGACCGGCATGGTAGGGTTTCGCGACGCTTTCCAGACCAACTATGCGCTTGTCTGCACCGGCATCGTGTACAGCGTCGTTCCGGTTCTCGTTATTTATACCTTTCTTCAGAAAAAATAATCGAAGGCCTTACGGCGGGCAGCGTAAAAGGCTGACATTTGCGCAAGCGAAAACCGGCGAGCCTCAATCGCAACCGTGCGGACGATTTGGGAAGCCGCGGCAGATAAGGGCACGGAGGCGCCATGACGGATCTGCAAAACGCGTTGACAGTTGGTCGGCAGCTGTGGTATATTATTTTGGCAGTGTTATATGTTTACGCACAAGCAGAGGCGCCCGCTTCTCACCTGACCGGCAATGCCGGCTGGTTGCGACTGTTGACTTTTGGAGAGCGATCCTTCGCCGGATCGTGTCATCAATCGGTTCATGGGATGCGGGTCCGGTGCGGGCTCGCATTTTTTTGCAGAAATTTTGCAGCGAATTTATGGAAATTATGCTTGGAGGTGGCAGGACATTAGCAGGGAACATCAAATCAATGACGAGATTCGTGCCAGAGAGGTTCGTCTCGTCGGTCCGGGCGGGGAGCAAATCGGAATCAAGCCGCTGCGCGAAGCGCTTCAGATGGCGATCGACATGAATATGGACCTGGTCAACGTTGCTCCGCAGGCCAAACCGCCTGTATGCCGGATTATGGATTACGGCAAATTCCGCTATGAGCAGCAGAAGAAAGAAAAGGAAGCGCGCAAGAATCAGAAGATCGTCGATCTGAAGGAAGTATGGTTCCGCGCGAATATCGAGGAGCATGATTACCAGACGAAGCTTCGCAATGTGGTGAAGTTTCTGAAGGATGGCGACAAGGTGAAGGCATCCGTACGGTTTCGGGGGCGCGAGATTACCCACGCGGAGATCGGACAGCGGATTCTCGACCGGCTGGCCAAGGAAGAAGCCGTCGCCGAGCTGTGCAACATCGAACGTATGCCGAAGCTTGAGGGCCGCAGCATGATTATGATTCTGGCTCCCAAAAACTAACGCAAGCTCTTTAAGGAGGATATATTGACATGCCTAAAATGAAAACTCACAGCAGTCTGAAAGACCGCTTTAAAATTACCGGGACCGGCAAAGTAAAACGGTTCAAAGCGTACAAAAACCATCTGCTTTCCGGAAAATCCGCGCGCCAGAAGCGCGTTCTCTCCACGCAGCCGCTGTTGGCCAAGGGAGATCAGCGCCGTCTGCAGCAAGGTCTGGCCAATCTGAAATAGCATACGCGAAGACGGACGGGCATCATTCGTCCGCAGTTATCGACTTTATTCAACCTACAGGAGGTTTCCATCAATGGCAAGAGTGAAAGGCGGCTTTGTCCGCGCACGTCGTCGGAAAAGAATTTTGAAGCTCGCGAAAGGTTACTTCGGTTCCAAACATAGATTGTTTAAAACGGCGAAAGAGCAAGTGATGAAATCGATGCTCTACGCTTATCGCGACCGCCGTCAGCGGAAGCGCGACTTCCGCAAGCTGTGGATCGTACGGATCAATGCAGCCGCCCGCCAAAGCGGTCTGTCCTACAGCAAATTTATGCACGGCCTGAAGCTGGCCGGCGTGGAAGTCAACCGCAAAATGCTGGCCGATATGGCAGTGAACGACATCAACTCGTTCAATTCGCTCGTCGGCATCGCCAAGGAAAAAATCAACGCTTAAGTCCGATCCGTTCGGACTTGTCCGGCAGCGCCGTTCCGTCGACCGGGACGGCGCTGCCGCATGAAAGGCCTGCCGCCGGCCCGCCGTGCATCCGCGCCAGGGCTGCGGCAGTCTTTTTTCTCATTGTCTGTTCGCCTCGAAAATGGTATGATAGACCTAGACATCGGACGGAAGCCGGCGGCCGCCGGCTTCCGTTGGACGCAGCCTGCCGCCGGCGGGCGGCAAGGAGCGGCATCGGGAAATAGACCGGAATCCTGGCACGGGACGGTCTATTTCTTTTTGTTTGATGATGTGAGAATAAGCAGGACAAGCGTCGCAAACGATATCATCAGCGATAAACTTTGATATACGTCCACCGGCATCACTCCTTCCCTGCGGGAAGTTGGCCGCCGCTGCTGCCGCCAGCCGAAAGCGCTGCGCTTGTCCATATTGTAGCATGAACCCCGCTATTTGAACAGAACAAATGTTCGCATCTCGGATGCCGTACGGTACGCCGCGCGTACGGGCGCAAATCGGAAAGATATATGCGGTCCGTCAATGGCGGATAGTTCCGTTCGGCTTGCGGGACAATGATACAGACGTGATCCCTTCTTTCTGAATACGATATAGAATTACGGGAAAGGAGGGAATTGCATGCGCGGCGTTTCAAGCGCGGCAGCCCGCAAGCTGATCGGCAAATCAATCTATGCGGTCCGGAAGGACGGCTCGGTTGTTACCGGCAATCTCGTCCGCGTCAGCGGCGACCGGCTGATGCTCAGGCCTTTCGGCCCGAAGGACGGCAAGCAAGTTGCCGTAAGAGCGATATTACCGCTTGTTCTGTTCGATTTGCTCGCGATCGGCACGCTTCCTTACGCTTTCGGCCCGGGCTTCGGTCCAGGATTCGGCCCGGGGTTCGGCTCAGGCTTCGGACCGGGATACGGCCCGGGGTTCGATAATGGGTACGGCCCTGGTTTTGGCAATGGGTACGGCCCGGGATTTAAAGCAGGATACAACCCGGGATTCGGCCCCTACGGGCAAGGACCCTACGGAGGGGGATTCGGCGGCGTCCCATACGGATACAAAATCCGTATTATTAACCGGCCGGATCACTGTTGCTGGCACCACCGCCGCCTCGGGTTTCCTGGCCGGGGAACGGCTTGGCATTAAGCGGCTTGAACATGTTGCGGCAGCGAATATGCGGATCGTATCCGCCGACGCGGTAGCCGATGCGGCAGTAAAACCGCTGCGCTCCCGGATTCGATTCGTCCACAACCAGCCGCGCGGTCGAGCATTGCTGCGATATGCCGTACGCTTCGCCGTATTCCATCAGCCGTTTTCCCCAGCCGCTTCCGCGGTGGTTGGGGTGGACGGCGAGCATGTCGATATACAGAACGTTTCCGAGAACGACGACGTGAAGGAATCCGATCAGGGGATCGGAACGCCGCCGGACGGCGACGAACGTCACGCCTTGACGCAGCCGTTTGGGCAGCTCGCGCATCGTGAGCGCCACGTCGGTCTGGGCGGTGTGGGAGTACGGGATCAGTTCCGAACGGATGAGCCGCATAATTTCCTTATCGTCGCTTCGAGGCTGCCGAAGCCGAATCATGAAGGTCACTTCCATTCATGCGGAGCGCAGCGCCGAAGCGCCTTCCGTCTCCGGGCAATGTAGTTCCGCCGCGAGGGCTGGTGTATTTTATGCCGGCACGGCGCCGTTCGTTCGCGGCACTTGGCACACATAAGTTTTTGGTTCCGAAGCCAACCTAATCCTTGACGAACTGTCGGCCAAGGCATATAATTGGTTCTAAGCTAATACGACATCGGCAATGATGAGGACGAAGTGATAAGGGCTCTTTTGCTCAGAGAGCGTTCGGATATGCTGCGACCGGCGCCAAAATCCCTTTTCGACGAGCTCACCTCGGAGCTGTTTCCCTGAACCGCCCAAGCATTCGCTTCAAGGCTTATTAGGGGGAATCGCGAGGCACGCGTTACCGTGCTAAAGGTATGAACGACGGATCGTTTCATACCTGGTGAGGCTATGCACTGCGAGGTGCGTAGCAAATGGTGGGTGGTACCACGGAAGATTAACCTTTCGTCCCGGACGCTGGCATAGGCGCCCGAGGCGAAAGGTTTTTTGTTTTTACGAAAGGAGGATGACTGATGGTCACGCAAAGTGCAACGCTGAAGTCAAAAGAAGAAATCATCGAAAGAATGAAGAAGCCCGAAGTGATAACGGGCTCGGAAATGCTGCTTCGAAGCCTTGTGCTCGAAGGCGTGGAATGCGTGTTCGGGTACCCGGGCGGAGCGGTTCTGTACATTTACGACGCCATGCATGGCTTCAAGGACTTTCACCATGTGCTCACCCGTCACGAACAAGGCGCCATACATGCGGCCGACGGCTATGCGCGCGCCAGCGGCAAGGTCGGGGTCTGCATCGCCACGTCGGGACCGGGAGCGACGAATCTGGTCACGGGCATCGCTACCGCCTATATGGATTCGGTGCCGCTGGTTGTAATTACGGGAAACGTGGCCACCAGCGCCATCGGAACGGACGCTTTCCAGGAAGCGGACATCACCGGCATTACGATGCCGATCACGAAACACAGCTACCTGGTGCGCCGGGTTGAAGATTTGCCGCGCATTATTCACGAAGCTTTCCATATCGCCAATACGGGACGCAAAGGTCCTGTTCTGATCGATATACCGAAAGACGTATCCGCCGCGAAAGCGCTGTTCAAACCGGTCACCGAGGTCAACATTCGCGGCTACAACCCGACCGTTGCGCCGCACAAGCCGCAGATCGACAAGCTGCTGCAAGCGATCGCGGAAGCCGAGCGTCCGCTCATCCTGGCCGGGGGCGGAGTCATCTACTCCGGGGGCCATGAAGAGCTGTATGAATTTGTGACGAAAACCAATATTCCGGTTACGACGACGCTGCTCGGCCTTGGCGGATTCCCGAGCGGACACGAGCTGTGGCTCGGCATGCCCGGCATGCACGGCACTTACGCCTCCAACAAGGCGATCCAGGCGGCGGATTTGCTGATTAATATCGGCGCCCGTTTCGACGACCGGGTGACGATGAAGCTGAGCGGCTTTGCGCCGAACGCCAAGATTGCCCATATCGATATCGATCCGGCCGAGATCGGCAAGAACGTGCCGACGGATATTCCGATCGTCGGCGATATCAAGACCGTGCTGACGATCATCAACCGCGAGGCGAAGCCGGCGGCCAAGGCGGACGCCTGGCGGGCGCAGACGCAGGCATGGAAGAAAGAAGTGCCGCTGAAATATAAAGATTCCGACACCGAGCTGAAACCGCAGTGGGTTATCGAGATGATTCACGATACGACCGGCGGCGACGCGATCGTCACGACGGACGTCGGCCAGCATCAGATGTGGGCGGCGCAATTTTACCGGTTCAACAAGCCGCGCTCGTGGATCACCTCCGGCGGTCTCGGCACGATGGGCTTCGGCTTCCCGTCTGCGATCGGCGCCCAGATGGCGCATCCCGACCGGCTCGTCGTATCGATCAACGGCGACGGCGGCATGCAGATGTGCGCCCAGGAGCTGGCGGTCTGCGCCATTAACAACATCCCGGTCAAAGTCGCGATTATCAACAACCAGGTGCTCGGCATGGTGCGCCAATGGCAGGAAATTATTTACGACAATCGCTACAGCCATATCGATCTGGCCGGCAGCCCCGATTTCGTCAAGCTGGCCGAAGCTTACGGCGTCAAAGGGTTCAGGGCGACGAACAAGGAGGAGGCCCGTTCCGCCTGGGAAGCGGCGCTCCGTCATCCCGGACCGGCCGTCGTCGAGTTCGTCGTCCGCAAAGAGGAGAACGTGTATCCGATGGTCACCCAAGGAAACACGATCGATGAAATGATCATGGGGGATGCGGAATGAACAAGCATACGATCGCCATTCTCGTTAATGACCAGCCGGGCGTTCTGCAGCGGGTATCCGGCCTGTTCGGCCGACGCGGTTTTAATATCGAGAGCATCACGGTAGGGGCCAGCGAGGAAGCCGGCCTCTCCCGGATGGTCATCGTCACGACCGGCGACAACAAGACGCTGGAGCAAGTTTCCAAACAGCTATACAAGCTGATCGACGTCATCAAGGTCGTCGACGTCAGCTCCGCGCCGATGGTCGCGCGCGAGCTGGCGCTGATCAAAGTCAACGCCGAGCCGTCCGCCCGCCCGGAAATTCTCGGCGTTGTGGAAACGTTCCGCGCGTCAATCGTCGACATCAGTCCGTCGACCGTTATCGTGCAGGCCGTCGGCGACACCGAGAAAATCGACGCCATCATCGAGCTGCTCAAGCCTTACGGCATACGCGAGCTGTGCCGCACCGGCGTCACCGCGATGAATCGCAGCGGCCACCGCTAACGCGTCCGCGTGCGGTTTGCGGTTGAGAAATTCCTATCGCTTCGCAAAGGGCGACCCGCCTTTGAGCGGGAGTGCAAGGCGGGGAACGGCAACGGATGTTCCCACCTTGCCCACCCGCTCAAAAGGGTCCATATATTATAAGGAGGCATTCATTCATATGGCAGTAAAAATGTACTACGAAAAAGACGCAGAGCTTAGCGCGCTGCACGGAAAAACGATCGCCGTTATCGGGTACGGAAGCCAGGGCCACGCCCAAGCGCAAAACTTGCGCGACAGCGGCCTGAAAGTCATCATCGGTCTGCGCCCGGGCAAATCGGCCGAGAAAGCGAAAAACGACGGGTTCGAGGTGCTGTCGGTCGCCGAAGCGGTAAAACTGGCCGATGTCGTACAAATTTTGATGCCTGACGAAACCCAGGCCAAAGTATACAAGGAAGAGATCGAGCCGAATCTGAAAAAAGGCGCGGCTCTGATGTTCTCCCACGGCTTCAATGTTCACTTCGGCCAAATCGTGCCGAACAAAGACACGGACGTGCTGCTCGTTGCTCCGAAATCGCCGGGCCATATGGTGCGCCGCACGTATGTGGAAGGCTTCGGCGTTCCCGGCCTGATCGCGATCGAGCAGGATGCGACAGGCAATGCGCTCGCCATCGGCCTTGCCTATGCCAAAGGTATCGGCTGCACCCGCGCAGGCGTCATCGAAACGTCGTTCCGCGAGGAGACCGAAACGGACTTGTTCGGCGAGCAAGCCGTACTTTGCGGCGGCACGAGCGCGCTCGTCAAAGCAGGTTTCGAAACGCTTGTCGAAGCGGGCTATGCGCCGGAGATGGCATACTTCGAATGTCTGCATGAGCTGAAGCTGATCGTCGACCTGATGTACGAGGGCGGCTTGGCCAGCATGCGCGATTCGATCTCCAACACGGCGGAATACGGCGACTATGTAACCGGTCCCCGCATCGTGACGGAAGAGACGAAGAAAGAAATGAAGCGCGTGCTGGAAGATATCCAATCCGGCCGCTTCGCTCGCGATTTCATTCTGGAGAACCAGTCGAACCGCGCGGTGCTCACGGCAACCCGCCGCCGCGAAGCGGAGCATCCGATCGAGCAGGTTGGCAGCCAGCTTCGCGAGCTGATGCACTGGATCAAGAAATAATTCCGGCCGCCGCGTCATAGTCTAAAAATCGTAGAGCAAGCCGATATCCCGGACTATACAAGCCTTCGCGCTTCTTTCTTAACGAGGGAAGGTGCGAAGGCGTGTGCGCGTCCGGGTCATTCTGTTCCTGGAGGTGCGTCACTTGCGAAAATCTATTTGTTTGACACTACCCTTCGCGACGGCGAGCAGTCGCCCGGCGTCAATCTGAACACAAAAGAGAAGGTTGAGATTGCGCTTCAGCTTGAGAAGCTCGGCATCGACCGGATCGAAGCCGGATTTCCGGCGGCGTCGCCCGGCGACCTGCAATCGGTGAACGCGGTCGCGAAAGCGATAAAGAACGCGACGGTTATCGGTCTTTCCCGCTCGCGCGTACAGGATATCGATGCCGCCCGCGAAGCGCTGAAGGGCGCGGAAGATCCGTGTCTGCATCTGTTTCTGGCGACGTCTCCGATTCACCGGAAATACAAGCTGCGCATGGAAAAAGAGCAGGTGCTGGAAACGGCGGAACGGGCGATTCGTTACGCGAAGCAGTATTTTGACAAAATCGAATTTTCTCCGGAGGATGCGGGCCGCACGGAGCTGGATTTTCTGTGCCAGGTAACGGAAATGGCGATTCGCGCCGGCGCGACGGTCGTCAATATTCCCGATACGGTCGGCTATATGACGCCGCTTGAGTTCGGCAACATTTTCAAGACGCTGCGGGAGAAAGTGCCGGGCATCGAGAGGATTCAGCTCAGCGCGCATTGTCATGACGATCTCGGCATGGCGACGGCCAATGCGTTGGCGGCCGTACTGAACGGCGCTGACCAGATCGAAGGGACGATCAACGGCATCGGCGAACGCGCCGGCAATACGGCGCTGGAGGAAGTGGCGATGGCGCTCGAAACCCGCTCCGATGTGTTCCAGGCCAAGACGACGCTGAATTTGAAAGAAATCGCCAGAACGAGCCGGCTGGTAAGCAAGCTGACGGGCATGGCCGTTCCGGGAAACAAGGCGATCGTCGGCGCGAACGCTTTCGCGCATGAATCCGGCATTCACCAGGACGGGATGCTCAAGGAGAAGACGACCTACGAAATCATTTCGCCCGAGACGATCGGCTTGAAAGAATCCAAGCTCGTGCTCGGCAAACATTCCGGCCGCCACGCCTTCCGCGAGAAGCTGATCGACCTCGGCTACGATCTGGGAGAAGAAGCGCTGAACGCCGCATTTGCGAAATTCAAGGATCTGGCCGACAGGAAAAAGGACGTCAGCGACGAAGACATCCGCGCGCTGCTGGAAGAGAAAATTGTCGATACGCCGGAAGTGTATGCGCTTGATACGATCGAAGTCCGTTACGGCAACCGTTCGACGCCGAGCGCGACGGTCGGCATTCGCGTCGAAGGCGATAAGCTGCTGCAGGGAACGGCGGAAGGCAACGGTTCGGTAGACGCCATCTACAACGCGATCGACGCGTTGACCGGCGAGACGGTGGAACTCGAGGATTACTCGATCAAATCGGTTACGCACGGCAAGGATGCGCTCGGCGAAGTCCATGTGGCGCTCAGGCAGGACGAAGTGTCGGCGAAGGGGCGCGGCGTCAGCACGGACATTCTGGAAGCGAGCGCCCGCGCGTATGTGGACGCTTTGAACCGCTTGATCGAGAAGCGGAAGACGCCGGGACGGCGGGACAAGATGAGCCTGATCTGATCTGCGGTCGCCAGCTTGAATATCCGGCAGATATTGGTGAAGTTTGCGAAGAGGGAGAGGAGCACAGATATGGCAGATGTGAAAAAGATCGCGGTAATCGCCGGGGACGGCATCGGCCCCGAAGTGGTGGCCGAGGCGTTGAAAGTGCTGAAGAAGACGGAGGAGCTGTTCGGTTACCGGTTTGAGACGGAGCACGGCCTGTTCGGGGGAATCGCCATCGACGAAAAAGGTACGCCGCTGCCCGAAGAGACGCTCGACATGTGCCGCCGCGCCGATGCCGTGCTGCTGGGCGCCGTCGGCGGGCCGAAATGGGACAACAATCCGAAGGAGCTGCGTCCCGAGACGGGGCTTCTCGGCATTCGCAAAGCGCTCGGCCTGTTCTCGAACATTCGTCCGGCGGTCATCTTCGACTGCCTGAAAGAAGCGTCCACGCTGAAGCCGGAAGTGCTCGAAGGCACGGACCTGATCGTCGTCCGCGAGCTGACGGGCGGCATCTACTTCGGCGAGAAGTTCCGCCGCGAAGGCGAAAACGGCCAGGAAGCGGTCGATACTTGCGTTTACAATGTCCGGGAAGTGGAGCGCATCGTCCGTCAGGCGTTCGACATTGCCCGCACGCGCCGCAAAAAGCTGGCTTCGGTCGACAAGGCGAACGTGCTGGAGACGTCGCGCCTGTGGCGCGAAGTGGTGAACCGGATCGCGCCCGAATACCCGGACGTGGAGCTGGAGCATGTGCTTGTCGACAACTGCGCGATGCAGCTGCTGCGCCGTCCTTCCAGCTTTGACGTCATCGTAACGGAAAATATGTTCGGCGATATTTTGAGCGACGAAGCGGCCATGCTGACCGGCTCGATCGGCATGCTGTCGTCGGCGTCGCTGGGCGAAGGCAGCTTCGGCCTGTACGAGCCGGTTCACGGCTCCGCGCCCGACATTGCCGGACAAGGCGTAGCCAACCCGATCGCGACGATACTGTCCGTTGCGCTCATGTTCCGGCTGACGTTCGGTTATGCGGATGCCGCGCAATCGATCGAAGACGCGGTCAAGGCCGTGCTGGACGCCGGACACCGTACGGCCGATATCGCGGCCGACAAGAGCCGGGCGATCGGCACTTCGGCCATGGGCGAACTGATCGTCAATGCGATGAAGAAATAAACGCGCGAAACGGAATATTTATAAATTATAATTAATATCATTAAGAAACAATTTCAATCTTGACTGCTTTCTATTGTAGTGGTACGATTTATATCGGACAAGTCACACGCCGGTGACATTTTCAAAAATTAACGCAATTAAGCGACAAGGAGGCTACTATTATGGCAGAACGTTTGGTAGGACGTCCGGCTCCGGATTTCACCATGGAAACGGCGCTGGGGAACGGTCAAGATTTCGGAACGGTATCCCTTTCCGACTACAGAGGCAAATGGCTCGTTCTGTTTTTCTATCCGCTGGACTTCACGTTCGTATGTCCGACGGAAATTACCGCGCTGAGCCAAGCTTATGAGCAATTCAAGGCGCTGAATACGGAAATTCTCGGCGTAAGCGTGGACAGCAAGCACAGCCATCGCGCTTGGATCAATACGCCGGTAAGCGAGAACGGTCTTGGTCAGCTGAACTTCCCGCTTGCTTCCGATATTACGAAGAACGTCGCGAGAGATTACGGCGTACTCATTGAAGAAGAGGGCGTTGCATTGCGCGGCTTGTTCATCATCGATCCGGAAGGCGAACTGAAATACCAAGTTGTCAACCACAACGACGTAGGCCGCAGCGTAGAAGAGACGCTTCGCGTGCTGCAAGCTCTCCAATCCGGCGGTCTGTGCCCGATGAACTGGAAGCCTGGGGACAAGCATCTGGTTGCGAAGTAATCGTTTGGAACTATTACATTTCTGAAACCCGGACCGTGCAGGTCCGGGTTTCCTCTTTATATTTGAAAAGATTTGTCAGCAGGAATTTCAGGTGCTTGCAGCGAATAAAAGTAAAAGAAGGCAGCAGCGTCCTGTTTCAGGCGAAGGACCGGGACCGAGGAAAAGGAGGGAATCTCCCGATGAGCTTCTGCTGCGGAGCCAGTATGATCGGAACAAAAGGCACATTGAAGCATTACCGGACTCATATTCATAACGTTCCGATTTTGTTCTGTCCCGTATGCCACAGAGTCGAAATTCATCATTCGATCGAGAACGAGTACGAAATTTTGGCTGAATACGCGCATGGGGACGGCGCTTCCGAGATCGATTTTCAAGATTATGTCGATAAGGAAGACAAGGGGATATTCGAGAATTGCGTCAATAACGAGAACGAGGATCCGATGGATGTGGTGACAAGCCAGATCGATATGGCGCTGGATCTTCTTATTTTCGCGAAACAGTTGAACGACCAGGCGTGGCAGGACGAGTTGAAGAAGCGGCTCGGCGTGTTGAACGGCCGGCGCAATAAGCTTCGTCAGCGCCGTACCTCTGAAGGCTATTGCTGAATTTACAGCCTCCTTCCGGAGGCTTTTTTTTCTATGGTTTGAAGCAAGTGTCCGTTTGTCGCAGGAAGATCGAACGAGTTTTTTTTGATTTCGTTTCGCTGGCCGACCGATTTGACGTTGCCCGGACGAATGGTGTGAATGTGGGGTGGAACGGTTGCTGCTCGTTTTGTTTAAACGCTTTTTACGCAAGACCGGTTCCGCCGGATCGGCGGGAAAGCGAAACAAGAGTACGCCGGAAGAGATCGTCAACTGCATTCAGGCAGGGGACGACAGCCTTAGAGATCAATTTATTGCTGAATATCAGCCGTATATTGCGAAAGTGACGAGCAAGTTCTGCAAACGATATATCGATCCGTCGCGCGACGACGAGTTCAGCGTCGCGCTTGCCGCGTTTAACGAGGCGATTCAACAGTACGCCAAGGATGCGGGCCGTTCATTTCTCGGTTTCGCGGAGACGGTTATACGGAGGAGGCTGATCGATCACGTACGCAAGGAACAGCGCCATGCGAATCTGGTGCCTTACAGCAGCTTTGATGCGGAGGATGAGGACCAGCAGACGCTCAATCCGATCGAAACGCAGCAGGCGCTGGAGCGGTTTCAGCTGGAGCGGGAAGCCGAGGAACGCCGTCTTGAAATCGAAGAATACAGCCGCAAGCTGGCCGAGTTCGGCATTTCGTTCGAGGAGCTGGCGGAATCTTCGCCCAAGCACGCGGATTCCCGGTTAATGTTGTTTGAGATTGGCAAGCGGCTTTGCGAGGAGAGGCCCTTGTTCGAGGCGCTGCGCAAAAAGGGACGCCTGCCCGTCAAGGAACTGGCGGCGCTGTCCGGCGTTTCGCGCAAGACAGTAGAGCGAAACCGCAAATATTTGATTGCGGTCGCGCTCATTTTTGACGGGAAATATCCTTACTTACAAGCTTATTTGCAGCCTGAACAATCGGCGGAGGGAGTAGGAACATGAGAAGCGGTATCGTAGTACAGCTTGGCAAGCGGCATCTGATTGTGATGACCCGTGATGGCGAATTCCGCAAAGTGCGCCGGACCGGGGCTTGTCAAATCGGACAGGAAATCGCCATTTCTCCCGCTTCCGCACGATCCCGCCGTCCGTTTTATGCCGCAGCTGCCGCGGCGCTGCTGCTGTTGCTTGCCTTGCCGCTCGCCTTCATCCCTCATACCTCGGCGCAGCCGATTGTCGCCTATTTGAATATGGATATCAATCCGAGTATTGAAATCGGCATCGATCGGGACGATCGGGTATGGGAATTGCGCGGTTTGAACGACAGCGGAGCCGAGGTTGTATCGAGCATCACATCTAAAGCCTATAAAGGAAAACCTGTCGAGCAAGTGGCCGCCGTCGTCATGGAGCGGGTCGCAGAGACGAGCTTTTCGCGCGCTTTCGGCGGAGAGATCGTCATTACGAGCATTGTCGTCGACGCCGACATCGCCGCCAAGTCCGGTTATGAACTGGCATTGACCGACAAAGTGAACGATGCCGTGCGCGAGTCGATACGGCGAATATTCGCGGACGAGTCGATGGAAATACAGCTCACGACGCTCCATGCGCCGAAGGAGCTGCGGGATGAAGCCCAGCAAAACGGCGTATCGGCGGGGCGAATGGCGCTGTACCTGATGGCGAAATACCAGGGCAAAGATTTGCGGATCGATGAACTGAAGACGACTTCGATTCATGATATTGCCGCGGAATGGGGCGGCGTCGAAGCGATTGTGAAAAACTCGATTCATTCCGGAACGGACGATTCGGCCAAGGAAGCGTTGAGGCTGATGCTGGAGTCGGAACATACGGCCGCAGAGGCTAATCCGGGAAGCGATACGGCCGGCGCCAAAGCGGAACACGACGGCAAGCAGCCGTCGGCCGGTATAGCCTCCGCCGCTCCCGAACCGGCGGACGCGAAGGAAGAGCTCGGCAGGAAAGAGGCACAGCCGCCGCAGAAGACAGGAGAAGCGCGACAGAACGACAAGAAGGAGAAAGACCGGAAAGAAACCGGGCGGGATGCGCAAGGGGCGAAAGCAGGAACGGCAAAGAACGGGCAGAAGCAAACGGAAAATCGCCAGCAGGATACGGATCTGCGTCAAGTCCGGCTGAAGCCGGACGAGAAAACGAACAAACATTCGAAGAATACTAGGCCGGCGCAGAATAAAAACATCCAGAATAAAGACAACGTTAACGGTAAGGTCGGCGAGAAAGCCCGGGAAGCGATGAAGGAGAAGGCCGAAGAAGCCCGCAAAAAGCCCGTGAGGCATTCAAAGAGAAGGCCGAAGAAGCCCGCAAGAAAGCCCGGGAGGCTTGTTGTGAGGGCAGGGAGCGGAAAGCAAAGGACGATGCGGAAAGAAAAGAATACTTCAGGCCGGCCGGCATTCCCCAGGATCACGATAGCCGCCGTCATTTGGATCTGGATAAGGAGAAGACAAAGGAGCGAAAGACGGATCGGGAGAACAAAGACGGCCATCATGACGAGGACAAAGACAATGAAAACCGACGATGTTAGTCGGAAATCGACAAATGACGCACCGCCCGCCGGCCATTATCTGGGAATTCGGAACGATATGCCGTCAAGGCAGATGAGAAAAGGCATGAAAACAACAATTTGCGACCTTGTTTTTGACTTCTGCTCGATTGTAAAACGCTAACAATAAAAACAAAGTTCGACAGTTTTTCCGGTTGACACCTCTTGCGCGATAATTCTATGATAGGTGTACATTAAGGATTGTCAGTTTTAATAGTATGCAGGCGATGAGAGCGGAGGCGATGAATGTATGGACATCATCCATATCAGAAAGCCAGCAGACGCAATCAAAGCCCGCCAAAAAGGGCGAGAGATTGCCAGAGCGCTTGGATTCGGACTGGTCGAACAGACCAGAATCGCATTTGCGATCTCGGAACTGTCGTTAAAGCTGATTGAACTGCCGGAACAGGGTCATTTGGTCATCAAGCCGGTTTGCAAAGGAAAGCAGGAAGCGGGGATAGAGGTTCGGTTGTATGAGCATCACAGAGGCCCGAGCAGACTCGATTCGGCATGGGCCGAACGATTAGTCGACGCTCTGGAGGTTAAGAACGATCGAATAAGGTGGACACTGACGACCGCTCGCAAATGGCTTATACCATCCCATTGCGGGGATGCGTTGATTGCCTCGTCCGTGCTTGCTGCCGGGGAGGAATGATTGATGCAAGCGATTCGTAAGCGTTATTTTCCAACGCTTGCCGAATACATACGCAGCGGCAGCGAAGCGTCGTTATACGAGGCGACGGAGCTGGGCAAGCTGCTGGACGATATCCATCCGGAAGAAATTATCGCGATTCACGAAGAATGCATGCACACGCTCGTATCCAATGTCGAATCAGAAGAAGCGTTGCAACTGTACAACCGGTCGTTTATTTTTCTTATCGAATTGATGGTCGCGTACCGTTTCCGCAACTACCCCGAGAAATCTACCGAACAAAAATACACTGAAATGCGCGAAATGCTGTTCCAATCCCACCGTTCTTTTGTCATGGTCAAAAACAAGTACGAAAATGTTCTGCAGCATATGGACAGCGGCATTGCGCTGTTTGACGGAGACGGCATCCTCTCTTTCATCAATCTGCAAATGGCCAAGCTTTTGGATATTCCCCGCAAGACGCTGGTCGGCTGCACGATACGCGAAATTCTTCTTCATCCGCAATTGAAGCGGGGAACGAAGCGGATGATTTTGCGGCTTTACAAAGAGATGTTTCTGCGACGGAGCCGTTACTATGAATTGCAGGATGCGTGCGACAGACATTTGCTCGTCACGGTCACCTACGGCGATCAACTGGACGGCGACTATCTGATCAGCGTCAAGGACGTGACGGAGTACAAGCAAATCGAACAGACCGCCTATCAGAACGACAAGCTGGCGATGCTCGGCAAGATCGCGGCGGCGATCGCCCACGAGATTCGCAATCCGCTCACCTCCATCCGCGGCTTCATCCAACTGCTTCGCCCGCATTTGCAGCAGCTCGGCAAGGAGGAATACGCCCGCATTATCGTCGCGGAAATCGATCGGGCGAACGACATTATTTATGAATTTCTCAATTCGTCCAAGCCGTCCGCTCCGATGAAGCAGGAGATTCAGGTCGATGCGCTGCTCAAGGAAGTGACGCTGCTGACCGAAAGCGAAGCGCTGATGAAAAATTGCGATATTCACGTCGAAACATACGATCAGATGAAAGTATCGATCGACGTCAAGCAAGTCAAGCAGGTGCTGCTCAATTTGCTCCGCAACGCTATGGACGCGATCGAGGACGTCAAAGGGGAAAGACGCGGCCGCATCGATCTGTCGGCGCGCAGCGAGGGACGATACGTGGAAATTAAGGTTCGCGATAACGGTAAAGGAATGGACCGGGCGACGATGAATCGGTTGTTCGATCCTTTTTTACGACGAAGGAGGCCGGGACCGGACTCGGATTATCCGTAAGCTATCGCATTATCCGCAACCACGGCGGGTCGATACGGGTCAACAGCCTTTCGGGGGAAGGGACCGAGTTCAATATTTATTTGCCAATGCTGATGTAAATGGTTAGAATCGGGGAAGAAAGCCCGATTCTTTTCGTTTCGAGGAGGTAGAAGAATGAAGTTTGAATTCCGTTTGGATTCAGCCGGTTCGGCGCAAGGGGCAACCGCGATTGTCCGGCCGGTCGCCAAATCCGAATTGCAGCGGGAGGCGGCGGAAGCCGCCGAATGGGTTCACCCGCAAATCGATGACGCGCTTCGCAATTCGTACGCCAAAGGATTGTTCAAGGCCGAGCCGGGCGAGACGGAGACGATGCCGACATTCGGACTCCTTCCGGCGGATTACGTCATCTTCGCCGGTCTGGACGATGCGGCCGACGATCTCCGCCTGACCGCGGCATCCGCGGCGAAGGCGGTCAAACGGCTGAAGGCGGATCGGGTACAGGTCGTGCTGCCTGCCAAGACCGTGGACGGCACATCCAAATGCGAGCCGTCGCAGGCGTTTCAGGCGCTGGTCGAAGGCTGGGTGCTTGGCGCATATGAGCGCCGGCCGCGCAAACGCGAGGAAGCGGCGGAGCCGGCCGAGACGACCGTCGTATTTGCCGTCGCAGGGGATGGGGAAGACGGAAAGCGGGCCGAGTTATGGAAGCAAGGGATCGAACGCGGACGGATTTTTGCGGAGGCGGTCTGCTATGCGCGCGATCTGGTCAATACGCCGGGCAATGAGCTGACGCCGGAAGGGCTGGCCGAGCAGGCCGAAGAGCTGGCGGCCCGCTACGAACTGGAATGCGAGGTGCTCGACGAATGGAGCGCGGCCGAGCAAGGCATGGGCGGATTGCTTGGCGTCGGCCAAGGAAGTGTCAACCCGCCCCGCATGATTGTGCTTCATTACGAGGGCGCGCCTGGAAATAACGAAAGATGGGGACTGGTCGGCAAAGGCATTACGTTCGATACCGGCGGCATATCGCTGAAGCGGGCCGAAGGCATGGAGAACATGATCTCGGATATGAGCGGCGCAGCCGCTGTGCTGGGCGTCATGCAAATTATTGGCGAGCTGAAGCCGGCGGTCAATGTTGTCGCCGTTATTGCCGCCGCGGAGAATATGCCGTCCGACCGGGCGCTGAAGCCGGGAGACGTCATCCGCATGATGAACGGTCTGACGGTCGAGGTGGTGAATACCGATGCGGAAGGCCGGCTTGTACTGGCCGACGGCCTGACGACGGCGATCCGCCGGGGCGCTACGCGGCTGATCGATGTCGCGACGCTGACCGGAGCGGTTACGGTAGCGCTTGGCGATGTGGCGACGGGCGCGGTATCCAACGACGAAGTTTTCCTGCAAAATATTATGCGCGCCTCGTTCCGCACCGGGGAAAAAATATGGCCGCTGCCGTCCTATCGCGAGTATCGCAAGCAGTTGAAAAGCGATGCGGCCGATCTGAAAAATACAGGCGGCCGCAAAGCGGGAACGATTACCGGAGGGCTCTTTATCGGCGAGTTCGCCGAAGAAAAGCCCTGGGTGCATCTGGATATTGCCGGTACGGCCTATCTGGACAAGAGCCGCGGCTGGGAGCCGAAAGGCGCAACCGGCGTCATGGTGCGCACGCTCGCCGAGCTTCTGACGACGGCGTCGAGTTGATGCGAAACGGCATCTCCTTCAACGGGGATGCCGTTTTTTTGGTGTGGCGCTAGTGGATAGGGACCTGCTGGTACGGCAGGTACGCTAAAGACCGCGCCGCTGGTACGCCTCGGTCGGATAGAGCCCTGCAGGTGCGCTTCGGCCGCGATGCGGGCGAATAGAAATCATGCACCGCCCGCAGAGGCGAAGCAATGCACCGTCCGCATGTCCCACTCCGGCTTACTCGCTCAAAATTTCGTCGATTTTCGCGAGCTCTTCCGCCGAGAACGACAGATTGTTCAGCGCGCCCAGATTCTCCTCAATCTGGCTGACGCGGCTTGCGCCGATCAGCGCCGAGGTGACGCGTCCGCCGCGCAGCACCCAGGCGAGGGCAAGCTGGGCGATCGACTGGCCGCGCGACTCGGCTACTTCGCGAAGCTTGCGGACTTTGGCGAGAGTCCGCTCGTTCACGTCGCTTTCACGCAGCGCCCCCGACGGCTTGGCCGCACGGGAATCGCTTGGAATGCCCTGTATATATTTGTTCGTGAGCAGCCCTTGCTGCAGCGGGCAGAACGCGATGCTGCCGACGCCGTGCTCGTCGAGCACGTCCTGCAGTCCGTCCTCGATCCAACGGTTCAGCATGGAATAGGAAGGCTGATGAATCGCAAGCGGCGTGCCTAGTTCCTTAAGAATGGAAATCGCTTGCCGCGTCTGTTCCGGATCATAGCTGGAAATGCCAATATAAAGCGCCTTTCCTTGCCGGACAATGCCGTCCAGCGCCATCATCGTCTCTTCAAGCGGCGTCTCCGGGTCGAACCGGTGGGAGTAGAAAATATCGACATAATCGAGCCCCATCCGTTTCAGGCTTTGATCGAGACTGGCGACGAGATATTTTTGGAGCCCCACTCCCCGTACGGCCCCGGCCACATGTAATAGCCCGCCTTGGTCGAAATGATCAGCTCGTCCCGATAAGGAGCGAGGTCGCTTTTCAACAGCTTGCCGAACATCTCTTCCGCGGAGCCCGGGGGCGGACCGTAGTTGTTGGCCAGATCAAAATGCGTAATGCCGCGGTCGAATGCATAGCGGATCATCTCACGGCCGTTCTCGAATGTGTCGATGCCGCCGAAATTATGCCACAGTCCGAGGGAAATGGCGGGCAGCTTCAGACCTGTCCGGCCGCAGCGGTTGTAAATCATGCTGTCGTAGCGTTTCTCGTTTGCCGAATAAACCATATCATACCTCCGGGATCTAAGAAATAGACTTTATCATGCTCTTTTTACTATAATCGAAGCGAAAGAATGACGTAAGTACTGAAATTCGGTTTCGTTAGTAAACGAAAGGGAAGTTGCTTCTGCTGTAGGCGCCGCCGGTCGATGCGGCTCTGGCGATGTCCAGCCGCGGCGTGCGGTGAGCAGCAGATAGGAAAAGGGGCTGATGATGGAGCATGTGGGACTGGTTCGCTTCGCACGGTGCGGTGACGCAGGCGCTTGCGGGCACGCTGTTCACCTGGTTCATGACGGCGGTGGGCGCCTCGCTCGTTTTTTTCACGCGCACTGTCAATGAAAGGTTTATGGACGCGATGCTCGGCTTTGCCGGCGGCGTCATGATTGCGGCCAGCTATTGGTCGCTTCTCGCTCCCGCTCTCGAGATGGGAGAAGAGGGGCCGCTGCCCGCCTGGATTCCCGCAGCGACGGGATTTATGCTGGGCGGCGTGTTTCTGTGGCTCGTCAACCGGTTTTGCCGCACGAGCATCCGAACGCGCCCGTGACGGCCGGCACTCGTACCGGGCCGCTGATGAACCGCCGCAGCACGTTGCTCGTGCTGGCGATTACGCTGCACAACATTCCCGAAGGGCTCGCGGTCGGCGTCGCCTTCGGGGCTGTAGCGGCCGATCTGAGCGGCGCCTCGCTGAGCGGCGCCCTCGCGCTGGCGCTCGGCATCGGCATTCAGAATTTCCCGGAAGGCACTGCTGTGGCGATGCCGCTTCGCCGGGAAGGAATGTCCCGCAGACGCAGCTTTTTCTACGGCCAGCTGTCGGGGATGTTCGAACCGATCGCCGCCGTTATCGGCGCGGCCGCCGTCCTGTTCATCGAGCCGCTCTTGCCTTATGCGCTCAGCTTCGCGGCGGGCGCGATGATTTTCGTCGTCGCCGAAGAAGTCATTCCGAGCTCGCAGGAGCACGGTCATAAAAGCATGGCGTCGATGAGCCTGATGACCGGATTTGCGGTTATGATGATATTGGACGTGGCGCTCGGCTGAAGCGGGGCCGACGCCTTCCGATGCCTCGCCCGGCAGGCCGGAAGCCCGGCTGAAGGGGATTTTACCGCATGAAGCTGCGATGCGGATTGTCCGCCAATGGTCTGCAAAATGTTTTGCGTTCCGGTATCATTTCAAGTATTATGAATAGATATAGCATTCATAACTTGTAACCGGAAAAGGAGCAACAGCATATGAGTTCAAAAACGAGCCATTGCAAAATCGTCGATTGCACAATCCGCGACGGCGGCCTTGTGAACAACTGGGATTTCAGCGTCGAATTCGTTCAGTATTTGTATCAATGCCTGAACGAGGCCGGCGTCGATTATATGGAGATCGGCTACAAAAACTCGCCGAAGCTGCTGAAGGGCGCCGATTCGGCCGGCCCCTGGCGGTTTCTGGACGACGGCTTTCTGCGCAAAGTCATCCCGAACAAAGGCCGGACGAAGCTGTCCGCCCTCGTCGATATCGGCCGTGTGGACGAGAACGACATTTTGCCGCGCAGCGAAAGCCTGCTTGATCTGATCCGCGTAGCCTGCTACATCCAGGATGTGGACAAGGCGCTCGAGCTTGTTCAAATCTTCCATGACCGCGGCTACGAGACGACGATCAACATTATGGCGCTGTCGAACGTCATGGAAAATCAGCTTGTCGAGGCATTCGATCTGATCCGGGAAAGCGTGGTCGATGTCGTATACATCGTCGATTCCTACGGCAGCCTGAAGCCGAACGACATCGTATATTTGGTGGACAAGTTCCGCAGCCATCTGCCGAATAAACGTCTTGGCGTGCATACGCACAACAATATGCAGCTTGCGTTCGCCAACACGCTGACGGCGGCCGAGAAAGGCGTGGAGTTGCTGGACGCCTCCGTTTACGGCATGGGCCGGGCGGCGGGCAATTGCACGACGGAGCTGCTTGTGGCGCATTTGCAAAATACGAAGTACAACGTTCGTCCCGTTCTCGATATGATCGAGAAGTATATGATTCCGCTCCGCGAGAAGGAAGAGTGGGGCTACCTTATTCCGTACATGATTACCGGCATGCTGGACGAGCATCCGCGTTCCGCCATGGCGCTCCGCGCTTCCGCAGACAAAGACAAATGCGTCGATTTCTACGACAAGCTGACGACACCCGAAGTCGCGCATTCCAAGTAAGCCATTGCCGTATAAATCGAGCCCGGGCGCTGCCCGGGCTTTCGGCTGCCGCAGGAGAGACTGCGCAGAAGTGACTGCGCAGGCGGGACTGCGCAGGCGGGACTGCGCAGAAGGGCTGCCGCAGAAGGGACACTGCCGCAGGCGGCATGAGACCGTAAGGCCGGAATCCGGCGGAATGGAGGGGGCTATGGCGTTTTCTAAAGTGTCGACCAAAAAAGTTTATGAGCTGATTGCCGAGCAGTTGAAGGACCATATTGTCGGCGGCGGCTGGAAAGCCGGCGATAAACTGCCGTCGACGAAGGAGCTGTCGGAGCAGTTTCAGGTCGGACGTTCGACGATGCGGGAAGCGCTCAGCGCGCTGAAAGCGATGGGACTCATCGAAATCCGCCACGGCGAGGGCTGCTTCGTTCGTTCGGTGGATTCGGCCGATCTTCGGCTGACGCAATTCGAATCGCTGCTGCTGAACCGTAAGACAGTGCTGGAGCTGCTGGAAGCGCGCAAGGCGCTGGAAATTTCCAACGCCGCCCTTGCCGCCGAGAAGCGGACGGCCGACGACGTCGCCGAATTCGAGAAGCTTATGGCGAACATGGAGGACGGCATCGGCGACGAGGAGCGGGGGGAAGCGGCCGACATCCGGTTCCATCGGCTGCTGGCGGAAGCGACGCACAATTCGATCATGGTGAAGCTTCTCGAATCGATCTCGTCGCAGATGGAGATGGCGATCCGGGAAACCCGGCGCATTCAGATGTACAGCAGCAAAGAGGTGTCCCTCCGGCTGTGGCGCGAGCATGCCGCCATTTTCGAAGCGGTGAAGGCGGGCGATGCGGCGGCCGCGCAGGAGCGGATGCGGGAACATCTGCATCATGTCGAGCAGGTGCTGCTCCGGTATCTGGGGGGCGACATGAAGCCGCGCGACCGATAGCGGCGGAGACGCTATTATTTTTTACGCTCCCCTCTTTCTTTTTTGATAGATGTCTGATAACCTGATAATTAAGAAGGTCACATGCTGCAAACGGCCTTTGCAGACTTTAGCGTAGACGAAAGGATGCGGACCGCATTGAAAGTTTCGATCTTCATTACTTGTCTGTCGGATCTCCTCTACCCCGAAGTGGGGGAGAGCGTCGTCCGGATTTTAAGCGATTACGGTTGTGACGTCGATTTTCCGGAAATGCAGGTCTGCTGCGGACAACCGGCGTTCAACAGCGGCTACCAGGACGAGGCGCGAGAAGTGGCGCGCGGCATCATTCGCGCCTTCGAGCACAGCGAATATGTCGTATCGCCTTCCGGCTCGTGCACGGGTATGATTCATCATTATTATCCGCATTTATTTCGGGACGATCCCGAATGGCTGGCGAAGGCGGAAGCGCTTACGGCCAAGACGTACGAATTTTCGCAATTTCTTGTCAACGTGCTCGGCGTCGTCGATCTGAAAGCGAAATTTCCGCACCGCGTCACGTATCATCCGTCCTGCCACGCCATGCGGCTGCTCGGCGTTCGGGAAGAACCGATGAAGCTCTTGCAGCATATCGAGGGCTTGAAGTATGAAGAGCTGCCCCGCAAGGAAGACTGCTGCGGCTTCGGCGGCACATTCTCGGTGAAGATGGCGGATATGTCCGAAGCGATGGTGTGCGACAAGGCCGCCTGCGTCTGCGAGACCGGGGCGGAGGTGCTGGTCGGCACCGACATGGGCTGCCTGATGAACATCGGCGGCAGGCTGAACAAGGAAGGCAAGCCGGTGCGCGTCATGCATCTGGCACAGGTGCTGGACGAAGGGAGGAACAGCCGATGAGCGGTTCGGCGGCAACCGGAACGGCGCATCCCGACGAGCGGATCGGCTCGGGGCTGAAAAGCCGGGCGAAGCGGGCGCTGGGCGATGAGTTTTTGCGCAAGGCGGTCGCCTTTACGACGGATAAGCTGAGAAAGGGAAGGCTGGATGCGGCGGATATGCTGGGCGATTGGGAAGCGTGGCGCGAGCGCGCCAGGGCGATCCGGTCGCATACGATCAGCCATTTGGATTATTACCTCGGGCAGTTTGCCGACAATGTGCAGAAGCGCGGCGGGCATGTCTATTTTGCAGTGACGGGCGCGAAGCGGTGAAGACGTTTCTGAGCATCGCCGAACGGCACAAGGCGAAGCTGGTCGCGAAAGGCAAGTCGATGGTATCCGAGGAGATTCATCTCAACCATCATCTCGAAGAGCGCGGCATCGAAGCGATCGAGACCGATCTCGGGGAATACATTTTGCAATTGGCCAGAGAAACGCCCTCGCATCTGATCATTCCGGCGATTCATAAAAACAAGTCGCAGATTGCCGCGCTGTTCGAGGAGGATGCCGGACGTCCTTTCGAGCCGGAGACGAAGGTGCTCGCGGCATATGCGCGGCAGAAGCTGCGGAATTATTTTCTGGAGGCGGACATCGGCTTGACGGGCTGCAACTTCGGCGTGGCCGAATCGGGCTCGATCACGCTCGTCTCCAATGAAGGCAACGGACGGATGGTATCGACGCTGCCGAAGGTTCATGTCGTCGTAATGGGGATGGAGCGGCTCGTCCCGACGTTCGAAGATTTGGAAGTGGTGCTCAATATGCTGGCGCGCAGCGCTACGGGTCAGAAGCTGACGACGTATACGTCGATTCTGACGGGGCCGAAGCAGGAAGGGGATCTCGACGGGCCGGAGGAGCTGCACGTCATCATTCTCGACAACGGACGCTCCAATCAGCTTGGCGATCCGATATTCCAGGAAGTGCTCAATTGCATCCGTTGCGCGGCTTGCCTGAACGTCTGTCCGGTCTACCGCCATGTCGGCGGCCATACGTACGGCACCGTCTACAGCGGTCCGATCGGCGCGGTGCTGACGCCGCTGCTGCAGCAGGACATGAAGGAAGCGGGAACGCTGGCCTACGCTTCCAGTCTGTGCGGGGCTTGCTACGAAGCGTGTCCCGTCAAAATTCCGCTGCACGACATGCTCGTCCATCTTCGCCACCGCAAAGTGAAGATGAAGCTGACGTCGCTTCCGGAGCGAATCGCATTCAAGTCCTACGCGACCATGTTCGGCAACATTACGCTGTATAAGCTGGCGACCCGGTCGGCTTACTACGCCCAGCTGCCGCTTGTGCGGGAGGGCAAGATCAAGAGCGGTCCGCCGCCGTTGTCGGGCTGGACGCAATCGCGCTTCATGCCGATGCTGCCGAAGCGTTCGTTCCGCGACCGATGGGCGGAGCTGCAGCAGGAATTGGCGCAGCGCAAGACAGACGGCGCCGCTCCGAACGGAACCCGGAAGGAGGAGAAGCGATGACGAAGCCGGGCACGATGATGGGGAAGGAAGCATTCATGCAAAATATTGCCCGCCGGCTCGGACGAAGCGAGCCGCTTCGCGAGGCGCCGGCGCGCATGCTGAAGGGCGTGCCGGAATTTTATCGCGACCGCAAGCTGCACGGGGACGAGCTGGTGGAGGAATTCAGCCGCAACTGGATGGCGCTCAGCGGCAAAGTGCTGCTTGTGAGCGAAGCCGAGGCGGCGGTGACGATCGGGGCGTATGCGCGGGAAATTTGCAAAGAGCACGGCATCGAACGCGCCGCGCGCTGGGATCACCCCGAGCTGAACAAGCTCGGACTGGACGAGACGCTGGCCGAAGACGGCATCGCCGTGCTGCCGTGGCGGCCGGACGGCGCCGAAATCGCCGGTCTTGCGGACGGCGGCGCAAATCCGGATTCGTCCGGAGCGGCGGGCAATTGGGCGCGCCGTTCCGCATTGCTGCGGGCGGCCGAGACGTGCCGGCTCGGCATCGTCTGGCCGGATGTCGCGATCGCGAACACCGCGACGCTGGCGCTGTTCAGCCATGGCGGCAAAGGCCGCTCCGTCAGTCTGCTGACGGACGCGCTGCTGGCGGTATTCCGCGCCGACCAGCTCGTTACGCGCATGGGCGAGGCTTTCGAACGTTTCAAGGCGGCGCATCCGACGTTGGAGTCGATGCCGTCATCGCTGAACCTGATTACGGGACCGAGCCGCAGCGCCGATATCGAGAACGATTTGACGATCGGCATACACGGCCCCGGCAAAGTATACGCGGTCATTATTCGCCCGTGACCCGAGCTTGCCGCAGGACAGCGGCAAAGCGGCAAGAAGAAGACGGACTGCGGCCTTGCAGGGCGCGCAGTCCGTTCGCGTTTTTGGCGGATGATTCATGCAAATCGGGCGAACCGGACAATGAACGAACCCGGGAGCGAACGCATGAAGCGGGGGATTATCAATGGATAAAGCCGTCCGGGCTGGCGGCGGGGATGCCGGAAAACTGCTGGACGCTCATCTGGACGACCCGGACGGCGACGACTCGGGCGTCTGGTATGCGGAAATATGGAGCGCGGCCGATCTGTCGCGATTGGTTGAAAGCGGGCTGTTGCTGTGATATAGTTCAATAATGAAACTGTATCATAGGTGAACGAATTGGGACAAGAGAAACAGACGGAGAGGGAGGATGTATGGACGGCAACATGCTGGAGCAGCTGATCGAGCGCTACGAAATGGCGACGTTCTCCGTCAACCGGAGCCTGCACGTCATCCTGCGCGACCGGATGCCCGCCCAGCTCACGATCGAGCAGTATGGCGTGCTCCGCTACATCGAGAGCCGGCAACTATGCCATTCGTCCGATTTGGCGGAATTTATGTGCGTCGGCAAAAGCGCCATAACGGCCATCGTGACGCGGCTCGTCGACAAAGGGCTGGTCGGCCGGAAGCCGGACGATCGCGACAGGCGAATTATCTGGCTTTATTTGACGCCGGAGGGCAAGCGGATGGTTGCGGATTGCAAAGCGGCGATCGGCCGGATGCTGGCCGGGTATATCGGGTATTTCGAGGAAAAGGAAGCGCTCGGTTTTATCGAAACGTATGAGAAGCTTGCCGCCGTCATGGCGGAGGACGAGAGGAGAAACAGGGAATGAAAACCGTCGTCAAGCTGAGATGGCTGATTCTGGCGCTGTGGATCGCCGCAGCGGCGGCATTGGCCGCCGGCGCGCCGGACATGGCGGCCCTCGTGCGGGACAAAGGGCAGATTACGTTACCGGAAGGCTATTCGTCTTCCGTGGCCGGCGAACTGCTCGCGGAATTCAAGGCGAGCGGGTCGGAAGGGGAAGGCGAGAAAGAGATATCGGCGGTTCTCGTTTTTCACCGGGATGAAGGTTTGCGCGACGAGGACTGGAAGGAGATCGAACGCGGCATCGGGCTGCTGAAGGAAGGCCGGGATACATACGGCATCACCTCGGTTCTGACTCATTTCGACAACGAGGAATTGAAGGAGCAGTTCGCGGCCGAAGACGGCCGGACGGTACTGGCGATCGTCAACGCCGCGGCGGACGGGCGGACGGCCGCCGAGTTGCGGGACGATCTGTACGAAGCGCTGGCCGGTGTGAACGTGGAGCATTATTATACGGCGGAATGGCTTATCAACGAGGATGTCATTCAGAGCTCCCAGGACGGCTTGCACAGAACCGAATGGATAACGGTCATCCTATTGCTCGTCATCTTGCTGATCGTATTCCGTTCGTTTATCGCGCCGCTCATTCCGCTGCTGACGGTGGGGATCAGCTATCTGGTATCCCAGTCGGTCGTTGCCTATCTGGTGGATTGGGTCGATTTCCCGCTGTCCAACTTTACGCAAATTTTTCTGGTGGCGGTTCTGTTCGGGATCGGCACCGATTACTGCATTCTGCTGATCAGCCGTTTCAAGGAAGAATTGTCGCACGGCCGGGACCGGACCGAAGCGATCGTCGAAACGTACCGGACGGCGGGGAAAACGGTCCTTTATGCCGGCGCCGTCGTGCTAATCGGCTTCGCCTCGATCGGGCTGTCCGCATTTTCGCTGTACCGGTCCGCCGTTGCCGTAGCGGTCGGCATTGCCGTCATGCTGCTGGCGCTCGTGACGCTTGTGCCGTTCTTTATGGCGGTGCTCGGCAAGGCGATATTCTGGCCGTCCAGAGGGAAGCTGGAGCATCGGGACAACGCGTTGTGGGGAGCGGTCGGCCGGTTCTCGCTGCGCCGGCCGCTGTGGGCGCTCGTGCTGATCGCCGTGCTGGCGGCGCCGTTCCTGGCCGCTTATCAGGGACTGACCTCCTTTAATTCGCTGGAGGAAATCGGCGATAAATACAATTCGGTCAAAGCGTTCAACGCGATCGCGGACAGCTTCGGCCCCGGGGAATCGATGCCCGCCGAGGTGGTCGTGAAAGCGAAGGTGCCGCTCGACACGCAGCAGGGAATGGCGGCGATCGAACGCGTCAGCCGGGAGCTGATGCAAGTTGACGGGGTGAGCGCGGTGCGCAGCGCCGCCCGGCCGACCGGAAGCGCGCCGGACGATTTCCGCGTCGCGAACCAGATGGAGACGGTCGGCAGCGGGCTCAGCGAAGGCGAGGAAGCGCTCGGACAAATTGGCGAAGGCTTGAGCGAAGCGAGCCGGGCGCTCGGCGAGAATGCGCCGAAGCTGGAGGAAGCGGCAGGCGGCGTGTCGCAGCTGATTGCAGGAACGAATGAATTGAAGCAAGGCGTCGTGCAGCTCGGGGATGCGCTCAAGGCGATCGAGAGCGGACTGAAGGACGGCAGCAAAGGCGCGTCGGAGCTGGCCGCCGGCATGAAGCAGGCGCAGGACAGCGCCGAACAGCTGGCCGCAGGAGCGGCCGAGCTGCAGCGCAGCTACGAGCAGCTCGGCGGCGGACTGCAGCAGCTTAAGCGGGCATACGGCGAAGCGGCGAAGCAGGCTGCCGGACTATCGGACGGCCTGGCCCGGGTCGGACAGGGGCTCAGCGGTCTCGCCCGGAAATATCCCGATCTGCAATCGGACGAAGATTTTATTGCGCTGCAGGGCGCCGTATCCGAGCTCGAGCAGGGCGCTTCGCGTCTCGGCGACGGTCTTGCGCAGCTGAACGAGCAGTTGTCCGGCATTGCGTCCGGGCTGAATCAGGCCAATGCCGGATTCCGTCAGGCGTCCGCCGGCCAGGCGGAACTGGCGAAGGGACTGCGGGCACTGACCGCCGGCATCGGCGAGCTGCAGCGGGGGATCGCCCGGGCGGCTGCCGGCCAAGGGCGAATCGTCGGCGAAATGACATCGATGACGAACGGCTTCGATCAAATGATCGAGGGGCAGAAAGAGCTGCAAGACGGTTTTGTCGAGCTGAACGGCCAGCTTGAGGAGCTGACGAAAGGACTGACGCAAAGCGCTGACGGACTGCTGCAAATTAAAGGCGGGTTGTCGGAGGCGGGAAGTTATTTGAACGGTCTGGCCGGGGAGCGCGACAACGATCTGAGCGGATGGTATTTGCCGGACGAAGCGCTTCAATCGGAACAGTTCCGGACGATACTCGATACGTATATGTCCGCCGATCGCACGATGACGACCTTCCAGGTCGTGCTGGACGGCAACCCGTACGATGAACGGATGCTCGGTACGATCGATCTGGTGAAGGAGGCCGTAAAACGCGGCATCAAGGATACGCCGCTGGAAGGCGCGGAAATTGCGGTCGGGGGCGTATCGAGCATGAACAACGACCTCAGCCATGTATCCGGAGAAGACTACTCGCGGACGGTCGTGGTCGTTATTGCGGCGATTTCGCTCATTCTCATTTTGCTGTTCCGTTCTGTCGTCATTCCGATCTATGTCATGCTGTCGCTGCTGCTGACGTTTTCACGTCGATGGCGGTGACGGAAGCGATTTTCGTCCATCTGCTCGGATACAGCGGCATCAGTTGGGCGGTTCCGTTCTTCGGCTTCGTGATGCTGATGGCGCTCGGCGTCGACTACAGCATTTTCTTGATGGGCCGGTTTAAGGAATACCGGCACTTGCCGCCCGGAGAAGCGATTTTGACTGCCATGAAGAAGATGGGGGGCGTCATTATTTCCGCCGCTGTCATCCTTGGAGGAACGTTCGCGGCGATGCTTCCTTCCGGCGTGCTGTCGCTGCTGCAAATCGCCACGATCGTTCTCGTCGGCCTGTTCCTGTACGCGCTCGTCATGCTGCCGCTCTTCATTCCGGTCATGGTGCGCACGTTCGGCGAGGCGAACTGGTGGCCGTTCATGAGAAGCGGCGAACGGCTGGCCGACGAAAGCCCGGCCGCTTCCGGACGGACCGTGCAGGACGTCTGAGCGAGGGACATTCCGCCCGGCGGAAGCGGCAAAGCATAAAGCAGAAAGCAGAAAGCAGAAAGCGCCCGATCCGCATGCAAGCGAATCGGGCGCTTGTTTCACCTGCCGGCCGCAGTCCGGCCCGTCCGGCGAACGCTGTCTTATGAGCCGTTATCTCGGTTTGACGATGTCGTTCGCGGCGATGCCGAGAAATTCGAACGCTTCGCGGAGCATCACGCTATCGTCGTCGTTCCAGAAGCTTTGGCTCACCCGGGCAATTTCCGAATTGCGGGAGATGCGGTCCATCTGCATTTTCATAATGGCGCCGCTGCACAGCACCGCGACCTTGGAAACGAGCGGAAATACGGTGCGCTGCGCATCTTCCCATATGTCGTTCACTTCGGGCGAAAATACGATCGCCCGGCCGTTGCGGATCATAAAGCGGTTGTCCACGAGCAGCTTCGGTTTGACGGGGGCGAATCCTTTCACCGAGCGGACGATAATGTCGGCCGCTTCGGTCGCTTCTTCCGTCGTCAGGCTGTCGAGCACTTGCCAGGCGAATACTTCGTTTGCTTTGTCGATGTGATGAATAAATTTCTGTCTGAGATTTGATGCCATAATGCCAGCTTGCTCCTCCTTATTCGAACCAGGAGGCGAGCATTTTGTCCAATGTGTCGCACGTATATTTGACAAGATGCTTCGCTTCCCGCAACTCCTTGTCGGTCATGCCTCCGATGAGATGGTAGACGTCGCTGTGCTCTTCATCGGCTTCGCAGTGAATCGCCCAATATTCCAGGTTGTCGAAACCGATTTCCTTCAGGATGCCGTAAGCGTGCAGGTATACGGCGTGGGCGAAGCCTTCGCTCGTGCTGTTGATAATGAGCAGCGACATCTGCTCGCTCATCGAAGCGACGGCACGATATTGAAGGGAAATAAAATGCTCCGTTTCATAATTCGGCAGCGATCGCTCGGGATCCTCCAGGCCGATGCCGATCATCCATTTGCGCAGCATCTCGGCGTGGTCTTTCTCTTCCTCGTAATGGGTGGAGAACACATCGTGCCCGACATCCGGAAACCGTTCCCAGCGAAGCTTCAGCAGCTCGCCAAAATGTTTCGACAGATGATACAGATGTCTGCACCACTTGAAATGCTCGGCCTTCGCTTCCTTTGGAAACTGGCGGAAAAAAGGGTTTTCCTTCTTCACTCTTGCCAGCTCGCTGTCGATGATTTCCTTGATGCTCTCGACAACTTCAGCAGCATTGGACGTCATTTCATCACTCCTCGTATAGTATGT
>NZ_BOVJ01000173.1 GCF_018403665.1 Paenibacillus cisolokensis
TGTCAGATTCGTTAGATCTTAGATCCCTAATGGAAACTTAACGGAACCTTTTAATCGAATAGGTGGGCTGGATTAACGCTACCGACCGCACGCCTCTTTGCGCACCTGCATGGCCCTATCCGCTCGCGCGGCCACACACGCGCGGCCCCAGCCGCCCAGGCGCCCGCGCTGCCCGAGCCGCGCGGCTGCTCGCGCACATGAAAGAGAGGGCCGCTTTCGGGCGGCCCTCTCTTTCATGCTTGTTATAGCCATCGAATCGTCCAAGGTGATCGGCGGCCGGTCCGGTCGCCTTCTACGTTATTTGCTTGCACGCCATTCGTCGAGCTGCTTTTGCACCTCTGCGATGATTTTGTCCAGACCTTGCGCTTTCAGTTTCTCGATCGCTTTCGGAAGCATTTCGGCCGGGTCGACGGAGCCCGTGTTCAACGCCGGACCGAACTCGTCGACCGCGTTTTCACGTTGGCCAGCTCGGTCATGACGTTCGTCGGGTCGAATTGGAAGCCGAGCAGCGGAGCGTTCTTCGCCGAGTTGTTGAACGCTTCGTATTGTTCCCATTTGTCGGCCGGATCATCTTTCAGCTTGTAAAGCAGGAACATGTTGCCGAGCGTAAACGACGCCATCGAATAGCCGGAATCCGGAATCGGCTCGTACGTATCTTCGGACAGCTTGTTGTAGTGCACCCCTTCGATACCGTAGTTGAGCAGGTTGCGCAAGTACGGATCGGTATTGAGCAGGTTGAGGAACTGCATCGCTTGCTTCGGATATTTCGTATTGGCCGAAATCGCCTGCATGGAGCCGGTTACCGACCAGTTGAACACGATCGGCTCGTGAATCGGCGTGGACGCGATCGGATACTGCATCTCGTTCGTCCACAGAATATCCGCGAACGGCACCGTATGCTGCTTGTCGACAAGCCATTTGCCGGTTTTCAAATGCTCGTCGCCTTGTTTCGTCGCGACGTCGGGCGGCAGGTAGCCCGCAAGATAATATTTGCGCATCGTCTCGAACGTTTGCTTCGCTTCCGGCGTATCCCATACGTTGACCACTTTGTAATCGGTCGTATCCAGCTTCACGCCGACCGGAATGCCTTCGAGCACGAAGTCATACGGCAGGAACGGACCGATGTTCGACGGAATCGGATAGATGTCCGGTTCGCCTTCCTTCACTTTTTTCAGCATCGGCTCCAGACTTTCGAGCGTCGTCGCTTCGGAGATGTTCAGATTGTATTTGTCGGCCAGCTCTTTATTGAAGCGCCATACCGCTTGCGCCGGCAGCTCCTTGTTGGTCGGAATCGCATAGTTGTGGCCGTTCACCTTGGAGCCTTCCAGAAACGCCGGGTTCAGCACCTCCTTGATGCCTTGACCGTATTGGTCCAGAAGCTCGTCCAGCTCAAGGAAATATCCTTTTCTCGCGTTTTCCACGTAAGGGAATGCCCAGGAAGAGGTGAAGGCGATGTCGAACGGCTCGCCCGATGCGGCGATCACTTGCATTTTTGCGTGTAGTCGCCCCAGTCGATCAGCTTGATCTCGATCGTCGTATTGATTTTTCTTTCAAATATTTGTTGGCTTCATCCACGACTTTATCCAGATCCCGCTGAGGCCCGCCGATCGTATACCAGATCAGGTGAGCGGTTTCCTCCGCGCCTTCGTTCGCTCCGTTCTCCGCGGACGCGTTGTCTCCGCCGGAGCCTTCGTTCCCCTTGCCGTTCCCGCCGCATGCGGACAGCACGACAACCGTGAGCAGCAGCATGGCCAAGGCGAGCAGCAAGCTTTTTCTCTTCATGTTTGTTTTCCTCCCTTTTCTATAACCAATTATATTAAAACGCGGAATCCGTCGGGATTCTACGCTTTAATCGCTGGAAAAATCGTTGGCAGCATCCGCTGACCGGCTTTTATTCCTTCACGGCGCCGATCGTCAGCCCTTGCACGAAATAACGCTGGAAGAACGGATACGCGAATACGATCGGCAAGGTGGCCAGCACGACCATCGCCATCCGCGTCGTTTCTGCCGGCAGCGATCTGGCGATCGACGCCCGCTCCGTCGTGTTCGCGACCGTCGAATTTTGCAAAATGAACTGAATGTTCGTCTCGATCTTCATCAGGAGCGACTGCAGCGGCAGCAAATTCGGATTGTCGATATAGAGCAGCGCGTGAAACCAGTCGTTCCAGTAACCGAGCGCGCTGAACAGCCCGATCGTCGCCAGGCCCGGCAGCGATATGGGCAGCACCAGGTGAAAGAATACCCGGAATTCGCCGGCTCCGTCGATTTTCCCGATTCGATGATCGCATCGGGCACCATCGTCCGGAAGAACGTCCGCATAATCAGCACCGAGAAGGCGCTTACGCTCATCGGCAGGATGAGCGCCCAGAGCGTATCCTTCAGATGCAGCACTTGCGTCGCGACGATATACGAGGGAACGAGACCGCCGCCGAACAGCATCGTGAAAAAAGCGATAAAGGAGAAAAACCCTCTGAAGCGGAAATAATTCCGCGAAATCGCATAAGCGTAAAGCGCCACGATGGCGACGGAAAGAATCGTTCCGACAACGGTCACAAAAAAGGTCACGCCATAGGAGCGAAGCAGCTGATCGCCGGTTTGAAAACATAGGCGTACGCGTCCAGCGACCATTTTTCGGGAAAAATGCTGTACCCGTTCTTGGCCAGCGTCGTCTCGTCCGTTAGCGAAATGACGATGACGAACAGAAACGGATATACGCAGCTGAAGGAGAACAGGCCGATCGCCAGATGGGCCAGCATGTTCCAGAACGGCGGCAGCTGATGAATGTTCCGCAGCTTTTTCCGCCGGCCCGGTCTTCCCCCGTCATGCTGCAGCACCGCGCTGTTGTTCATTTTGGGAAATCCTCCTTTCGGTTCAGAACAACGCCTGTTCCTTGTTGATTTTCCGGACGATGAAGTTCGTGGTGATCACGAGCACAAAGCCGACCACGGCCTGATAGAGACCGGCCGCCGTACTCATGCCGATATCTCCCGTCACCTTCAGTCCGCGGTATACGAATGTATCGATGACGTTCGTCACCGGATACAGCGCTCCCGTATCGCGCGGCACCTGGTAGAACAGCCCGAAGTCCGCCCGGAATATGCCCCCGATCGCCAGGATGAACATGATGACGATGACCGGCATAATCATCGGCACCGTAATTCGGCAAATTTGCTGCCATTTGTTGGCCCCGTCGATCATCGCCGCCTCGTAATACGACTTGTCGATGCCGACAATCGCAGCCAGATAGATGACGCTGCCGTAACCGACGCTTTTCCACAAATAGACGATGACGAGAATAAAAGGCCAATACTTCGTTTCCGAATACCAGTACACCGGATCGGCGCCGAAATAGCGGAGCAGTTGATTCAGCACCCCTTTGTCGACACTCAAAAAGCTGAACACGAAATAGCTCACGATAACCCAGGACAGAAAATGCGGCAAAAACATCCCCGTCTGATATATTTTCGCCAGCTTCTTGTTCGCGATCTCATGAATGAGAATGGCGACAAACACGGACAAGGCGGTCCCGAGCACGATAAAGACGGCGTTGTACAGCACGGTGTTCCGGACGATAATGTAGGCGTCCTCCGTCTTGAACAAATACTCGAAGTTTTTGAATCCGACCCACTCGCTTTGGATTATGCCGGCCAGAAAACCGTCGCGGCTAAACCTGTAGTTTTTGAAGGCGAGAATGACTCCCGGCATCGGCAAATAACAGAAAAGCAAAAACCAGACGGCCCCCGGCAGCACCATGATGAGCAGCGCCATGTTCCGGTTAACCGTTCTCAGCCAGCGCATCAAGCTCCCCAATGTTGTCCCCCCCTTGCCTGATTTAAAGGTTGCATGAAATAATGTACTCCACTGCAAACGTTGCCAAAAGTGAAAAAATCAAAAGTAAGATGGACAAATCAAAAAAAACCGCTTTGGGGCTTCCGCCAAACGCCGCGATTTGTGATACAGTTATACATGAGGGAAAACACCGGTACCTCAGCTTTGAAAGCGCATACGAAAACGTCGCCGAAAGCGCGATAAAGGGTGCACAACAACATGACCGTCATCGCTGATTTCTATAAAAGGCACTTCAGACAAAAGCTGTTCAACAAAATATTGCTCACTTATTCCGTGATCACGATTCTGTCCCTCGCGACATTATCCGGATTCGTCTATACGTATTTGGCCGACGGACAAGTAAACAAGGAGCTGGAGCTGAACAAACAAATATTGGCCGATATCGGCAATTATTTGGACGCCCGCTACGCGATCTCGCAAAACATTACCCAGCAAATTTACCGGAACGAATCGTCGCTCTTGTCCGGCGAGGTGCTGTCGTTTCTGCAAAACGACTTTTCGCAATACTTGTACAAGCGGCTGCAGCAATATATCGATACCGGCGTCCGGCCGCTCGATATCGGGTCCTACCTGCGTCTTCAACTGGCCAACAATCCCGGCATCCGCACCATCTCGCTTTACAGCACAAGCAAAAAGTTCCTTTATGTTTTGAGCCGGGATACGCAGTATTACTACCAGACCGGCGCCGAGCTGCAAGAGGCGCTGAACGAGCATATCATCACGAAGAAGAGCATCACGACGATCAGCAACATTACCGACCTGACGACGCGCAAAATCGTCGGCCATCTGATCATCGATTACGATTCGGACGGCATTTATCAGTCGTTCCAGAGCAAGCGCGCCGAAATGAAAGGCTACGTCGTCGTATTGACGCCCGAAGGCGACGTCGTATTCGATTCCTCGAACCGGTATTACGGGCAAAAGTATCCGTATTTCGCCTCCGTTCAATCCGCTTCTCCGACGCAGCGTTTCGAGGAAGAAGCTTATTTGAACGTGCACACGGCCAACCGGTTCGGCTTCTATATCGCCGGCATCGTGCCGAAATCGGAAATCGCCGGACAGCTGAAAGGATTGAAGAACGCGCTGTTCCTCGTCACGATCGCCTGCATCATGACGGCGGTAGCGCTTACCTATTTCACGATCGTCACGTTCTCCCGAAGAACGAACGTCATTGTGCAGGCGATGAAGAAGCTGCAGGACGGCGACTTGTCCGTGCGGCTGCCGCTTGAGAAAGAAGACGAGCTGTACCAGATCTCCAGGCGGTTCAATCAAATGTGCGAAGATTTGACGCAATATATCGACCGCGTCTACAAATCCGAAATCAGGCAGAAGCAGGCCGAGCTCGTCGCGTTCCAGGCGCAGATCAAGCCTCATTTCATGTACAACACGCTCGAGGCGATCCGCATGCGGGCGCTGTCCAAAAAGCCGACGACGTCGGCGAAATGATCTATTTGCTGGCAACGTTGTTCCGGTATTCCGTCAGGAAGGACACGATCGTCACGCTGGCGGACGAGCTCGAATACTGCAGCTTGTATCTCGATCTGTTCCGCATCCGGTATATGAACAATTTCACGTACGAGATCGATATCGAGCCGGAGTGGATGAATGTTCCGGTTCTCAAGCTTTCGCTGCAGCCGCTCGTCGAAAACTATGTCGTGCACGGCCTGGTCATGTCCCGGACCGACAACCGTCTGCGGATCGAGGCCGAGCCGGAAGGCGACCTGCTCAAGATTACCGTCCGCGACAACGGCAACGGCATCGAGCCGGAGAAGCTGGAAGAGCTGCGGCGCAGACTGCGCGAGCCTTCGCCGCACGCTTCCGATTCGATCGGCCTGACCAATGTCCACGAGCGAATCAAAATATGCTTCGGCAGCGCGTACGGGCTGCAAATCGACGGAGCGCACCGGCAGGGTGCTGCCATCACCATGACCATTCCTGCAAGTCCAAGGGGGCATTCAAGTGCGTAGACTGTTTATTGTCGATGACGAACCGTTTATACTTGAAGGATTGTCAACCGTAATCGACTGGGAGGAATTCGGCATTACGGTTTCCGGCAAAGCGGCAAGCGGCCCGGAAGCTTTCGAGGCGCTGCGCCATACGGGGGCGGACATCCTGATGACGGACATTATGATGCCCGAGATGAGCGGCCTGGAATTGATCGGGAAGCTGAAGCCGCTGTTTCCGGA
The DNA here is from genome assembly GCF_018403665.1 of Paenibacillus cisolokensis. Lineage (GTDB taxonomy): Bacteria > Bacillota > Bacilli > Paenibacillales > Paenibacillaceae > Paenibacillus_AH > Paenibacillus_AH cisolokensis. The sequence continues at coordinate 6,036 of NZ_BOVJ01000173.1, forward strand.
TATGAAATACATCGTCCTGAGCGGTTACAACGAATTCGAATATGTAAAAGAAGGAATGCGTCTCGGCATCGAAAATTATTTGCTCAAGCCGGTCAACATCAAGGAATTGACGGAGACGGTCGCCAGCACGGTGCAGAAGCTCGAGAACGCCGACCGGCAGGCGTTCGTCCGCCAGAGCGAGCTCGACATTCTGCGGGACAACGTCATGAACCGCTGGGTGACCGGCAAGATTGACCCTACGGAGCTGAAAACGCGGCTGCAGTTGCTGGACATTCCGGCAGACAACCCGTTCTACGCGGTGGCCACGATCAAGCTCGTGGCAGGCGGCGACGGCGGCTCCCCCGAAGGGGACGCCGGGAGCGCCGCCGGACTGCGGGAGCCGGAGGACGGCAATGAAGCGTACCGGGTCAGCCGGGCGCTGGCCGACGGCGCAGCGGGGAACGTCTGCTGTTTCCGCGATCTGGACGGCGATGTCATCCTGATCTTCACCGGCCCCGCACCCGAAGCCGGACAGGCGGAAGCGCTGGCGCTGCTTGACCGAATCCGGCAGCAATTGCGGAAGCCGGGCATTCAGGCGCTCATTACGCTCGGAAGCGCGGAATCCGGATATTTGGGCGTTTCGCAAAGCTACGACCATGCGAAACGGCTGCAGGAATATTTTCTGACGAATGCGGGAGACGACATTATCCGCTACGACCGCATGGCCGCCGCCGACGCCAAGGCCGGCTCCGCAGCCGTCGATCTGCTCGAATACGAGCAGCTGCTGCTTGCCAAGGACAAACGGGCGGTGTACGCCTACATCGACAAGCTGTTCGCGGATTTGCAATCGATGGAAACGGTTTCTCCCGCTCATATTCACAACTGCGCCGTTGATCTGATTCTGTGCACGAAGCAGGTCGTACGGGACAACAAGCTGAACCACGAGCTGGCGACGAGCGGCTACAAGCAACTGTTCACCGCGCTGTTCAAAGCGCATACGATCGGCCAATTGGTGGCGCATGTCAAATTTATCGTCGGTTCCGCGATCGATTACCTGTCGGTCGAAGAAGATGAGTTCAGTCCGGTCGTCAAGCAGGTGCTCCGCCACATCGAGACGCGGTATGCGGAGGAGCTGTCGCTGAAGACGCTCGCCCAGTCTTTGAACATCCACCCGTTCTATCTCGGCCAGCTGTTTCAGAAGGAGACGGGAAAGAGCTTCTCCGATTACGTCAATTCGTTCCGGATCAAGAAAGCGCAGAAGCTGCTGAAGACGACCGCGATGAAGACAAGCGACATTTCCCGTCATATCGGCTATTTGGAACCCGGATACTTCTATAAGCAGTTCAAGAAATATACCGGCGTTTCGCCGACGGAGTACCGGAGCGGACGGTCCTAAAGCGGCGGCTGTCCGCGAGGTGGAGCGGCCCCGAAAAGAATCATCGCCCTATCCGTTCGTTGGATAGGGCGATGGCCGTTTATTGTCCGTATGTGCCTTTTATGAATTGATATGTTTTGTCATACACTTCGCGCGCCGCGGGATCGGCGGACTCCGCCGCCTTCTTCAGCGTCTTGACCTGCTGATAGAACGCGGTGAACGAGTTCATATAGCCGTGCTCCACGCCTTTGTCGAGATAAGCGTAATATTTGTTTCGAGCCGCCAGATCGGTCAGCACCGCATCCGACAGCTCCATCTCCACGCCCAAGCCGTTGTCATAGGCGGCTTGCGCGATCGTATCGAGCCGTCGACCGTCGTATTGTGGAACGAGTAGTTCGGCTGCATCAGCGCCGTGTCGAATCCGTTCGCCTTCCAGTCGTCCCAGCCGCGGGCGAAATAATACGGAATCCACTGCAGCTTGGCGCCTTTCTTATGCACGTAGTCCGCCACCCACTGCAGCAGCCGGTCCTCGTTGACTGTCGTCTGTCTCGACAAAAACTCGTTGTACCAATAGAAGCCGACGAGCTCCATATTTTGATAGCCGGCTTCGTTCCAGCGCTTGTACACTTCGTCGACATACCATTTGACGACCTTCTTGCGGCTCTGAAGCGCCGCTTCCTCGCCGACTTCCTGCACGTTCATGTTTTCGCTGATGCCGTCGCCGTCCACATCGCCGAAGTCGCTCTGGTCGGTGCGCGGGTACGGAATCGAGATGACGACTTTCGCCTTATATTTCCGGTTCTTCAGATCGGCTTTCGCTTCTTGGACCGCTTCTTCCAAAGCGCCCAGCTCGTATTGATCCCGGAACAAGCGGCCAAGCGTCAGCTCCCAGTCCTCCTTGTCCGTCGGCAGCGCGCTCGCGCCGTAATTGGCCCCGTTCAGCAGCGGGCCGTACTGCAGAAACAGGAAACCGTCGAACATAAAATCTTTCCGGTTCATATTTTCGTCCACATAGGCGACGTACGGCTTCAAATCTTCCTTCGTGAACGAAATCCAGTCGGCCGGCTCATACTGCCATTCGCCGGTATACAGCAGCACCTGGCTGTTGATGCCGCCCGCCTGTTTGGAACCTTTCTTCGGATAGCCGGCTTGCTTCGGCCCCGCAGGGGACGGATGCGGTTTTTGCCGGACAGGTCCGGCGTTCCGAGCACCTCGATTTCGTCGAGGAACACCCAGGACTGTACCGGGAATTCCACTTTGACATAGCGGGCTTGCTTGTGGATGCCGCTGATGCCGATTTTCTGGGTTGCCGGACCTTTCAGCGTCGTCGGCAATGCGCTGCGGCCGTCCTTCAGCTTCTCCCACTTCCTGCCGTCCAGCGAGACGGAGAAATGGACCTTCAGCGGGAAGAAGATGCCGTTCGGGTTGTCTTGCAGGAAGTTGACGTAGATGTCTTCCACGGTGGCCGGATTTTCCAGATCGATCGTCACGATCCGGCTTCCTTGCCATATCCGCCCGACATAAGCCGGGTTCGAGAACGTCGTTCCCCCGTATTCGCCGTCGGTCAATTGCCGCCCGGTATCGTCCGGATGCGCGGATTCCGTCTTGCCGAACAAGCTGTCGAGCTGATATGGCGTTTCGAGCGTATAGCTTTTTCCGAGAGACAAATTGACAAGCTCCGGTTCCGGCGCGGACTTCGCCTGGACGGGCCCGATCGTGCCGGCCGAACCGATCAGCGCGGCAGCGAGAAGACTGAGCAGTGTTCTTTTCAACATCAGGGTCATCTCCTTATCAAGATCGGATAATCGATAAGTCTTACGCATCGTAGCGAAGCAGCACGCCCAATGATTGGCTTGCATCCCGCTGCAGCGCCTTATAAGCTTCCGGGGCTTCGCGAATCGAAAATTCGTCCGTGATCAGCCGGCCGATGTCGAGCCGTCCCGTTTCCAGCTGCCGGACGAACTCCGCCATATTCCGGCCTTCCGTCCACCGGACATACGATTTCGGATAATCGATGCCCTGATCCTCGTACTGCGCGTCGTACCGTCCGGGGCCCGCCGCCCGCGCAATGATGAAATCGGCTTCTTTCTGAAAGAACAGCTCGCGCGGGAAGGCGATCGGCACGTTGCCGACGAGCGCGTACTTGCCCCGGAATGCCAGCTTCTCCATCGTCGACTCGATTATTTTCGAATTCGAAGAATGAGCGACAAGCGAGATGGCGTCAAAACCGTGCCCTTCCGTAAATTGTCCGATCCGCTCGTCCAATTGCCCGTCGTCGGCCGGATAAGCTTCCATCCCGCAAGCCCGGGCCAGTTCGACTCTCGCCGGATTCATGTCGGTGGCGAACACACGATAGTTCGCCTGATGGCACAGTTGGCCGATCAGTTGGCCCAGAAGCCCCAGACCGACAACCCATACGGTTTCCCCGAACTGCAGCGACATCCGTCTCACGCTATGAATGGCGACCGAGCCGAGACCGACGAAAGCCGCTTCGCGCAACCGCGCTTCCGACGACAGCTTCGCGCAAAGCTGCCTCGGAACCGAAAGCTGTTCGGCATGAAAGACATAAGGCGCGCCGTAGCACGCGACGAAATCTCCGGGGGCCAGATCGGTCACGCCGGAACCGACCTCCGTAACGATGCCCGAGGCGCTGTACCCTAATTTGAACCCGTCCGGGACATCCGCATGCTGAATGATGTTCAATTCCGTACCGGGGCTGATCGAAGAATATTTCACCTTGACCAGCACCCGGAACGGATTGTCGCTGAGCACCGGCTTCTCCGCTTCCTCCAGCACGGCAGCGCGCCGTTTGACGACGATTTGCTTCATGCGATCGGCTCCCCTTTATTGTTGAATTCCAATACCGGCTCTTCGTCCAGCGCCATGCAGGCGATGATACCGGCGAAGCCGGATGCTTTGCGGAAGGTCGTCGTAACCGGCGCACGGTCCGGCTCGCTATGCTTAATATTCGGCCGGAACCGCAAGACGCCGCGCTCCCGCAAATCGGCCTCGACCTCGCGGAAACGGTTCAGCCCGATCTCCCGCACCTGTTCGGAAGCCGTGCTGCGCGCCAGGGACATGTACAGCTCCCAGCCGTTGCTCCAGTCCCTCGTCCACCAGGGCGCCTCCGTCTCTTCGGACGGCGGCTGCCGGATCGCTTCGACCATCTTGGCCACGGCCTGTTCGGACACTTGGCGCCAGCGCGCCAGCAGCTCTTCCGGCAGCAAACGGAGCGCGGTATGGGCGAAGGCGACGATCGTCGCCTGATAGAGCACGCTGTTGCCCATCACGACCGAGCCGTCCCAGTTTTCGATATAAGGCCACCAGCCCGGCTCGTTCTTGCCGAACCGGTCCGCCAGATGGCCGAAAATCGCCACGACCTGCTCCAGATAGACCGGGTTGCCGGTCAGCTCGTATGCTCTCCCGAACGTATGGGCCGCGTACATATCCCCGTTCAGCACGTCGAAGTTTTCGCCGGGTCTCTTCAGCACGACGCCCGGCCGCTCCGGCACCGTTTGCGTCAGCAAGTAATCGGCGGCGCGAATCAGGCTCTCCTTCGCCGCTTCACTATTCGTCGCCTGATGGATATGGTACAGACTGTTCGCGACGGCGCCGATCTCGGCGATATCGACGACAGGCGGTTCGCCCGCCTTCGCATAATACGGCTGCGTAAAGCCGCCGCTCGGCAACTGCCTGTTCCGTACGTCCTCCGCAAGCCGCCGGGCGATGTCGAAGCCGTCTCCGCCGTTCAGCTTGCCGTCGAGCGTGTAAAAACAGGCGGCCAGCCCGGTCGTGCAGCAGCTCGCCCGATCGCCCAGTTCGTCGTCCAGCATATAGAGCCCGCCCGATGCCGGGTCCGTTCGGAGCAAGCCGTCAAAGTAAGGCTTCAATTCCTTCACAGTATCGGAAACGAACGATTGCACCTCATTTCACCTCCTTTCCGGGTATTTTTCAGGTACATACCAAGCGTTTTCCAGGCATTTTCCAGACGCTTACCAGACGGTCGCACGCCATTTTCCGTCACTTGGACCCCGTCAGCGTAATGCCTTGAATGAAGACGCGCTGCACGAAGAAATACAAAATGATGATCGGGATCGTAAACAGCGCGGCGGCCGCCATCAGCATGCCCCACTCGACTTTATATTCGCCAATGAACGCTTTCAGTCCGACCGAGAGCGTCCATTTGGACGGATCGTTCAAGTAGATAAGCGGCTGCTGGTAATCTTTCCACGAAAAGAGAAAGACGAGCAGCCCCACAGTAAACAGCGCCGGCTTGGACAGCGGCAGCATCATTTGCCAATAAATCCGGAACTCCGATGCGCCGTCGATCTTCGCCGATTCGGTAATTTCATAGGGAATGCCCATGAAGAACTGGCGGAGCAGAAAAATATAATAGGCGGCGCCGAAAAATGCGGGCAGCACGAGCGGCCAAATCGTGTTGACCAGATTCAGCTTGTTGTACAGCACATACAGCGGTACCATCGTCGATTGCGCAGGCAGCATAATCGTACCCATCATGATCATGAACAGGATGCCGCGCCCTTTGAACGGAATACGCGCGAACCCGTAAGCGACCAGCGGCGAAGCGATCAGCTCCCCGAGCACGCACAGCACGCAGATCAGCAGCGTATTCATCGTATATTGGAAAAACGGTATTGCGTTGACGGCGTTGGAATAGTTCGACCAGTACAGCTCTTCCGGCCACCATACGAACGGTATGGCAAAATGTCGTCCATCGACTTGACCGAAGTCAGCATCAGGTAGGCGAACGGGCCGAGAAAACAGACGCCCGCCAGCATCAGGATGAAATGTTTGCCGATCGAACGCAGCATCTTCCTCGCCGTCTTCTTCCTGCGGGAACGGGCAAGCCGCAGCTCTTCGGCCGCCAAAGACCGGGCTTCCATTATTTCTCACCTCCGTAGTACACCCACCGGGCCGATGTTTTGAAAATGACAAGCGCGCAGAGCATCACGACGACGAACAAGATCCAGGCCATGGCCGACGCGTAGCCCATATTCAGGAAAGAGAATGCTTGCTGATAGAGATAGATGGAGTAGAACAGCAGCGAATTTTCCGGTCCGCCGGTCGACTGGGAAGCTTCGGCGAAGACCATCCCTTCCGTAAAATATTGAAACGACGCGATCAGCATCATGATCAGCTGGAACAGCGTCATCGGGGAAATCGCCGGCAGCGTGATGCTCCAGAATTGCCGCCATTTGCTGGCGCCGTCGATCTCGGCCGCTTCGTAGTACATTTTCGGCACTTCCTGCAGGGCGGCCAAATACATAACGGTAACGGTGCCCGTTCCCCAGAACCCCATCAACACGATGGACGGCTTGGTCCAGTCCGGATCGACCAGCCAGTTCGGCCCGACAATGCCTACGTATTCCAGCAGCATATTCACAAGTCCGTATTGCGAGTTGAGCAGCCACATCCACAGCAGCGAACCGGCTACCGCCGGCACGAGCGTCGGCAAAAATAAATGGTGCGGTAAATGCTCTGTCCCTTCACTTTCGCATTGAGCAGCAGCGCCATCAACAGGGCGTAGGCCAGATGAGGCACGACCCCGAAAACGGTAATATAGAGCGTGTTGTACAAGGACAAATAAAATTTCTCGTCCCGAAACAGCGCCTTGTAATTGTCGAGCCCTACCCATTTCGGCGGCGAAAACAGATTGTACTCCGTCATGCTGTAATAAAAAGAAGCGAGAATGGGATACAATTGAAAAATGAGAAATCCGATAATCCACGGGCCGGTAAACAATAAACCGGTCAGCAATATTTTCCGTTCTCTTCTGCGTATACCGGCCGCATTATCATGTTGACTAGCCACCCCTCCGCCTCCTTTCCCGGTGATTGAGAAGTGGGCCGAGCAAGTCGGCCCACATCGCTTCTTTATTTATCTGCGAGCGGCTGAATTTTCTTCGCTACGTTGTCCATCGCTTCCTGCGGCGTGATCGTGCCTTTCAAGGCTTTCTCGGTCTCCTCGCTCAGCGCCTGCAAATATTCATTGATATACGAGCTGTTCGGGAACCCGTTCAGATTTTCGTTTTTCGCCCTTTCATAGAAGCTGTGCATCGTTTTGTTTTCATCCGTGTACAGCCGCTGATCGTCCAGCGCCGACTTGAGCGTCGGAATGACATGCGCCTCCAGCGAGAATTCAACTTGAACGTCCTGGGTCATCAAATATTTGATAAATTCCCAGGCCTCGGCCGGATGTTTGGCCTTCTGGGGAATGAACACCGCACGCGGGCTGACCATACCGGAACCTTTCAGCTCCGGCTTGGCTTCCGGATAAGGGAACGGAGCGACGCCGATCGGACCGTCTTCCGCCCGCTCCGGCATAAAGTTGTACTCCCAGCCGATCATCATCGCCAGCTGCCCCGTCAGGAGCGGGTCCTGAGGCGTGCCGCGCTTGCCCATGCCGGATTTGAACTTGTCGATCTGATCTTTGCCGAATTCTTCATAGAAGGAACGCTGATAGGCGATCGATTCGACGTTCGCCGGCGCGTTCGGCGTAACTTTCCCCGTGCTCTCGTCGTACCAGGAGCCGCCGAAAATAATCGGCCAGAATACGTTGTCGATCCACGGATAGTCAGGGATAAAGCCGATTTTCGTAATGTTGCCTTTATCGTCTTTTTTCGTCAGCTGCTTGGCGTATTCGAACAGCTGCTCCAGCGTTTCCGGAGGCGCCGTAATGCCCGCTTCCTCGAAAGCCGCCTTGTTGTACATCAGCGAGTTGGCCATACTCATCGTGAACGGCATCGCGTAAAATTTGCCGTCGATCATCATCCGTTCGGCCGCGGCGGGAATAATCGCGCCGGTATCGAAGCCGTCTTTGGCGATGCTGTCGCTCAAGTCCAGCACGGCGCCGGCCGTCGCCCAAGGCCCGATGTTGTTCCAGTAGGTCAGCAGCACATCGGGCGCCGCGCCGCCGGAGATGGCGGTCAATTGCTTCGTCGGATCCTGGTTGCCCAAAATGTTGACCTTGATGCTGTCCTGGCTGTTGTTGAAGTTCTCGACGACTTTGTTAATCGGTCCGGCGTCAGCGTCGGTATAGGTATGCCAGAACGAAATCTCCACTTTTTCTTTTGGCGGCTCGTTCGAGCCTTCATTCGCATTTGTGTTTGTGTTTGTGTTTTCATTCGTGTTTTCGGACGTTCCGCCGTCGTTTCCGGAATCGGCGCCGCCTCCGCATCCCGCCATAATCAGCGAAAATATCATGACAAATAACAGCAGCACATACGATTTTTTCTCATGGACATTTGGCCCTCCCTTGTTTAGATCGAGCGTGACAAAGCAACGATTGGTTCCGTTTGATCCGTACTTGAAGCGAGCCTCACCTCCCTGCGGAGTTCACTGTAAGCGGTTAAAACGAATGGAGAGCATACTTGAACGAACAGATTTCAAAAAATGGATGAAACAATCATCTTTTTTATTTAATTTTATTGGATATTTTTTCTATTGACTGTAAAAAAAAAGAAAGGCTGTTTAAACGCGAAATTTCTCTATCTTGTCCATCGAAATCGTGCAGCCGATGCCGGCGCCTTGCGGCAGCTCCACATCGCCTTCCGTGATGACCGGTCCCGCTTCCACCGGATCGTCCGCCAGGAAGATCGGACCGTTCAGGTCGACCGGCCGCTTGATGCCGAGATACCGGAACAGGTGGGCGCTCGCCGTAAGCCCGAGCGTCGACTCCGTCAATCCACCGCCCAGCAGCTCGAAACCCGCCTCGCGCGCAATTTCTCCGCACAGCTTCGCGCCGCTCAAGCCTCCCATTTTGGTCAGCTTCACGACGATCGTATCGCAAGCCTCCAAGCGGATCGCCTGCATGACGTCTCCGGGCGTCCAGATGCTCTCGTCAAGCGCGATCGGAATCGTCGTCTTCTTTCTCAGCTCCGCATGCCCGTGCAGATTGTTCGCCGGAAGCGGTTGCTCGAACACGTCTACGCCGATGCGTTCCATCTGCTTGGCAAGGGCAACAGCTTGCGGCAAATTGTAGGCCTGATTGGCATCGACGCGGAAGAACAGGTCGGGAGCGGCAGCCTTGACGGCTTCCAGAATGGCGATATCCTGCTGCGGGTCCAGTCCGATCTTCACATCGACTCCTTCGTACCCGTTCTCCCTGGCATAAGCCGCTTTGGCCGCGGCCTCTTCGGGGCTTGCCGTGCTGATCAGATAGGACAGCTTGATCCCTGCTGCCGGCGAACCGTGCCACATCTGCGCGAGCGGCATACCGAAGGCGTTGCCGATCAAATCGTGCAGCGCCGTGTCGATCGCCGCTTTCGCGATCGGTTGGCCGCTGCCGAGCCCGGCTCTTATCTCTCTGTTCATCGCCGCATGGATCGATCTGAGGTCGGTTGCCTCCATCCCGAGCAGAAGCGGGCGCAAGTAGTCCTTTATGGTGCTGGAGACGGTTTCAAGCGTTTCGTAGCTCCACCGGTGACTCGGCCTTGCTTCGCCCCAGCCGAAAGCGCCATTATCCGCCGTGATCCGAACATAGACGTGAGGAGCTCCGCCGCTCGCATCGCCTACTCTTCCGTTCGAGATCGTAAAATGCTGTTTCATCGGAAGCTTGAGCGGAAAAAGTTCAACGTCAGTAATTCTCACAACTTCACCTGCCTACTTTTCTAGAGGGTCAACCTTTACACTTGCTATTGTACTAGATTCATTGAAATAAATCTTTATATAGACGATTTAAAGACAAACTGACATCGATTAATACGCTTACATTTCGAAATCAGCTTTACGGCTGCGATGTCAACCGAATTTTTATTGTACAAAATGTCAGTTATTATTACATTATATGTTGTCGGCGTCCGATCATGATATTTTTGCTTCCTTCACCGTTCATAACGAACAGGCCCGCATCATAAACTTCATGTGATGAAGGGAGTGGAAGTCGATGAAAGTGCCTCAACCGATCCGCAGCGACGGCGCCGGCGGTCCCGATCGCGGTCCGCGCGATATTATGAGGGATTTGGAAAATCCGGACATGTTGGTTCCGCCTGCCACGGATAGCGGTTTGCTGCCCAATCTGAAAATGTCCTTCTCCGATACGCATATGGAATTGTTCCACGGCGGCTGGTCACGGGAGATTACCATTCGGGAATTGCCGGTCGCCACCACCCTTGCGGGGGTCAATATGAGCCTGACTCCGGGCGGCGTGCGCGAGCTGCACTGGCATCAGCAGGCGGAGTGGTCCTATATGCTGCTCGGCAGCGCCCGCATTACGGCTGTCGATCAGAACGGACGGAATTTTATTGCGGATGTCGGTCCGGGCGACCTGTGGTATTTTCCGGCAGGCATTCCGCACTCGATCCAGGGTCTGGAGGAAGGGTGCGAATTTTTGCTCGTATTCGACGACGGCCATTTCTCCGATCTGAACACCTTGACGATCTCCGACTGGTTCGCGCACACGCCGAAGGATGTGCTGTCCGCCAATTTCGGCGTTCCCGAGCACGCGTTCGACTCCATCCCGACCGAACAGGTTTACATCTTCCAGGATCGGGTTCCCGGTCCGCTGGAAAGCCAACGAGTCGATTCCCCGTACGGTACCGTGCCGCTCGGTTTCAAGCATCGGCTGCTGGCGCAGAAGCCGATGAAATTCCCGGGGGGAAGCGTCAGAATTGTGGATTCCTCCAATTTTCCCATATCCAAAACGGTCGCGGCCGCACTGGTCGAGATCGAACCGGGAGCGATGCGGGAGCTGCATTGGCATCCCAATCAGGACGAATGGCAGTATTATTTGACAGGACAAGGGAGAATGACGGTATTCTCCGGCAACGGGGCGGCCAGAACGTTCAACTATCGGGCGGGCGACGTCGGCTACGTCCCCTTCGCCTTCGGCCACTATATCCAGAATACCGGAGATGAAACGTTATGGTATCTGGAAATCTTCAAAAGCGACCGGTTTGCCGATATTTCGCTTACCCAATGGATGGCGCTGACCCCTCGCGAACTGGTCCGGGACAATCTTCGAGTCGGTCATACATTGCTCGATGCGTTGCGGAAAGAGAAGGAGCCTGTCGTGAAGTTCCCGGGATTTACCTATTACCCGAGATAGCCGCGTTCCTCCGGCGCAGTTCCGGATTTCGCCGCGCACATCTCCCCAGCGCGCGGCT
>NZ_BOVJ01000174.1 GCF_018403665.1 Paenibacillus cisolokensis
AAAAGGTCTGATCGACAATATTTTTTCCGCATGTCAGCCGTTTTCTCGCTGTACTGAAATAAATCCGTGTTCACATAATTATGAATTATGCTGTACTTGTCTTTATCCAGCTTGATTTGAAGATCTTCAAAAACTTCATTAGCAAAGTAATGGGATACAAACACAAAATGAAAACTATACTCGCTGCTTCTGGACCATTCAAATATTTGTCGCCAGAATGACAATCGTTTATCGGATTCTTTTTTAGCATTCTCCAGTTCCTGATCCGAAAAGTAATTAAATTCTCTTCTCCACCATGGTTGAATTTCCGCTCCATGAATCCAGACTAATATCCTTTTCCCTTTTACGGTGTTTTTAATCGCGCTCCATATTTTCTCGTTCAAAAAATGAATGATGACGGCTTCGTATCGACCATATATCAAAGCATTACTAAGTTCTTCGAAATATCCGCAAGCAATATCAATTCCTTCATATTCGGAATAACCTTTAGGAATTAAATCATTGTATTTAAAAACGTCAACAAGCCTTCCTCGTTCTTTATACCCTAATAATCTGCTGTGTATAAAAGCATATCGATATAAATCCTCGTAACTCGGATAATGATCCGTGATCAGAAGAACATTCGATTTACTTAGAAAGCAGCCACTATTCATTAATGAATCCGGCGTTTGATTGATACCTAGGCCAGGATGAATCTGATCCACAATGTCGTAAATGTCGTTCATGTTCACACCACAATCCGCCAGCCTAAGATCATCGACCTCGTCACATTGACTACCGCTGTAGTTCATACAATAATTAAATTCATCTATCGACAGGCATGATGAATCTATAATTTCTTCATCTATGCACTGAGCGAATTGTACTAAGAGCTTGTTCGAAAAGTCCTTTGACCGGACCATCGCCCGGCGAACATAAGCCTGATTTGTCGGTCGGTAAGGATTTCCTTCTTCTCGGCTAATATTCTGATTGCTGTCGCTGACAAAAAAGCTAGACTTTGTAATGACTGGGTAATCGGAATATTTGTACGCCATTACCAAATCACTAATATAATAGGCTCCATAATAATCATTATTAGAGAAGAATGACCAATAAGGGAAATCGTTTTGAATTCGAGCTACTTCTTGTTCCGTAATGCTATTAATCAGTTCAATGTCACCAGTATTGCATTTAAAATCGAGTTTACGGCCCGATATAATAAATAATTTCTTATTACAGTAGGCCTGTCGTCTAAAGTTGGCTATCACTTGATTGATCTCGGATATTGTCTCAGCCTTGGCGATGATTGCAACTGGCACAGAATCATTGTCTACCGTTATTCCGAAAACCTTTTTGACAATGAAAGAGAGGCGATCTTTGCAGGTATGTTCGTTCATAACTTTTCGAAGCCCAAGCAGCCTATATTTTAGATAATAATCATCTTTATCCAGTAATCTCAATTTGTGCCTCAATTGCTTCCCATCATCTGTGCAAACAACTAAATCTCCAAATAAGTTTCGTACAGCTCTAGAATAGTTGCTAAGGATCACGCAATTCGAGGCCAGTAATTCAAATACACGCCTTGCACACATACTTTGAGAATTCTTTACAGAATTCATATTAATATTATATCGGTAACCTTTATAGGCTTTGTCGATTTCTTTTACATCTAAAGTGCCAACAATATATCGCTTAAAGCTTCTTGGAAAAGAATAGTTGGGGTCATTATAATAATAATTTCGATCATATATATGAATTTCTTTAATATCGCTTAATGTATCTACAAAAGTCTTAATGTCTTTAGCTCGATCTGGATATCGTTTGTAATAAGCACCCGCAAAACAAATCTTATCTTCTCGATTGTAATTTTCCACAGGATTATGAAATCTCGGTTGAGCGGCAAATGGCATTAAATACACATGCTGATGTTGTAATATCGTTTTATATTTTCTTATACAGTCAATATCAGTGGTAAAAACGTAGTCCGCATGTTTGGCAGTATTAATAAACGTATCAAAAAATACAGGATCTTCTTTATTCCAGAATACAATTGGAATCTCTTTCTTTCTACAGTAACTAAGTAAATCTATCAACTCATCACTAAGATACGCCACTTTTGTATTCCAAAGTCCATTTATACCTTTCCATGCGGACTCTAAAAAAAACAAATCTGGCTGAAAATTCTCAATCTCTTGATTCCAATTTTGAGGAGTAACTTGAAGAAGCTCGCATTCAGGCTCGAACGAGTAAAATGTGAACTCATCCATAATGCAAGCAATTCTCAAATCTTTCAGACGATTAATAGGTCGTTTAAGTTTCGTTTTATGAATAATAACCTTGTCATTTGCCATGTGCTCAAGGTTCAGTTCTGCTCTTATAGCAGCACGAATCCTGTTTATCTCACTAAGTTTTTCCTCAACATAATTAATGGTCATTGTTATTCTCCCTAAAACCTAAAATCTTCCGGGATTCGTTTTTTCCATTTCCAATATTTTAGTGTCAGTTTTCCTAATTTGGAATTACTTAATAACTGATACTTTTGGTGAATATTATAATATTTCGCTTCCAAACGATTGTATTCAAGCAATACTTCCTTATATTTTTTAAGTGTAACTTCCTCACTATCAAGCCTCTTCAAAATCTCTATATTTTTGCTTCAATAACTTTTTCAACTCTTCTATTTTTTTTATAATCTTCAGGAGTATCCGACAGCATTATATCCCCCTTAGTTCCGTCGTAGAAATCCTCTTTGAATAAGTAATTCAAATTTATTAGCGACCTCTGAAATATGGTAGTACTTTCGAATAAATCGTTCGCCTTTTACTCGATATTCCTCATATTTGCTTTCGTCCATTAAATCTAATATTTTTGCTACCAACTCTTCGATATTTTCTACTGTAAATTCAGACGGATAAATGTATTCAACACCTGGCCACTTCAATAACAACCCTACCGCTCCTGAGGCCATTCCCTCTGCAGGAGCTAAATGGAAACTCTCTGGTTTTTCATCATCACTGACTGAAAGAACAAATCCAATTTTTCTAAGATATTCAGAAGTATCTTGCCATCCGGTAAAGATAACTGCATCTTTGAGTTTCGGACTATCACTAATTTTTTTGTATACCTGCTCGTAATAATTCCTTTCTTCATCCTTTTTCCATAACCATTGAATCTCTTCAGGTCTAGAACCAATTATATGCAGCTTGTATTTCGGATCATACTCCAATAATCTATCCAAAACCTTTACAGCTAAGTCAATTCGTTTACGTGATGGCAATGCACCAATTAATGCCAAATTATATTTAAAATCGGTTGACTCTTTATTCCGTCTAAACCTATCAATATCTACATAGTTCGGTATCAAGTTCATTTTCTCTCGAGGTATTTGGAACTTTTCCATAAACATTTCATAATAATACAACCCTACAGCTATAAAACCATCTACATTCGTAACATTTACAAGTTCCCCGTATTTCTCAAATAATTCAAAACGATGCATTCGTACAAACAACAATTGGTGTTTTAACTTGTTATGAGAATACCAAACGGCATTACCAAGAAGCCATTCACAAAAAATGACGTCTGCCCATTGTAGAAGTTTTTTGCTTTTTTCTTCATCATGTTTATCATGCCCCTGCCACTCATCAATCTCTACTTCAAACTTTTCTTTAAGTATAGGAACTAGAGGTTTTATGAATTTTAGATCATATCCATTTATCAAAATTCTCTTCCGTGTGTTAATGACAAATGAGTGATAATCACCATCAACAATTGCATTAGTAATTTCTTGTAACCTTTGATTTAATTTCATCTTCGGAATAATATACTTATTTTCAAGCAGAAAAGCTCTTAGTTTCTTGAAATCTTCTTCCGGTATTTTTCCGTTCGAAAAATTCAATATATATTCAAGAGCTGCTCTAAAACCAGTATGTAGTCTTAACTTATAATAGTCCAAACCTATTTTCTTAAGGATATTACGAGCCCCGATCCATACCGCCAGATGATCATTTAACTCTCTGGAACCGTAATTCTGTGTCGATGATACATTGTGTAACTCATCTCTCTTAACATAATAGTAAATGCATTCATTAATATAATGGACTTTTTTTGTTTCGGAATAGCATTTACTTAAAAATAAGGTGTCCTCACCCATTCGAATTTGTTCATCAAAGGTAATATTGTGGCTAATAAGAAAATCTCTTTTATAGAGCCCTACTACAGTGGTGCTCTGTCGAACTATTAAATTCTTTATAAGTTCGATACCTGCTACATTTTCATACTCCTCTCTAGGTAACCGATTCATATAGAACGACTGATTGCCTGCTTTAAAAACTTTCAAATAGCCTCTCACAATATCATAATCATTTTTAATAGCCTCAGAGTATAATAGATGACAAGCACCTTCGCAAAGCATATCATCGGAGTCCAAGAACAGAATATATTCAGCACTTGCAGCTTGTATACCTCTATTTCTTGGTCTCGAAGGACTTCCTGAATTACTTTCCAATTTAATGTATTTAAAATTTTTATATATTTTACAATACTCTTTTATTATTGAAGCCGACCGATCTTTTGAGCAATCATCAACAAATATAACTTCTATATCTTTCAACGTCATGGTTTGATTTAGTATTGACAATATGGATCTTTCTATTTTCTTTTCAGAATTATAAACCGGTATAACAATACTTACTTTATACAATAATTATACACTCGCTTTCTCTTAAATGTTTATTCTAATTGCATTCTCTTTGGTATTTTCTTCTGGATAAAGAATATTAAATTGATCACAGTTAAATATTCTGTACCCAATTTCGAACATTTTATTAACAAAACTCTCCCAATCAGAATCAAAATCAAAATATTCAATTGTTTTTCGAGGCAAAACCGAAGCATACAATCGGGCCGAATTGGTAAAGCGATATGCCGCTTCATCTGTATTTTTGGAAACAATCGTACGGTCATCTAAAAATTTATAACACATAATCATATCAGAAAGATAATGAAGACCATAATAATACTTTAAATCCATAAAAGCTACGTATTCCGTATTAATAAGTTTTGTTAGATCCCCTGCATAATAGTTATCGATAACGTTCCTGTCGGTAACCGATATTGATTCATCGCCGTACTTGTGGTTCCAAACGGCAGTTTGAAACAGTTCCTCTCCTGTATTAATGAGCAGTAATCTTTTTGCAGAATAGTTTTGTAAATGAAACATTTCAATAGAGTTTATAATTTCATTTTCGTCCCTTACCATCATAATAACGCATACTCGGGGAACATTCTTTTGAACTTCGATCCCCATTAGCCCTAACATATATACAGCCCGATCCTCATAAGTATGATGGTTAAGGACATAACGAAGTGCTTTCAAGCGATGCTGATAATAATTAATTTGCTGCAGCTGATTTAATACTTCTAAGTTATCTTCTGTATTATCGGTTAGGAGAAAAACCAAATCTCCGAAATACTTATTCATTCCTTTAGAATAATTACTAATAACTATTGTATTAGAAGCCATCAGTTCAAAAACTCTGCGTGCGAACATTGTATTAGATTGAACTTCAGTATTAATATTTAAAGCAAACTTTGATCCTTTATAGCCTTTATCTAGCCGTGTATAAGGTAACCTTGGTCTTATGTATGGCTTATATACATCAGGAAACTTATGATTATCATCATTATTGAAATATTGTCTATCGTATATAATCAACTTATTATTCATATTTTGAAGAGTAAAATCAAAAATTTTTTCCATCTCGATGCATCTCTGTGGGTGTTGCTTATAATAACTACCAGCAAAAACCACTTCATTTGTTCGTTCATACGTTTCAATAGGATTAAATTGTCTGGGTTGAACAGCAAACATTAATGGATATACATGTTTATGATTAAACTCTTTCTTGTATCGCTCTACACACTCTTCAGAAGTAGTAAAAATATAATCAAATTTTAGTGCTGTATCAACAAAGTTATGAACTTTGTCTTCAAAATGCGAAGGATCTTCTTTATTCCAAAATACGGTTTTAATATCATTTTCATTGCAGTATTTTATAATATTCAACAATTCAGTACGATTCTCTTTGGCAAAATTCACACTAGTATATATTTTTCCTCTCCATTCTCGTTTATCTGGATCACGTCCACTCCATGCCGATTCGCAGAAAAATATATCAGGCTTTTCAAGTTGCATAATTTGCAACCAATTATCAGGACTTAAATATACTGCATTAAATTCATGCTTAAAGCTCTCAAATGTAAATTCATCAACGACCATTGCCACTTTGAGTTGTCTTGCACTTTTTATCTTTTCACTTCTGACAGGTAAAAAGCTATTTTTATTTATATAGGTGTTTATCTGGGGTTCAAGAGTTATCTGATTCAGTCTTAACTTTCCATCGCCTTGAATTCGCAATGCTAGTCTTATTTCCTGAACATTATCAATTTCTATAGTTGTACTAGAATTTATATCAACAGTAAAAACTTCTTGTTTTACTTTTTGCTTATAAGTGATTATTATTAATTGAACTTGGCATTCACCTTCTTTATCACCTTGAAACCAAACATTCAACCTATCATAAAGGGATAAACTTTTAAATATTGCAAATTTGGGAGCAAAATGAAAACTGTTGTTTTTTTCCATATAAGAAACATAACATATTTCGTTATTCTCACTGACAATTAGATTATCGTCTAGAGTTGTATTTTGATTCGAAGGATACCATTCCGCTTTATTATAAATTATTTTTTATTCTCCAGTTTCCCCTTAATAAGGCATTCTTCTTGTGTTAATTCGCGTAATCTTGCATCTATAAAAGTTTGATTCACCTTCTCAATCCCTCTTTCATCTAAACCTTTTCACAATCCTCCATAGTTTAACAGCTACTTTGCCGGGCAAGGAATTTTTCATCCTGTCATAACGTGATTCCATGATTCGATAATGTTCCTGTAATCTTTTTAGTTCAAGCAATGCACGTCTTTCCATTTCAATATGGCTTAGTATTTTATTGCGAAGCTCTTGTTTTTCAATTTCATAGCGATATCGTATTTTTTCGATTTCCGCATTTTTATTTTCTAATTCAGCTTTCATAGCCTCATACATTTCTTGGTTTCGGGAATTTTCCTGGTTAATTCTTGAAATTTCTTTTTTTTGTTCTTCCATGAGATTATTGATACTCTCTATTTGTACCTCAAGTTGTCTAACCTTATTTTTTCCGCCCTAAGCCATCGGTTTAAATTCCATTTATCAATAGTGGTATTCTTATATTCTAGAATAATGTTTTCTTTAAATGTTTGAATCTTTGACAAGCGGTTATCTAGTGTATTGTATTTCATATAAATAAAATTAAAGTTGTGAGCATCGACTAGTTCATACTGATACTTTAATAAAAATTGGTCTACTTTTAGAAAGTTATCACTCGTCTCAATCCAAATTACTGGCGAATCCTTCGAAAGAATTTCTGACATTCCCTTTAAAACTTCTACTTCCGCGCCTTCTACATCTATCTTTACAAAATCCGGAGTATCTAAATCCAACTCATTTATCGTCACGATAGAGGTATTACCAATTTCATTTTCAATTAGCTTGCATTCTCCCATGTTTCTTTCATTTATAGAGAGGGCAGTTCTTCCCCGTCTGCTTCCAACAGCAACAGGCAGAACCTCTACATTCTTTAAATTATTCTCCTTAATATTCATATTAAGTAGATTAATATTGGGAACAACCGGTTCAAAAGCGTATATTTTTTTTGCTCTTAGTTTCTTACTAAAATATAAGGTATGGTTGCCAATATTTGAACCAATGTCATATACCACTGGTTCAAACGGAATGTATTTTTCAAATTTTTTCAAATCTATAATCTCATAATAATCACCGGTTTCTCTTATCATGTTAGATATATATTCGTCCTTATGGCCAAACAAGACGTTTCCATCCGACAGTACTATTCTTTCATATCCATTCAAGATCGAACCCCTCCCAACCGCCAAATAAATTCAGTAAACAATAGCTGGTATATCCTTTTTGGCCTTGGTATACAAAAAAACATTTCCAAAATTCAATACTTCAAGTCCACTTCCGATTTGTTTGTCTATAACGTTTTTTGTGTCAAAAAGCAGTGGTGTTCTCATTAGTTTTGCAATCATTTTATGATCAAGGTTTTTAAATTCATTATGATCTGCTAATACTAGGATAAGATCAGCCCCGTTCACGGCATCTTCCAATTCCATAAATTCAGGATTCTTGACATGAGGATCATGAATGTTCAAATCATACCCTTCTTTCTGAAGAATTCCGATTACTTCCATGGCTGGTGATTCCCTCGTGTCGTCGACATTCCCTTTATATGTCACACCCAAAACCGCAATACGCGGGCTTTCTATCCCCTTGACCAGTAGGGAGGTTAGATCAGCTACAAATTGCGGCATACTGTTGTTCGTATCCCGAGCCATCTTGATTAAATTGGCGTATTTCGGTGATTTTGCATAAATGAAATAAGGATCTACCGCAAGACAATGTCCTCCAACACCCGGACCCGGACTATGAATGTTTACCCGTGGATGTTTATTTGCCATTTGTATGACATCAAGTGCATTTATATCAAGATCGTAGCATATTTTTACCAACTCATTAGCTAATGCAATATTTACATCTCGATAAGTATTCTCCATACATTTAGATAACTCCGCAGTTTTCGCTTCAGTCTTGATGATTTCCCCCTGAACAAAAATAGAATATACATTCGCTGCTGCATCTGTACATTTCTCCGTGATGCCCCCAATAATTCGATTGTTATATATCAATTCATGCAGTATTTTTCCCGGTAATACACGTTCGGGGCAATGTGCCAAAAAGATATCCTCACCAATAGTAAACCCTTGCTCTTCAAACAAGGGTTTTATATAGTCGTCCGTAGAACGTGGAGCAATAGTTGACTCCACGATAACCGTGTTACCCTTATCTAGATAAGGTATAATCGAACGACATGCTTCAAGAACATAAGTCAAATCACAACTCATGTATGTATCATTTTGATTAGGGGTTGGTACCGCTATAATATAAACATCCGCCGGTTCAGGCGAAATGGAGGCGCGGAATTTCTTTTTATTCACAGCATCTTGAATGAGTTCAGCTAGACCTGGCTCTTCGATGTGAATATTTCCTCCGTTTAACGCTTCGACAACTTTTGGATTAATATCTACGCCAATAACATTGCAACCATGATGGGAAAACATGGCCGCAGTCGGAAGCCCAATATATCCCAAACCGATCACACAAATATTCATCTTAACCTTCTCCTCTCTACTTCTTGCTTTACTTCTCGTTTTTCTTTATGAACCATTTGAATGAACCCGTCATACTCGATTACCCTGTTCTCCCAAACGCTATTTCTTATGAACTCATACTCTTGTCTATCACCATCATTATTCTCTGTCACTCGAGAAACTATATTTAAAGCATGAGATTCAAATTGGTCATAATTTTCATAAAACATTAAATTTCGGCTCTGAAACTTGTCCAGTTCCGGCCAGTAAGAACTTATTGTTGGTTTATTCATATATAGATACTCGTACAGTTTCACAGGATCAACGGCTCTGGTTAGTTCATTGATTTGAAAAGGGAGCAGCATAATATCTCCAGAGTAGATGTAATCGATCACTTTATAATGAGGTACTGAACCAACCAAAATTATATTTCGAGGAAGGTCTCTTCTTATTTCCTCAGGACCAATTAAATATATCGTATAATCCGAATGTTGGATAGCGAACCGTTCCAACGTCCCCCAATCCAACCACTCCCCAATAGTTCCGATATAAACCATATTAGGTTTATCTAAGTCTATTTCTTTTGGTCTTGAACTAAAAGTTTCTTTATCGAAGGCATTGTAGATTGTCGCTATAGGCTTTTTTGAATCACCACGAAGTCTATCTCGACATATGTCAGCTAATGCATCAGAACTCGTAATGATAGCATCTGCAAATTCCAATGTCCGGCGCTCTTCATATAGAAATCTTTCTCTCAACTCTCCTGCATAAAAAATGGAATATTATCCATACATTCATAAATTATTGAACTTTCCAGCAACATATGATTTGGAATGTATTTGTAATGCAAAGGACTGGTTAATACAATTACATCATATTTGTTTTTATAAACATGAGATTTAATGTAAGTTTCGTTTATTAATTCGATAAACCGATATTTTAAAGCAAATGGAAGCACATATTTATCAATGATTTTCAGGCTACCAAACTTGGCGTTCTTCACTTTGACTTTACCCAGCGGGTTAAGTGACAAAAAGTCAACCTCGTGGCCTCGCTTGGATAGATAATAGGGAATGAAATGGGGTCTCTGTTTAATCCACATCCAGTTAACTGTCGAGAAGTACAGAATTTTCATGGTATTTTTCCCCGCTTTCATTCCGATGTTACTATCTACTCTGATACTCAGTTATTATATCATTCGGAAGTCCAATTCTCTTCACTTCCCCCTTGTCTAACCATAGGACCCTATCGCATAACTTGCGCACTTGATTCAAGGAGTGAGATACAAATAAAACCGTCGTGCCCCCTTCCATCATGGATAATATTTTCTTTTCAGATTTTTCTCTAAATTTATCGTCACCAACTGCCAACACTTCGTCTACAATTAATATTTCCGGTTGAACTATTGTCGCGATCGAAAAGCCTAATCTGGCTTTCATGCCCGATGAGTAGTTTTTTAAAGGAGTATGAATAAACTTTCCCAGTTCCGAAAAATCAATAATTTCATCAATCATCTCTTGGATAAATCTCTTTGAATATCCTAGCAACAAGCCATTTAAATAGATATTTTCGACTCCCGATAGTTCACCATTAAAACCTGCACCAAGTTCAATCAAGGGGGCGATATTTCCATTTTTATATACGGAACCAGATGTGGGTTTCATTACACCAGCAATAATTTTTAGCAGTGTACTCTTACCTGCCCCATTTGAACCCAGTATCCCAAATACTTCCCCTTTTCTCACAGAAAAGCTAACATTTTTCAGTGCATAAAAATCTTCATATCGAATTTCTTTACGGAGCTTTTTAATAAAAAAGAAGCTTTAAAGAATCCACTTTCTCAGTGGCGAGTCTATATTTCATTGTTAGATCCGAAACTTGTATCACAACGTCACTCATAACTAACCTACCTTATAGATGATGGATGAAACGGTCTTGCGTCTTATAAAAAACAAACAAACCCATTGTACCGTAAACAAGTGAATATAGAATCAAAATTAAATGATCAGCGAATTGTGGCATTGAACCATACAGAACCACATCCCGAAACATCTCTACAATTGGATACAAAGGATTTAACATGATTAACGGCATGTACTTTTCAGGGATTATGGAAGCTGGATAAAATATCGGCGTCATATACATTACAACTAGAAGTATAATTGAATACATATGCTTCATATCGTTGAAAAACACATTTATTGATGATAAAAGCAACCCGATTCCAGACGAAATGACAAGTAAATAAATCAGTGGAAAAATGATAAGCAAATTGACCCAATGGAACGAAATCCCGGTAAAAATCATCATTAAAAATAGCGGTACTAATGATAATAATGTAGTGACAAATGACGATAACACTCTCGAAAGAGGAAAGAAGTATTTGGGAACATACACTTTCCGAATCAATTGTCCGTTAGCAAAAACAGAGTCCATGGCGAAGGACGTTGATTCCGAAAAAATTGATAAACAATTCTTCCAATCAGTACATATACAGGAAAATTGGGAATTTCATTTTTAAACAATGCCATAAATACAATGCTCAAAACAACCATCATCAACAACGGATTTAACATGCTCCATAAAACACCCAGAATAGAATTCCTGTATTTCAACTTAATATCCTTTTTAACCAACTCGTAGAACAGATCCTTATACTTCAATAAATTTTTAATATAAGTACTCAACTACTTAATTCTCCTTTGAAAATTATTCAACTCATATTACCTAGTTGTATTCCAGCGTACCTTAACGTTACTTCGTATCCTAATTGGCGTCAAGGTTATCGTTTTATATTACTGTGCCATTCATAATGATGGGTTGCCCTTACTACAGAATACATATTAAAATGTCTAACATCAGTTAAAAACTATTCTAAGTCCTAGAAAGGAATCATACATGAACAAACAACGGAAAGCCGGCCTCCCCAAAGCACCGGCAAACAAAATGAATAATTTCTCATTATTGCAACTGGCAGGTCTCGGTCTTTTAACGATATTTTTATCTTCATGCCATTCAGACAAGGCTTGTTCAACGGTTGGGATTTCCCTTATGAAAGACCGATCCTTGATGCCATGATTGTTATTTGTACTATCATGGTGCTAATAACAGCCTTTCTTGCATTCCAGAAGTGGAACCCGGGGAATTGGGCGTCCATTCTTGCCATTTTAATCTGGTTGCTGCCGGCGGTATACAGCATCGCTGCCTTTGGCGCCGCTTCCAGACACAGTTCACAATTTATGATCCTGATCAGTTGCACGTTGTCGGCCTTCTTTGTATTTGGCCTTTACCTGTTAACAACGGACAGAATTCGTACATTTATGGAAGCCGTATTGATGATCTCGGGTTACGTCATTGTAGTTTACGGTTTGCTCAATTACTTCGGCCAAACCTACTATCCTGACGCCTTATGGTACACGCTCGGCACATACCGGCTTTCATCCGTATTCCAATATCCGAATACATATGCTGCGGTTCTAACGGCTATCTTTTTGGCAGCCTTGTACTATGTAACACATGCTACGAAATGGTACTGGAAGTTCGCGCACGCGCTCATGCTCGTTCCGACATTTGTATCGCTTATCTTAACTTTGTCTAGGGCTGCGCTCGTCATTCTACCGGTTATTATTCTTATTGTACTTCCATTTTTGCGATTAACCAAGCAGGTCCAGTATCTGCTTCACATAATGATTGCTGCAATCGCTTCTTTTGCGATTACTGGCGGTATGGGGAATGTCCTGAACGAAGTGGCCGCCACGGTTCTTCCTAAAGAAAAGGGCGGTCCTGTCAACGTTCTACCTTTCTGGAATCCGCTCTCCCTGAAAGGCTGGCTACTGGTTCTTTCCGCATCTGTTGTATCTGCATTGATTATTCTGGCCATTCACCGCTGGGTGGAGCCGTGGCTGGAAACCAAGCTTTCGCGGTTATCCAATCGCAAATGGTCAGCCATAGTCGTTCCGGCCGGTCTTGTAATATTGGGTTTATTCGCAGTAAGCCTATTTCTTACAAGCCCAGTCGTTCGAAATATACTTCCGGCAACCATAGCAGATCGGCTTGAAAACATTAATTTTAATCAGCATAGCGTTTTGGAGAGAGCAACCTTTTACAAAGATGGATTAAAACTGGCAGCCGACTACCCTTTCTTCGGAGCGGGGGGAGGAGCTTGGGCGGCACTATTTCAGCAATATCAGAATAATCCTTATTATAGTAGTCAAGCTCACAGCTATATCATTCAGACGCTTGTGGAAACGGGATGGCTTGGCTTGCTTGTCCATTTGCTGCTAATTGGGGCCGCATACTGTTTATATATTCGCAGTTATGTTCGATATCCGGAAAAACGCGGAAACCACTTTATTCTATATATCTTTGCGACTTCCATTCTTATTCATAGCTTTATTGACTTTGATATGAGCTACCTCAGCATTTCAGCCCTTGTCTTTTTCTGTTTGGGTGGTATGCTGTCACCTTACGGTTCAGATCTGGCAATCGGAACCCGAGCTTGGATGGAGTGGAAAGGCTGGCGGCTAGCTTATCCTGTTTTTCTTGGTTTAATTACGGTTATCGTTTCCTTCTCTATGTTGAAGGAATACTATGCTAATACCCAGTTTTTTCGGGCGATATCCATGACTAATGAACAGAAGCCGCTTAACGAGCTGCTGCGGCCATTGAATCGCGCCATAGAGTTATCGCCGGCAAACCCGAAGTTCTTGCTGGTGAAAATTGACTGGATGGAACAAGGTTATGCGCAAACCAAAGATGTTTCATATATGCAAGAAGCGAAAAAAATTATCGATAGATTGAAACAATATGAACCGAATAATCGTCTAGTGATATTGGCGAAGTATCGTTACCACAAAAATATGAACGAAATTGAGCTTGCATTGGATGAGTTGCATGAAGGGGTGAAAAAATTCCCTTGGGATATTGAATTTTATAATACGGCAATCCATGAGCATTACCTATTAGGTGAGCGAGAATTATTAAAATATACTAATAGAGATAATGAAAGTTGGAATTCCGCTCTAAAACTGTATAATGAAATTGAGAGACGAATGCAATTATTGGAAGAGCTTCCCGAAGAACAGCTTCAGGGCCGACGATTTGACATTTCCCCGGACATTCGACAATTGGTAGCGCAAATTTATTATTTCACCGGCAAACCGGAGAGGACTATTGAACTGCTGAAATCTGCTACTGGCGGAGATCTGAATGAACCGCTCAATCGTTCTTCCGTACGTTTCTATCTGGCAGCTCTCGACGCAATAGGACAAAGGGATGACGAGCTTAAGCGTAAGTTGTTCGCTGCCGATCCGGAAGAAGAACAACGGCTTCAAGAGTTATTAAAAACGATATAAACTTAGCTTTTTACCATTTTTTGTTCTTTTTTACTCGCTACAGATAGGATATAATGATAGCTCGAGCAGTACTCTATCATTCTTCTTTCAAGCTCGATATTTTTCTTCCATGCTTATTGAAAGGAGGTGAAACAATTGAAAAAGCTTATTAAGAGCAAAATTGCGGCCCTTCTCGTTTTTGTCATGATGTTCGCAGCGGCGACGCCGATTTTGGCAGCAGTTATTGAGCCGCGCTTTGAAAATGTGAAGTTCGATTCCGATTCTTTGATCGGGTCGGTTTACGTAAGCAACGATGTCTATCTCGATTTGAACAAACCTTCGACCGTTGCTGTATATGTTTATGAATTCGGTGCTACCAACTATAAAGTAGTAACGGATGCTACATATAATAGCAGCAATGGGCTGTACGATTTCGAGTTCAAAAACGTAACGACATCTGCTTATGTATTCCCGCTCACACTGAAGTATTTCTATAACGGCAAGGCTTACACTACTGAAGTTCAATCTCCTGCCCCCGGCGGAATCTTCTTCCCTCCGGCTGGCGGAATCATCGACTCGAACGGGAATGTGAACCGCGACCAATTGATCGCAGCTCTGAAAGCCAGTGACAACGCCCGGATTCTTACTCCTTCGGAAGTTGTCAATCTGCCGGCTGACGCTCTGATCTACGGCAAGAACCTGACGCTGTACATGCAAGACGGACGTTCCATCACGCTGCCGCTGCCTGCGCTGAAAGTTGAGGATCTGGCGAAATCCTTCGGGGTTGAGCTGAAAGACCTCATCATCCGCGTAGAGCTGAAGCAGCTGACTGGCGATGCGGCGAAAGCCCTTGAAGACGCCGTTTCTGCTGCTGGCAGCGAACAGCTGTCCATTGCCGTTGACTTCAAAGTCGTCGCAGTTGGTGGCGGCAAAGAGCAAGCGATCAACAACTTTGGTCAGCTGATCAACCGCACGATTGCCCTGGATGCCGATGCTAGCAAGGACAATGCGGTAGGCGTTCTGTACGATCCGACGACGAAGAAGTTGAGCTTCGTGCCGACTACTTTCACCGAGGATAACGGCAAAACGCTCGCAAACCTGAAGCGCAATGGCAACAGCATCTACACGGTAATCAAAGGTAAGTCCGTATCCTTCACGGATCTGGCGAACCACGGTTGGGCTGCCGAAGCTGTAAACGCTCTGGCTGCGAAGCTGGTTGTTGAGGGAACTGGCGCTGACAAGTTCTCGCCTGCCCGCAACATCACTCGCGCCGAGTTCGCGGCGTTGATCGTTCGTTCGCTCGGAATTGAAGCTAAAGGTACTTCCAGCTTCAAGGACGTTCCTGCTAACGCTTGGTATGCCGGCGCAGTAGCTGCTGCTGCTGAAGCTGGTATCGTCAAAGGCGTGAACAGCGATACGTTCAAACCGACGGCTAACATCACCCGTAAAGAGCTGGCGACGATGGTCGTCCGCGCTGCGGCTTATGCCGGTAAAGAATGGAACCTGACGCCTGCTCAAGTTGAGCAAGCGCTGGCGAAATTCACCGACGCAGCCGCTCTGGGTTGGGCGAAAGATGAAGTCGCTGCTGCCATCAGCGCTGGTGTCGTTCAAGGTGTCTCGGCTACGAAAGTAGGCGGCGATAACACGGCTACCCGCGCTGAAGCGGCTACGATGATCTATCGTTTCCTGACCAATGCTGAACTGATTGACTAATCCTCAATCATAGGCGAAAAAGCGACCCTTCGGGGTCGCTTTTTTCCAACCGTAATCCCTCTCCGACGGAAATTGATGACAACCCGAGATCTTATGAGGATAGGGAAGGAGGATTGTTCCCCTATGTTGAACAAGACATCCTGCTGCATACTCGTAATTGCGCTGCTGCTCGGACTTGCATTCCCTGCGGCCGGTCAGACATCTGCCGATGCGGAGAAATGCGGACAAGCAACCGCTGTATTTCGCCTGGGCAGTACCGTCGTCCGTACCGAAGACGGAACGAACCGGGCGCCGATCGCGCCTGCGCTGCTGAAGGGCAACCTGATGGTCCCGGTCACTTCGCTTGCCGAAGCGCTGGGCGGAGAAGCAAAGTGGAATCCGAAAACAAGGACGGTCAGCCTGACGCTGCGCGGGAAGACGCTGCTCATGAAGATCGGCAGCAATAAGCCCGCGTTGTCCGGTTCGCAGCTGAAGCTTCCTGCACCGGTTACAGCCGTCAAAGGGAATACGCTCGTACCGTTGCGTGCCGTTGCAGCCGCTTTCGATGCCGACACAGCGGTCAATGACGACAAACGATCGGTCACTGTCCGTCTGCCGTCCTGTACGGAAACCGTCAAAGTTTCATATACGTTCGCCAACAGCAAGGAAGGCTGGAGCGGCGGATTTGCCGATCTTCCCGTCAAGTATAGCCAGCATACATACCGTCTCGATTTCAAATGGTCTGCCATTCCGCTTCGGGAAGGCGCCCAGAAGTACGGTTTGCAAATTAGCGGCATGAACCGCAGCGACGATCTGTTCATGTACATTAGCCGGAAAATCGGCAAAGCGGAAGGACTGCGGCCTCATACGACCTATAAAGTCCATCTCAGCTTCGATTTGGCGACGAATGAAAGCAAAGGACTGATCAGAGCCGGCGGATCGCCCGGCGAATCCGTATATGTAAAGGCCGGCGTCGTAAACGTTAAGCCGGAAGCGTTGGAAAAAGACAATGACGGTACCCCGTATTACCGGATGAACATCGATCATGGCAACCAGTCGAAAAGCGGCAAGGACATGAAGGTGCTGGGTAACATTGTAAAGGAGAGTACGGCGGAAGGCTATGCTTTGAAATCGTTTCACGGCTCGTTTACGGCCCGTACGGACGGCACCGGAGCGCTTTATCTGATCATCGGTACCGATTCCGGCTATGAAGGCATGACATCGCTCTACTACACGAATATTAAAGCTTCGTTCACAAAAGTGGAGTAAAAGAGCCGATAACGGCCATTTCAATGTAAAAGGACTGGATGCTCGGCAAGATGCTCTATCGCAAGCGCCGATTCGTTGGGGGAATGGCCCAAAATTCGAAGCAACGTCTTGAACGCTGTTAATCGCAGACTTCAACATGTTGATCGATGTGAGGTGAACGATGGCAACATCGTATAAAAAGCCGGTTCGCATGCCGCCGTCTGAAGACGGCGACGCGAGAACCGGCCTTTTTGTGCGAAACCATTCACCCGATTTACTTCTGAGGCTTGCCCGGATCGAACGAGCTCTTCAGCGAAACGATCCGATTGAATACCGGCCGCCCTTCCTGCGACAACACCGGATCGACATTAAAGTAGCCGTGCCGGAAAAACTGGAATTTGTCGTTTCCTTGCGCATCGCGCATGCCGGGCTCCACATACCCTTGCAGCACGGCAAGCGAATTCGGATTGATGCATTCCAGGAACGGCTTGCCGCTCTCCGCCGCCTCATCGGTAATAAGCGGCTCGAACAGACGGAACTCCGCCGGCACCGCCTGGGACGCCTCCACCCAGTGAATCGTCCCTTTCACCTTGCGGCCGGTAAATCCGGAGCCGCTCTTCGTCTCCGGATCGTACGTGCAGCGCAGCTCGACCACATTGCCGGCTTCATCCTTCACAACCTCTTCGCACTTGATGAAATACGCATGCTTCAGGCGCACCTCGTTGCCAGGGAAGAGGCGGAAATATTTGCTCGGCGGATTCTCCATAAAGTCGTCCTGTTCGATATAGATTTCACGGGAGAACGGAATTTGTCGTACGCCCATCTCCTCATTTTCGGCATTATTCTCCGCCTCCAGCATCTCGACCTGCCCTTCCGGATAGTTCGTAATGACCACCTTCAGCGGCCGCAGCACCGCCATCGTGCGGGGAGCCTTCAGCTTCAGGTCTTCCCGGATAAAATGCTCCAGCATCCGCTCGTCGACGACGCTGTTGCTCTTCGCCACCCCGATTTCCCGGCAGAACGCCCGCAGCGCCTCCGCCGTGTAGCCGCGCCGGCGCATACCGCGAATCGTCGGCATCCGCGGATCGTCCCAGCCTTCCACAACGCCTTCTTCGACAAGCGCCTTGAGCAGCCGTTTGCTCATCACCGTGTTGGTCAGATTGAGCCGGGCGAATTCGTACTGGCGGGGCGTCGCCTCCATCTCGCACTCCGCGATAACCCAATCGTACAGCGGGCGATGATCCTCGAACTCCAGCGTGCAGATCGAATGGGTGACGCCTTCGATCGCGTCGCTGAGCGGATGCGCAAAATCGTACATCGGGTAGATGCACCAGCTGTCGCCGGTCCGGTGATGATGAGCGTGGGCGATGCGGTAAAGCACCGGATCGCGCATATTGATGTTCGGCGAAGCCATATCGATTTTGGCGCGCAGCACCTTCTCGCCGTCCTTAAATTCTCCAGCCCTCATACGGGCAAACAAATCGAGATTCTCTTCGACGCTGCGGTTGCGGTACGGGCTCTCCTGCCCCGGTTCGGTCAGCGTCCCCCGCATCTCCCGGATCTGGTCGGCTGTCAAATCGCAAACGTACGCTTTGCCCTTCCGAATGAGCAGCTGCGCCCGGGCGTACATCTCTTCGAAATAGTCCGAAGCGAAACGCAGCTCATCCCACTCGAAGCCGAGCCACCGCACATCGTCTTTAATCGCCTCGACAAATTCCGTATCTTCCTTCACCGGATTCGTATCGTCGAATCTCAGGTTCGTCCGGCCGCGAAATTCGTCGGCAAGCTCGAAATTGAGGCAGATCGACTTGGCATGGCCGATATGCAGATAGCCGTTCGGTTCCGGCGGAAAGCGGGTCACCACTTCCCGTACAGCGCCGGTCCTGACATCTTCCGCAACAATTTGCTTGATGAAGTTTGAAGAGGACATTTTACTTTCCAATGCGACCAACCTTTCCCGCAAAACATACTATTCCTCTATCATACACAAAAAGAAGGAGGAATATAAGGGGAAACATTACAGCTTGAGAAGTCCCGACGAATGCAGAAAAATGAGCACAATGAGAATCGGCGCCACATAGCGCAGCGCGGCAAGCCATATGCGGAGCCACCATCCGGTCAGTCCGGCTTCATCGGCCGCCCGCTTCCATGCATACCCGACAAACAGCGTCACGATCAGGCCCCCTACCGGCAAAACAATATTTGAAGTGATAAAGTCGACCCAATCGAAAAACGTCTTCCCTTGCCATTCCAGCCCCGGCAGCGTGCCGCCGACCGATACGGCCGACGGGAACCCGACGGCCAGACAACTGATCGTTACGATCGTCGCCGCCTTTACCCTGCTCCATCTTTTCCGTTCTATCAAATACGTGACCGGCACTTCCAGCAGCGATACCGCCGACGTCACCGCCGCAATGGCGACAATAACGAAGAACAGACCGGCGAACAGCGAACCGAGCGGCATCGCGTCGAACGCTGCCGGCAACGCGACGAATAGCAGCCCCGGCCCTTGATCGGGCGCGATCCCGAAGGCGAACGTCGTCGGAAAATAATGAGCCCCGCCAGCAGCGCATACAGAAGATCGCCTAGCCCGATGGCGAATGTGGCGGCGCCGAGCGATTGCCGCCGATCCACATATGCGCCGTAGGTAAGCATCGTGCCCATGCCGAGCGATAGCGAGAAGAACGCATGTCCGAGCGCGATCAGGAATGCCTGCGGCGTCAGACTGGAAAAGTCCGGGCGCAGAAAGAACGCCACCCCCTCGGACGCGCCTTCCAGCGTCACCCCCCGAATCATCAGCACGACAAGCAGCACGACCATCGCAGGAATCAAAATTTTATTAAACCGTTCGATTCCGGAGGCGATGCCTTTTGCCACGACGAATCCGGTCAGCAGCATGACGATTGC
Organism: Paenibacillus cisolokensis; assembly: GCF_018403665.1. GTDB lineage: Bacteria > Bacillota > Bacilli > Paenibacillales > Paenibacillaceae > Paenibacillus_AH > Paenibacillus_AH cisolokensis. The sequence continues at coordinate 20,427 of NZ_BOVJ01000174.1, forward strand.
CTGCCACAGCACCGGCCACCAGCCTCCGATAAATTCCCCGAAACGCGCGGCATAGTCGGCATCGTGGAACAGCTGTCCCGAGAAGGACAGAACGGCATAATGGATCGTCCACCCGGCAACGACCGAATAGAACGACAAAATGGCAAATGCGCCAACAATCGTAATAAAACCGAATCGGCCCCAAAACGGCTTGCCGCTCAGGCGAACCAGCGATCCGGAAGCGCTGCCCCGGCCGCCCCGGCCGATCGTCAGCTCGGCCATTAACACCGGTAATCCGACCAGCAGCAGACAAATGATAAAGACGAGAAAAAAGCCGCTCCTCCATTTTCCCCTGTAATATAAGGGAACTTCCACATGTTGCCCAGTCCGACGGCGCTTCCGATCGCCGCCACGATGAAGCCTTTCGAAGAGAAGCGCTCCGTCGTCCCTCTCTCCAGTTCAGGCGGCTTCTCAAGTTGTTGTGAATGTTGATTCATGTCTCACCTCAAGTGGAGTTATAACAAACGCCATTATTATACCATTTCCGTCAAACTTGGACAGGCTAAACGGCCAAATTCAGAATTGACGATGTTTCCCAATGCGATTAGTATATAGTTAGTCGACTAATTAGTTTGAAGGAGGGATCGCCTTGGATTGGCGCCATGCTCATCTGAACCGGATTATTGCCCGGACGGTCAAGCTCCATCACAGCCTTGTCCAGCAAATGTTGAGCGAATTCGATCTTCACCCGGGGCAACCTCCGCTGCTGCTCGCGCTCGGGCGCCAGGACGGACGCAGCCAGAACGAGCTTGCCCAGGAGCTTCGCATTACGCCGGCTACGCTGACGATGATGGTCAAACGGATGGAAAAGAACGGCCTCCTTGTACGCCGCACCGACCCGCAAGACTTGCGCGTTTCCAGGGTCAGCCTGACCGACAAGGGTCGGCAGGCGCTCAGTGCAGCCAGAGAAGCGCTGGAGAAGCTGGAAGAAGCGGCATTCGTCGGCTTTGCGCCGGAAGAAAAGGAACTGCTGCGCTCCCTTATGCTTCGCGTCTACGAAAATCTGGCCGCCTGCGAGCAAGCGATGCAACCATCTCCTCCTTCATGACCGGCCCGGCCCTATCCGATACCATACCACCCAAAGGAGCGACTCGATTGCCATGTTCAAGTTAAAGCGTTACTTGAGGCCGTATTGGCTCCCCGTTCTGCTTGCTCCGCTGCTCATGCTCGTCGAGGTGATCATGGATCTGCTTCAGCCTATGCTCATGGCCAGCATCGTCGACGACGGCGTCATGAAGAGGGACCTGGCGCATATTCAAACTATGGGACTCATCATGATCGGCGTCGCGATCATCGGACTTATCGGCGGCGTCGGCTGCAGCGTCTATTCCACCATCGCTTCGCAAAGCTTCGGCACCGACCTGCGGCGCGACCTGTTCCGCCATATCCAGACGCTCTCTTTCGCCAATCTCGACCGGCTGAAGATTGGCTCTCTCATTACCCGTCTGACGAACGACATCGTTCAGCTCCAAAATCTGGTGCAAATGCTGCTGCGCATCTTCGTGCGAGCGCCATTGCTCGCAATCGGCTCCATCGCGATGGCGATCGTCATCAGCCCGCGTCTGGCTCTTATTCTGGGCGTCGCCGTGCCGCTCCTATTCGTCATTCTGTTTCTGCTCATCCGGCTCGCTTTTCCGCTCTTCTCCGGCATGCAGGCCAAACTCGACAAGGTCAACAGCGTACTGCAGGAAAATCTGGCCGGCATACGGGTCGTCAAAGCGTTCGTCCGCGCCGCATTCGAAAACAGCCGTTTCTCCATCGCGAATCATGACTATACGGATACCGCCATTCGCGCGATACGCATTATTATGCTGAACATGCCGATGCTGACGCTTGTGCTCAACCTGAGCATCGTCGCCGTGCTCTGGTTTGGCGGAAACGCCGTCTGGCAATCGTCGATCGCAGTCGGGGATCTGATCGCCTTCATCAACTACGTCACGCAAGTGCTATTTTCCCTGTCGATGATCGGTATGATGCTGATGGCCGTTTCCCGCGCCAAAGTATCGGCCGACCGGGTCAACGAGGTGTTCGACACGGAGCCGGAGATCGCGAACCGCCCCGGTGCCAGGACGAACGTCATCCGGGAAGGACGCATCGAATTCGACCGGGTGACGTTCCGGTTCGGCGCCGCCGAAGTGCCGGTCCTGCATCATATCAGCTTCACGGCGGAGCCCGGCAAAACCGTCGCCATACTCGGTTCTACCGGCGCCGGCAAGTCATCGCTCGTCAGCCTCGTGCCCCGGCTGTATGACGCGACCGAAGGCCAGGTGCGCATCGACGGCGTCGATGTCCGCGATATCGATCTCGATCATCTGAGAAGCCGGATCGGTCTCGTGCTGCAGGAGTCCGTCCTGTTCACCGGCACGATTCGCGATAATATCCGTTACGGCCGTCCGGATGCGTCCGACGAGGAGATCGAGCAGGCAGCCAGAGCGGCGCAAGCGCACGAATTTATCGCGAATATGCCGGAAGGCTACGATACGATGCTCGGACAGCGGGGCGTCAACCTGTCCGGCGGGCAGAAACAGCGCATCGCCATCGCCCGCGCGCTGCTCGTCCGGCCCGTCATTCTGATTCTGGACGACAGCACAAGCGCGGTCGATCTCGGCACCGAATCGCGCATTCGGGCGGCGCTTGCGGAGCTGATGCGCGGCTGTACGACGCTGCTGATCGCGCAGCGCATCACGTCGGTTATGGACGCCGATCATATTCTCGTGCTGGAGGAAGGGAAGATCGCGGCGGCCGGTTCGCATGCCGAATTGATGCGGCATTCGGACATATACCGGGATATATACCGTTCCCAGCTCGGAGAGGAGGAAGTGCTGTATGACCGCTAAATCGCATGAAGCGGCGGGCGGACAAGGCGTGGCAGCAGGCGGCGCGGCTCCGCTGCCGCCCCTGAGACCCGGCGGCGGACCGGTTATGCCCCATATAGGGCCGGGCGGCGGACCGCCCGGACGCGGAATGATGATGCCGAAAGTGCGGGCGAAGAACGCGGGCGCTACATTGCGGCGTATCTGGCGCTACCTCGGCCGTCAGCGCGGCGGCTTGATCGCGGTGCTGGCCGCGACAATCGCTTCCACCCTGCTCGGGCTGGCCGGCCCCTATCTGATCGGCCATGCGGTGGACCATTATATTATCCCGCAGGATTATGACGGGCTGGTCAGCCTCTGTCTGCTGCTTGTGGCCGTATACGCGGGTCACGCGCTGTTTACCTGGATCCAGACGTACGTCATGGTCGGCCTCTCCCAGCGGACGGTCCGGGATATGCGGCGCGATCTGTTCGCCAGGCTGCAGCAGTTGCCGCTGTCGTTCTTCGACCGTCGCACCCATGGCGAGCTGATGAGCCGGACGACGAACGATATCGAGAACGTATCCGCGACCCTTAATCAAAGCGTGACCCAGCTCTTGTCCAGCGTGCTGATGCTCGCCGGTTCTCTCGGCTTCATGCTGGCGCTCGATCTGTGGTTGACGCTCGTCAGTCTCGTGACGGTGCCGCTGGTCATATTGCTGACCCGATTCATTGCGGCAGGGACACGCAAATATTTCGCCGGTCAGCAGCAAAAGCTCGGTGAATTGAACGGATTTATCGAGGAGACCGTATCCGGTCAGAAAGTTGTGCAAATCTATCGGCGCGAGAGCGCCGCGGCGGCACAATTCGATGCCCTCAACACGGAACTGCGCGGCGTCGGCATCCGGGCGCAAATCTACTCCGGACTGGTCGGTCCGGTCATGAACGTGCTGAACAACTTCGGGTTCGCCCTGATCGCCGCAGTCGGCGGATGGATGGCGTACCGGAACTGGACGACAATCGGAACGATCGTCATCTTCATGAATTATTCCAAGCAGTTCCAGCGGCCGCTCAACGAACTGGCCAACCAGTTCAATCTGCTGCAGTCGGCCGTCGCCGGCGCCGAGCGGGTATTCGAAATTCTCGATACGGATACCGAATACGCCGAAACGGAAAAGCATGCCGCAAGCGAGGGGCTGAAGGGTGAAGTCCGGTTCGAAAACGTGACGTTCAGCTACAAGGAAGGCGTTACGGTGCTTCGAAACGTCTCGCTCGCCGCCCGGCCAGGAGAAACGATCGCGCTTGTCGGACCGACGGGGGCGGGCAAGACGACGATCATCAATCTGCTTACCCGTTTTACGACATTGACAGCGGCCGCATTACGATCGACGGTACGGATATTCGGGATATGGATAAAAACAAGCTGCGCTCGCAGCTCGGTCTCGTCCTTCAGGATGCGTATGTCTTCTCCGGCACGATACGCGACAACATCCGTTACGGCAAGCTGGAAGCGACGGACGCCGAAGTGGAAGCCGCTGCCCGTCTGGCCAATGCGGACGCGTTCATTCGCAAGCTGCCGCTCGGTTACGACACGCCGCTTACGGGCGGAGGCGGCAATATAAGCCAGGGCCAGCGGCAACTGATCACCATTGCCGGGCAATATTGGCCGATCCGGCCATTCTTATACTGGACGAGGCGACAAGCAGCATCGATACGCGCACCGAAATGCATATTCAGGAAGCGATGCGGAAGCTGATGAGCGGCCGAACGAGCTTCGTCATCGCCCACCGGCTCAGCACGATCCGCGAGGCCGATCAAATTCTCGTCGTGCACGGCGGCGAAATTATCGAACGCGGCACGCATGCGGAGCTGCTGGAGAAGCGGGGATTTTACCATGACCTGTACATCAGCCAATTCGAGCGCACCGGCTGAAATCAAACGAAGCAGCCGATGACCGATTCATGGAATCGTCATCGGCTGCCGGATATCGGAGATCAAGCCTCGACCGACGGCTCCTTCGTGCGGGCGGCTTGCCGCGAGACGACCGCGGACAGCACGGTAACGGCGATGAACAGCACCATAATGACGGATGACAGCCGATACATGCCGGCGTATCCGGTCTTGGAGGCGATCACGCCAAGCAGAAGCGAACCTGCGGCAATGCCGAAGTCGAGCGAGTTGTAGAACAGACTGTTCGCCATGCCGCGTTCCTGCGGCTTAACCGAATGAATCATCCAGGCTTGGATGGCAGGTTGAATCATGCCGTAACCCGTTCCGTACAGCACAGCGGCGGCAATCAGCATACCCGGACCGTTCGTGCCCGACAATACGAGCAGGCCGATAATGGCCAGCGCGCCCCCGGGAACCAGAACGGCCACGCTGCCTTTGCGGTCGAACAGCTTGCCCGAGAACGGACGAACCGCCACCATCGACAGCGCGTTGACAAGAAAGAACAAGCCGACGTTCGACAAGTGGACCGTCTTCCCAAACAGCGCCAGGAAGCTGACCAGACCGCCAAACGTGATGGCTACAAGCAAATTAAGCGATGCGGGAAGCAGCAGCTTCCGGACCGCGCCTGACCGAGGGGCATCGCCCTTATGCCCGTCCTTATCCTTCTTCTCCGGCAGTCGAAAGGCCGACGCCGGAATCGTATGGCGCGGCAGCAGCAGCGGAAATGCGGCCAGAACGACCATACCGCCCAATACCGTTAAATAGCCGAAGCCGAGCTTCATGACTTCCAGGCCGATCAGCGGGCCGACCGACATGGCGATACTGGTCGACAATCCGAAATACCCGATGCCTTCGCCCATTCGTCTGGCCGGGATAAGCTCGGCTACGAATGTCGGCATGACGACGCTCGCCATCCCGAAACCGACCCCGTAGCCGATCCGAAGCAGCAGCAGCGCTTCAAACGAACCGGCCCAACTATACGCGAATGTGATCATAGCGGCGATGCCGAGTCCGGCATACATGATCGCGACCGGCCGAACCCGCTTCATCGCCCACGCCGTAGCAAAGCGGGTGGCGATGGCCGAGAATGCGAACAGGCTCGTCACCAGACTGATCTGGCCGTCGCTAACCCGAAATTGCTCCTGCACATAAGATGTCGACGGTGACAGGAGCAGATGCAGATTCAGAAATAAACAACAATAAGCCAATGTGATGGCGATAAACGATCTGGTCCATAGCCTCTCATCCTGAAGTTCAGACATCCCATCCATTTCCCCTTTATGTTTTGCCGATAAACCGGTCTATGGTCGCGGCTATTCGCCGCAATTGCGATTTCAATTCGTTCGCCTCGGCGTCCGAGAAGCCTTCCATGGCATCGGTTAACGCTTCCCGCTCAACCGGAATCGTCGCCGCGGTCAGCGCCTTCCCCTGCTCGGTCGCGAAAATGCGGTAGGAGCGGCGATCCGAGCCGCAAATTCGTCTTACGATGAGCGATTTCGATTCCAAAGCATCCAGAATCCGGGTAACCGTCGGACGGTCCTTGCCCGACCGGTCGGCGATATCCTTCTGAATCATCCCTTCCCGCTCTGCGATACGCACCAATACCGCCCATTGCTCCGGCGTAATATCGTAAGGCTTGAGCCGTTGCGCGAACAATTGAACGAGCTTGCGGTACGCTACGCCCATCAAAAAACCGATCGATTCGTCCAGCGGGCTTGTCCCGTGTCCGTCGACCGGTCGTGCTTGCTCCCCGTCATTGCGCTGCCTGGTCTCCCCGTACGTCAATGCCGAATTTCCCCTTCCGGTTGTTCCTTTTCTAATTAGTTGCTTTAGCAATTATATACAAGACAACTAAATACGTCAACCTCGCTTCTCCCGCTATAACGAACGGAAGCGAGCGGGGTAATCGGTAATCCATCCATCCGCCCCGGCCTTCAGCAGCCGGGTCATCTGCGCATAACGCCTGACCGTATAAGGCAGGGTCAGCAGTCCGAATGCATGAAGCCGCTGAATCGTCCGGATGTCGGCATCCTTCCAGTGCAGATTGACATAACGGATATACGCCGTATATTCGAACAAATCGGCGTCCCGCAGCCTGCGTCCCCGTTCGACCAGAAGAGCGAGCGGGACATCCGGCCGCAATCGGTGGAACTTGTTTAAAAATTCAAGATGAAACGACTGGACGATAATGCCTGCTCTCCGGTCCCCGGCCAGCTCCGGCCGTACCGCCCGCTGCTGCGGCAGGGCAAACGCGTACCGTCCCAATACTTCGGCCAATCTCGACGCCGCTTCCGGATCGTGCTCCTTCATCTCGATCAGCAGGCCGATTTTCCCCGCATAACGGTCCAGCACTTCCTCCAGCAACGGAATCCGTTCCCCGCGAAACCGCCGGTGGAATGCGCTGCCCGCGTCCAGCTTGCGCAGCTCGGAGACGGTCATCTCCTTCACGCTTCCTGTCCCGTCGGTCGTGCGGTCCACGGTGTCGTCATGAATGACGACCAGACGCCCGTCGCGGCTAGTCCGCACATCCAGCTCGATATAATCGGCCGGAATGCTCGCGCTCATGTCGAAAGCGGCCATCGTATTTTCCGGCGCCGCGCCCATCCCTCCGCGATGCGCCGCGTTAACCGGCTTTGCCCGATAAGGAGGCGCACCGTCCGGGAGCAGCGGATGCAACCAGGAACCGACCGTTAACATCGACAGAAGCGCGAGCGCCGAAGCCGTCATTTTCGCATACAGTTTCATGTTCGTCGTCCCCCCTTTTCATTGTGGTATGGAAAGGGG
>NZ_BOVJ01000175.1 GCF_018403665.1 Paenibacillus cisolokensis
GAAGGGGCGGTCCCCAGGTCTTTCAAGACCTTTTGGGACAGCCCCGTTCGCCGTCGGCGTGCGGTAAGTTCAGGCGTCCTTCTCCGATGAACGGCTTTGTCCGCTTATTGCGCCTCTGCTTCCGGGAAAGCGGGCGAACGGCAAATAGAGGAACGAGAAGGTCAGCAGGGCGATACCTTCCATGGACAGCAGGTACCACGGATAAGGGCCAAGGTAATCGAGCAATGACGGCGTATCGGGCTTGCGTGCCAGAAACATGTAATTGCCTCCGGTGACGTGGTTGACATACCCGACGATGACGACAAGCGCATTAAGGAAGCCCATCGTAACGGCGATTGACTTCAGCGTCGGTCTGAATCTTTCTACCCATACCATATAGAGCGCGGCGAGAATGATGGCGGTATGGGCCGCGAAAAACTGCCAGAACCGGAAATGCGGATAACCGAAATCGAGCGCCGGCGTAATTAACGCCTGCAATGCCCCGCCGATTCCTGCGAAATAGACAATACCGAACAACAGGCGGCTTCTCGTCAGCAGCATTAAAATGGAGAGATACAATGAAATGCTGCACAGCTCCAGCGGCAGCGTAGACTTCGCGGAGAAAATGCCTTCCCGGATGTACCAAACGTTTAACAGCGCCTCGCTCGCGGTCAGCAGCGTTGCCAGCGCATATCTCCCGCATGCCGCCCGACGCGGATGGCGGAGCTTCGACCGCAAGCCATACAGCGCGAGTACGGCGAGTAAAGCTCCGCCCAATGCCGCCAGATGCGGTATGCCGAAAGCGGCGAAAGGCGCCGCGTGTTCCGCTTCGAACCACCGTTCCATCCCATTCCCCCTTATTTTGCTCCTCTTTGCCATGCATCTTCATCTTATCCGCACCTGACGATCGGCACAAGCCGGCAGCCCCGAAGGCAGAAACGGAATGAGAAAATCTTAATCGCGCCAATGCCCCCATACCCGTTTTCCGCTGCGAACGTTGAAAGAGAGGGGGAGATTTGCGCATGGAATCGAAACGCTGTCTGTTTTGCGATCAGGTTGTGCCGATCAGGCCAAAAGGCGAATACGACTGGTTCCTGGGCTGCCATTGCGCGCCGGGAAGCTTCTACGGTTTGCGGAGAGACGATTATGACGCTTTCGACAAACTGTCATACAACGAGAAAAGGGCCAAGTTTCCAATCATAAGCGCCTATATCCGGGAATTGACCGATTGCGAGGAGACGGTCGCGCTGTCGTTTGACGACTTGCAGAAGATCGAGCAATCGCCCCGCGTGCCTGCGACGATCGAAGAGAAAGGGCGGCGGTTGCTGCAATTTTGTACAGGCATTCCAGGGAGCCGGGCGAGGCGGTCATCATTCATCGTCTGCCGTCCAGCTACAATTTGACTTATTCGCCGAATTTACAGGAAATGGTTTATATTATAGAGAAGCTGAAGGAAGAAGGATCGATTGAGCGAACTGGGACGACGTTCCGGCTAACTGAGAAAGGCTGGAAAGAAGCGAAGCACAGCATGTCGGGGAAGAAGCTCAAGCCGTGCTGCGTGCTGATGCCCGCAATCGAAGAGCAGCGGAAGACCTGGACGCTGCATGTGCTGCCGAAGATCGAGCAATGCGGCTACTTTCCGCAAATGCCGGACAATTCGGACGATGTCCGGTACGGCGACCAAATGATTCGCCTCATATCCGAAAGCAAGCTGCTGATCGCCGACTTGACCGGTCATCCGGCCGAAGTATATTTCGGCGGTGGCATCGCGCTCGGACTCGACATCCCGGTTATCTGGACCGTTCACCGCACGGACGCGGACAGGCTGTCCGTCAACTCGGAGCGGATTCGGCCGTTCGTGTGGGAGGAGCCCGACGAAGTGGCGGCGATGGTTCAGCAACGGCTCAACGGATAGCAGTATTAGATCGTCTGCCCCGGTCCCGCAATCCGGATCGGGGTTTGATATTGCAACATATTGAAAGCGATTTCATATGTTTTCGACTTCGTCTTCGCATCATCCGGACCCTCCCTGATAATCGGTTCGGTCAATCGCGCCGGTTCCGTCGGGACCATCGAATACATATCGGCCCGATACTTCGCCTGTTTCCGCGAACAGCTCGATTCTCAAAACGATCCGACGTTATATTTCATTGCCAAATCTTTGGTTATACCTGGCGAATTGTACCAGACTTATAGAAAAATGAACCGAAAAAAAGCGGTTGTAATTATTAAACATGTGTATTATACTTCTGTTTAAAACAATAGTATAATACATATGTTTAATTCTAGCGGCTCGATATGGGGAGAGATGATCAATTCCGACAAGGAAATTTGTAAGGAGGGGACGATTTCTATCTTCACCAAGAGGAAAATTAAGCAAATATTCTCAAAGTTTCCTAATTGGTCTAAAGATGATATCGAGTATTTAATGTTCGAATTGACCGAAAGAAAAAAGATTCTGATTGCGACCATTGAGAGAACCAATGCCAATCAGGTGAGAAACAGGCATCAGCTGCAGTTTCAAGTGGAAATGATGAATGAAGCATTGAGAAGACTCTATTTTGGCAAATATCAAAGTCCGGCCCAATACGAGTTGCTAGAGAAGCTGTTCTGCAGCTATTTGAAAACAGACAGCAAAGTGGAATTGGTTGGGGAGGTGATGCACAAATAGAATGTGCAATTGATCGATTGCAGGATTGAATTTCAGGTGAATGGTGGGAAGGATTTGTAATTACGGTTTCGAGCAAGGTTACATCCCTGTTAAGCCTATGGGAACGGAGGAGCTAATTTTGAAGAAAAGGCGCAGATCATTTGATTACAAGAAAATGATGAACCGAAAAGCAGTGAAATGGCACAAAAGAAAAGTGCAGATGTTGTCGTTGCTTGCAGCTTCCTCGCTCGTTTTAGCCCCTGCGAATGTACTGGCGAAAGAGGGACAAATTCCATACGAAGTATCCTCCAGTGTAAGGGCGTTGTCGTCTGATATCAGCTTGCTGAACGGACTCATTGATGCCAGCTTGCTTAGCGATACGTCGTTGAAAGCGACGCACAGTCAGGTGAATGGTAAAGAAAGAATCGTGCTGGAATATAGAGGCTACGGCGTCTTAAATGTAAGCCTGTTGTCCAGTACGTGGATTATTTTTGAAATCCCGCCTGAAATTGCTGCAATTGCGGAAGCCGAAGGGGATGCTTTCAAAGACAGATTAAGTGCAAGTTACGATGTTCCGGCCCTGGGTGTATTAGGAATTGAAATTCGGAACAGAGGCAACTTTAGTCGGAACGATATCATCATCGACGGTAATCAGATTCGGGTCAACTTTAAAAGTATACTTTCGCTCAGTCTGTTAAACCGTTCCAATTTCGATTTCAGCTTAACGATGGATTTGGACGAGTTGCCGCCTACTGCCAGTGGCCGGTATACGTTTAAAGCGGATTCAACCGACCAGATTATTGATCTGGATCTGCTGACTCAGACTCCGGCAGAAGCAACGATACCTGCACCGTTGGATGATGGAGATGCCGACGCCGACGCCGACGCCGATGCTGACGCCGACGCTGATGCGGACGCTGACGCGGATGCCGACGCGGA
>NZ_BOVJ01000176.1 GCF_018403665.1 Paenibacillus cisolokensis
ACTGTGCAATCACAATCAGCATCTTGTATGTGGCAGGCATGCCGCTCTTCTATCTCATGGCAGAAGCAGACGACGCCCCGGGTATCATCGTAATCGGATTGGTCATGATTTTGCCTCCGTGGTGATTGGCGTTTTTGCTGCCGTTCTCCAAAAGCTTTTAAAAGAGGCTATTGATATAAAATCAGAGAATGATTTGACGGTCTGAGGTGAATAACATGGCGATTATAATCCATATTGACGTGATGCTGGCGAAAAGGAAAATGAGCGTTACAGAACTTTCGGAGAGGATTGGAATAACGATGGCTAATCTTTCCATATTGAAAAATGGAAAGGCAAAAGCAATTCGATTATCAACTTTAGAGGCAATTTGTAAGGCTTTAGAATGTCAGCCTGGAGATATTTTAGAATATAAAAGTGACGAAGACACTTAAAGATTCTGAAGTGAGTCAAATTTATAAAAGGCGAGCTACTATATAACCGTTTCGTGTAATCCACTCAGAAGGTGAGAAGCTTATGCAAAGACGCTTATGGCATGCTCTGCAGCAGCTGGTACGCTTCGGCTGGCAGCAAGCGCTGTCCTGTGTATTTCCTGTGGTCATCTTTGCATCACTGGCTCTGACACAGCTCATTCCCCTTCCCTGGCTACCCCGATACGACTGGCTGCTGGTCATCTGCCTGGCCATGCAGGTATGGATGCTGCGCTCCGGTCTTGAAACACGCGACGAGCTGAAGGTTATCACCGTCTTCCACCTGATTGGCTTGGCTCTGGAACTGTTCAAGGTACACATGGGGTCCTGGTCGTACCCGGAAGAAGGCTGGACGAAGGTGAATGGAGTCCCTCTCTACAGCGGATTTATGTATGCCAGCGTGGCCAGCTACCTGTGCCAGGCCTGGCGGCGCCTGAAGGTAGACCTTGTTCGATGGCCTCCACTCTGGTTGGTTACCCCGCTTGCCGCTTCAATCTACCTGAATTTCTTCACCCATCATTATTGGGTCGACATTCGCTGGTGGCTTTCGGCCTTGGTGCTGATCGTATTTTGGCGAACCTGGGTTACCTATGAGGTCGGCCGTCATCGCTACCGGATGCCGCTTGTCCTCTCCTTCGCGCTGATCGGCTTCTTTATTTGGATTGCGGAGAACGTCGCCACCTTTTTTCGTGCGTGGGAATACCCGAATCAATCCGACACCTGGCGTCTCGTCCATGTAGGCAAGGTCAGCTCCTGGCTTCTGCTTGTCATCGTCAGCTTTCTGATCGTCGCCGCGTTGAAACAAGTCAAGGAGCAGCGAACAGAGGTTGGAAAAGATAGCCGTAACTCCACTAGTCCGGAATTTTAATATCAACCGAGTAAATTCTAAGCTATATGGATTGGGTAGCGGCCAATCATGTTCAAAGTGATCGTTAGCCGTTTTCCCTTTTTGAAAACAGAATTTCGGAGGGTGTATGAAGCTTGCCCTTATGCCCGGCCGGCTTATGTTCAGTCGGGCTTTTTTGTGTTCAACACGATCTGAATGGAAGCCCTTGTTTAACTTTGGTTTACATCCGGCCTGTATAGTAAACGTCGGAGAATAAAACAAGCGCCATGCAAGGGAAAGGTTGATTGACATGATGGAAGCATCGAATAAGCCGGGAAGCTGGCGCCGGCTTTGGAATCTCATTTTGCAGGCGGAGCCGCCGAAGCTGCTGCTCCTTACGGCATTGCTGCTGAGCGTTATGACGACGCTCGCGGGCCTGATTCTTCCGCTGTTTACGAAAGATCTGGTCGACGGTTTTTCCGCCGCGTCGCTCGATCGAAAGCAAATCGTCGCATTGGGAACGGTTTTTCTGGCTCAGGCGATTGCCGGAGGCTTGTCCGTCTACATGCTGAATCTTGGCGGCAACCGCGTCGTGGCGGCGATCCGGGAAAGGCTGTGGCGCAAAATGCTCGCGCTGCCCGTCGCTTACTTCGACCGGCATAAGACCGGGGAGACGATCAGCCGCATGACGAACGATACGGCCGTCGTGAAAGGGCTTGTCGCCGAGCATTTCGCCAGCTTCTGCACGGGCATTCTGTCCGTTGCGGGCGCGCTGGCGATTATGCTGACGATGGATTGGCGGATGACGGCGATTATGCTGCTCGTCTTTCCGGTAACGGCGCTCATGATGATGCCGGTCGGCAGAGCGATGTTTCGCATTTCCAAAGGGATGCAGGAGGAGACGGCCCGGTTCACGGCGGTGTTGAACCGCGTGCTGTCGGAAATCCGTCTCGTCAAGGCATCCGGCTCCGAGCCGGTCGAATACGTTCAGGGCGCCGACGGCATCGAGAAGCTGTTCCGGTTCGGGCGCCGGGAAGGGCGGGCGCAGGCGGTTCTTTCGCCGCTCGTCTCGTTCGTGATTTTATTGCTGCTCGTGACGATAATCGGCTACGGCGGGGCGCAGGTGTCGGCCGGCGCGATTACGGCGGGCGAATTGGTCGCGTTTATTTTATACTTGTTTCAGATCGTCATGCCGCTCACGCAAATAACGCATTTTTTCACGCAGCTTCAGAAGGCGAAAGGGGCGACGGAAAGTATTATTGAAATATTGGAATCCGAGGAGGAGGATCTGGAGAGCGGAGAACGGAACGTGCCGGAGGCCGGAACGATCGAGGTGGACCGCGTATCGTTCGCTTACAAGGCGAACGAACCGGTGTTGAAAAATGTCAGCTTTACGATCGAGCATGGCAAGAAGACGGCTATCGTCGGGCCGAGCGGCAGCGGCAAGACGACCTTATTTTCGCTGCTGGAGCGGTTCTATGCGCCGGACGAAGGCGCGATACGCTTCGGCGGACGCGGGATCGAGACGTATGCGCTGTCGGCGTGGCGGCGCAAGCTGGGCTATGTATCGCAGGAATGCCCGATTATAGCGGGGACGATCCGGGAAAATATAGGCTATGGCGTGGATCGGATCGTATCGGACCGGGAGCTGGAGGAGGCGGCGCGGTTGGCTTACGCGGACGAGTTCATCCGCCAGTTGCCGGAAGGGTACGATACCGAAGTCGGCGAACGGGGCATCAAGCTTTCGGGCGGCCAGCGGCAGCGGATCGCGATCGCAAGGGCGCTGCTGCGCAACCCGGATATTTTAATGCTTGACGAGGCGACTTCCAGTCTGGACAGCCGGTCGGAGGCCGTTGTCCAGCAGGCGTTATCGAATTTGATGGCGGGCAGAACCACGATTATTATCGCCCACCGGCTGGCCACGGTCGCAGATGCGGACCGGATCGTCTTTCTGGATAAAGGGCGCGTTACCGGCATCGGCACGCATGACGAGCTGTACCGCTCGCACGCGACGTACCGCGAGTTTGCCGACCGCCAATTGAAGCTGGACGATTCGGCCGCCAGTTAGACGCCGCGATACGGCGATGAAAGGAGCGATGGGAATGCCGGCCATTCTGGTTGCGGATGACGATGAACATATAAGGGAGCTTGTACGTATTTTCTGCAAAGAGAAGGCTTTCGCGTGTTCGAGGCGGAGAACGGGAAGAAGGCGTTGGAACTGCTGGAGTCGGAGAAAATCGATCTGGCCGTGCTCGACGTCATGATGCCGGAGATGGACGGCTGGCAGCTGTGCGAAGAAATCCGCCGTTTCGGCGACTTCCCGGTGCTCATGCTGACGGCCAAAGGCGAGACCGCTCATAAAATTCGCGGCTTCGATCTCGGAGCCGATGACTATATGGTAAAGCCATTCGAGCCGGCGGAGCTGGTCGCGCGGACGAAGGCGCTGCTGAAGCGTTACCGGATTGCCGTATCGCAGACGGCCGCTGTCGGCGCGATCGTGCTGGACAGGCAAACCTGCGAAGTTGCGGTCGGCGGGCAGCGGGTGGCGATACCGCTCAAGGAATTCGAGGTGTTGTTCAAGCTGGCGGTTCATGCCGGTCGAACGGTGCCGCGCGAACGATTGATCGAGGACATCTGGGGAATCGATTTCGAAGGCAACGAGCGGACGCTCGACGTGCATATCAACCGGCTTCGCGACCGTTTGGCGGAATGGGACCCGTCCGTCAAAATTCGAACGGTACGCGGGCTCGGTTACCGGCTGGAGGCTGGCCAATGAGAGCGAAATGGAAGATTGCCCTGGAGGAGAAGCTTTGGCTGCGGGTCATCGCGATTGCCGTCGTTATGATCGGAGGCTGGACGCTGTACGTATCGGCAGCTTATGCGGCTGCGGCCGCCTTCTACCGGATGGCGGGCTTCCGGCCTTCCGGCTATTTGAACGTCGTGCTGACGAGCTTGCTCGGCTTAGGTCTGGTTTTGTTGACCGCCTTCATCTTCGGACGGCTGTCGAGGCCCAAGCAGGAAGCGTTCTGGAACAAAATAACCCAGGCGTTGGAGCGGATCGCCAGAGGCGATTTTAACGTCAGCCTGGAAGGATCCCGGGAGATGGGACCGCTGGGCCCGTTCGTGGACAGCATCAATACGATGGCGCAAAATCTGAAGCAGATGGAGGAGCTTAGGCAGGAATTCATATCGAATGTCTCTCATGAATTTCAGTCGCCGCTCACCTCGATCAGCGGCTTCGCGCAGGCGCTGCGGAGCGACCGGCTGACCGCCGAGGAAAAAACCATTATTTATCCGTTATCGAGATGGAGTGCAAGCGGCTTTCGCGCCTCAGCGACAATCTGCTGAAGCTGACGTCGCTCGATTCGGAATATCATCCGTTCGAGCCTCGGTCATACCGGCTTGACGCGCAATTGCGGCAGGTCGCGCTCGCCCTGGAGCCGCAGTGGCTGGCGCGTTCGCTGGAGATGGAAATCGACGTGCCCGCCATTGTGATCGAAGCGGACGAGGAACTGCTCAGCCAGGTGTGGTTCAATTTGCTGCACAATGCGGTAAAATTTACGCCTGCCGGCGGCACGGTCAAAGCAAGCGCCGAAACGTCGGACGACGGCGCCGGCGTTACGGTGTTTATCGAAGATACCGGCATCGGAATTGCGGAGGCGGATCGGGAACGGATCTTCGAACGGTTTTACAAGGCGGACAAAGCGCGCAGCCGCGCGGCCGGCGGAAGCGGGCTCGGATTGTCGATCGTGCACGCCATCGTGGAGAAGCATCGGGGCTCGATCCGCGTCGAGAGCGAGCCGGGCCAAGGAACGCGGTTTGCGGTCACGCTGCCGCTCAAGGCCCGAACGGAACGCCCGGACGAAAGCGGGCAGGCGCGCGGGGAAGAAGACAGGCGTGACAGATGACGTTCGCCACACGTATTTCCGGTCCGGATTCGCTTTTCGCCGATGAGTTCCAATGGAATTAGCCCCGCCGCAAGCTTGAGATGCTTTGGCAGTCTGCCGAAGAGCGGATAACCGGCGAGCGCAGCAACATCCGCGGATATGGACCGCTCGCCGGAATCCTGAACGCAGTGCCTGGGCCCGATACGTCACTTTGGCCGAAAAACGACAGACAATAGCGGAGCAGCCGTCCGGTCCCCTCTCGTCTGCGGACAGCTGCTCCTTTTTTGTTTCTTACTTCGCTTGATAGGATTCCGCCAGACGGATCATCCGCTCCTTGGAGATGTTGCCGTGGAACGACAACGAGACGACGGTCCGGTCTTTCGTCAATTTTTCACTTCCAGCAAGTTTTCCTTGCCGTCGTCGCTGGCGACGAATACGGCGAAATCGCCGCCGCTCAACTCCACCCGTTCCCATGGTCCGTCCCCATAGGTGAGCGACAGGGCCGTTTTGCCGTTCGCCGCATCCGTCATGTGGGTGTCCGATTGCTGCCTGGCGACGACCCAATCCTCTCCGTCCTCGTAAATATCGTAATACCCGCCGAGCCACCGTTCTTCGGACGATTTCACCCGGTAATCGGGGTCGATCGGCACGACGCCGTACGATTGCGTCAGCTTCAGACCAGCATCGGCGGGGGCCGGTTCGATCACATCAAAGTCCGCAGCTTTCGCAAATTCGGCCGGCTCAAGCACTTTCCACGTATCGGCTCCGGCCGCCAGCGCTTGCTCCAATTGCTCGACAAGCGGGGTGTCCCCCGAATGGTACCGGTTCTCTCCGTCGTTTTGAATGCTGATCCCGATTCCCTCCCAGCTGAAATCGAGCAGCCCGCTGGCGCTTGCCGAGACGACGCCGAACGCAAGGGCCGCGGCGACGGCGGCCGGCAGCAGCTTGCGGCCGGCGGTATGCCGGGTGCGGGATTGGCGCCCGGAGTCATGCCGGCGAATCCGTTCCATCACCCGTTCGGTAACGTCGATCGCTTCCCCTTCCGAACGTTCGAAAACATGGCGCAATTTTCGTTCAACATTCATATCCCCGTTCATGATAAACAACCTCCCGGACTTTTGAATAATTTTGCTGCAGCTTCGATTTTGCCCGTTCGTAGCGTTTGCGCGCGGCTGCCGGACGAATGCCCGCCACTCGGGCGATCTCCTCGAAAGGCATATCGGCGAGCACCCGCAGCACGACGATTTCCCGCTCCGCCGGCGACAATCGCCCGAGCCAGTCCAGCCGGACGCCGGCGGAATCGGCGAATGCCTGCTCCGCGCTTTTCTCCGTTCCGCCGCTCATGGCGCTGAGCATCGACATCAGCCGCTCCCGCCGCCCCTTCTTTCGGAGCAGCGTGGCGCAGTGAGTGGCGGCGATTTTGTAGAGCCAGGACATGGCGTTCCCGCCGCGGTACGAGCCCAGGTGGCGGTACGCTTTGAACAGAATGTCCTGTACGGCGTCCTCGGCTTCCTGATTGTCCATCAGGACGAAGCGGCAATAGCGGTACAGCTTCTGCTGGGTCATCCGGATGACCGGCTCGAACGCCTCCGGGTCCCCCGCTTTCGCCCGTTCGATCCATTCCTCGATCCCGATGGCCATCACCTCCCCGTTTCCATTATTATCCGTCAAAAATAACGGATTCGGTATATAAGACTTCGGCACAGCGCGGTATTGTGACATCCGGGCTGTCCGGCCCGGACAAAATATAATAATAAATAAGCAACTTCGGCTACGGTGCGAAAGCGATTTTCGGCTTATAATGGGGTCAGCCATCTATTCGATCAAACCTGCGCGCATACGCGGCGGGAGAGGAAGGGATCAGCAATGGCAAACTGGAAAATCATCGTCGCCGGATGCGGCGGCATGGCCAATCAATGGGTCGGCTATGCGGCCGAACGGACCGGCGCCGAAATTGCGGGGCTTGTGGACATCCGCGAGCAAGCCGCCCGGGAGATGGCGTCGCGCCACGGGCTGGACGTGCCGGTGTTCACCCATTTGGCGGAGGCGATCCGGCAGACGAAACCGGACATCGTGTTCGACATTACGATTCCGGACAGCCATTACGACGTTTGCATGACGGCGCTTAAGGCCGGCTGCCATGTGTTCGGCGAGAAGCCGCTGGCGGCCAACTTGCGCGACGCCCGGACGATGGTCGCGGCGGCGAAGGAGAGCGGGCTGGCGTTTAACGTCATGCAGAACCGCCGGTATTTGCGTTCGATCCGGGCGTATCGCGAACTGATCGCGTCGGGCGCGATCGGAAAGCCGGGACTGATCGCCGCCGACTTCTTCGTCGGCCCGCGATTCGGCGGATTTCGTGACGAAATGGAGAGCCCGCTGCTGCTCGATATGGCGATCCACACGTTCGATCAGGCCCGGTTCATCAGCGGGGCCGATCCGGTGGCGGTGTACTGCCACGAGTTCAATCCGCCCGGCTCCTGGTACAAAGGGAACGCATCGGCGCTCTGCATCTTTGAAATGTCCGACGGTTCGGTGTTCGACTACCGCGGCTCCTGGTGCGCGCAAGGCGCTCCGACCTCCTGGGAAGCAAGCTGGCGCGTTGCAGGCAGCGAAGGAACCGCGATATGGGACGGCCATGAGCAAGTGTTTGCCGAGCGGGTGCGTCCGAACGCGGACGGCTTCATCCGCGAGACGGAACGGATCGAAGCCGCCATCGACTGGAAAGGCCGTGAAGGGCATGCCGGCTGTCTCGACGAGATGTTCGCGGCGCTCGAGGAAGGCCGTCCGGCGGAAACCGACTGCGCGGACAATCTGCAAAGCATCGCGATGGTGTTCGGCGCGCTGGAAAGCGCCCGCACCGGCCGCAAAGTGCATATCGAGGAGCTGTTGCAACGGTAAATCCGCGGTCTTTGGCGGCAACGTTCCGTCCGAAGGACAAAACTTCCAACCAGGCGTTTGGAATCCGCCGCAAATGTGCTAAAATGGCCATATTGGTATATTAGGAGGCGGACATGGGAGATTATAGACTCGTCGCTCTGGACATGGATGGAACGTTGTTGAACGATCGAATCGAGATCAGCAAGGAAAACGAGAAGGCGATCCACGACGCACTGGACGCTGGCGTTATCGTATGCTTCTCGACCGGCCGGGGGTGCAGAATGTGCTGCCGTTTGCGGCGCAGCTTCAGCTCGACACGCCGATGATTACCGTCAACGGCGGCGAAGTATGGCGCAAGCCGCATGTGCTGCACCGGCGTTCGACGCTCAATCCGGCCGATATCGAAAGAATGCACCGCATCGCGCTCGAGCATCCGGAAGTCTGGTACTGGGCCTATTCCGTCGAAGGCTTGTACAACAAAGAAAAATGGTTCGATCCCGAGGAGGGCTACGATTCGCGCCATTGGCTCAAGTTCGGTTACCACACCGAGCATGAGCCTACGCTGACGCGGATTCGCGAGGAACTGGCCGGGTGGGGCTCCCTGGAAATTACGAACTCCTCCCCCTTGAATCTGGAGATCAATCCGAAGGGCGTCACCAAAGCTTCCGGCCTGCGCGAGTTATGCGCCTTGCTCGGGTTGGACATGTCGCAGGTCGTCGCCGTCGGCGACAGCCTGAACGACATCGCGGCCATTCGCGAAGCCGGACTCGGCGTGGCCATGGGCAATGCCCAGGAAGCGGTCAAGGCGGCCGCGGACGTCGTTACGCTGACGAATGAAGAGGACGGCGTGGCGCATGTGATTCGCGAATACGTGCTCAAAGGGTGACGGCTCGTGGAAATCGCGGCATGGATCATTGTCGTTCTGCTGTTTGCGATCGGGATGGCGGGCGCGATTTACCCGGTTTTGCCCGGAGCGTTGGCGATTTACGCCGCTTTCTTCGTATACGGCTTCATGGTGTCGTTCGAGCCGTTCGGCTTCTGGTTCTGGGCGATCCAGACCGTTATTCTGGCGGTGCTCTTTATCGCCGACTACGCGGTCAGCGCCTGGGGAGTCAAGAAGTACGGCGGATCCCGGGCCTCGGTCGTCGGCAGCACGATCGGCGTGCTGATCGGCCCGTTCGTCATTCCGGCGTTCGGCCTGCTCATCGGCCCGTTTCTCGGCGCCGTCATCGGCGAACTGATCGCCGGCAGCGACCTGAACAAGTCGGCCAAGGTCGGCTTCGGTTCGGTCGTCGGCCTGTTCTCCGGCGTCGTCGTCAAAATTGTGCTGCAGCTTGTCATGATCGTTGCGTTCCTCATCTGGGTGTTTTAATGTAATGGTTGGCTGGTAACCGAATCAATGCGCAAAGGAGCAAAATAACTATGATCAGAGTGACCGTATGGAACGAATTTCTGCATGAGAAGGCTCACGAAGAGGTAACGAAAGTATATCCGAACGGCATTCACCAAGCGATCGCCGACGGGATCGCGAACGAGAGCTTCGAGGTGGCCACGGCGACGCTGGACGAGCCGGAGCACGGGCTGACCGAAGAGCGGCTGAACGCGACCGATGTGCTCATCTGGTGGGGACATATCGGTCATGACAAGGTCGACGACGCGATTGTCGAGCGGGTTCACCAGCGCGTGTTGGAAGGGATGGGGCTGATCGTGCTTCATTCCGGGCATTTTTCGAAAATTTCAAAAAGCTGA
>NZ_BOVJ01000177.1 GCF_018403665.1 Paenibacillus cisolokensis
TTTGCTTCCTCCAACATTTGTGGCGTTTTGCAAGGTAAATTCGGTCTTGATTTTGCTGACGGGTGTGGTAGACTTCACCTAAAAAGTGCTCCTTTCTTTGTAGGTGATGTTCTGGACAAACACCATTCTACCAAAGATTTGGAGCCCTTTTCTTGTTTTTCAGACGATGTTACTTTCGAAATTCGGGTTTATTTACCTTCGATTGCATAAATCAGTTCACTAGCAGGTTGGATAAACCGGAAAACGGAAGGATTTTATCGGATGATATTAGGCTCCACCACGCAAATCCACAACCGCACGAGTATTTCCAGTTAATACCGAACGCGTTTTATCGGGTTCTCTCATCGATTAGTTATATTTGACTAATCACAAATAAATATAATAAAATTGTTTCCAGGTTTGGAAAGAGGGTGCCGCTTGTGGAAAGGGAACTGTTGATTCTCGGCTTATTAAAGGCGCAAAGTCAGCACGGATACAAGATCAATGAGTTTATTGAGAAAAATTTGGGCCGAGTATCCAATATGAAAAAAGCTACAGCTTACTCGATCCTGAAGCGTCTGGAAAAAGAAGGGTATGCGGAATCTTCCCCTGGCCAGGAGGGCAATCGTCCGACAAAGCTCGTCTATTCCATTACGGAGAAAGGAGAGAAGCGATTCGAGAAACTGCTTCGCGAGGTGCTAGCCTCTACCGACGAAACGATTCCGGCCTTTGAGATTGGTATGATGTTTATCGATCACGAATCGGTGCGGGACGCTTTGGCCTGTTTGAAAGGCCGGCTGGAGAATACCGAACGTTTGCTGGACACGTACCGGAACGCGCCGAAGCACCCTAACGGTCTGGGCATTGACCTGGCCATCGACCGCCGCATCAGAATGTATGAGGCTGACCGGGATTGGTTGAAAGAGACGATCGCCTTATTGAAGAAACAGACAGAAATCGATCCGAATTAAAATCAAACGGGAGGAAAAACGCTGTGGGTTCCATCATTCGCAAAGTGACGGACAAGTTGACAACCCCAAAAGGGGTGCGCATCACACTGATCGTGTGGGTCGCCGCCATGCTCATGTTAAGCATGGGTCCGCGTCCGTCCGAATACAAATCGCCCAATTTTAAAGCCCTTCCCGCCGAGGCGGCGTCCATGATCGCTGAAGCGAAGCTGAAGGAGTATTTCACCGACGATCGGGGAACACCCGCCATTCTCGTATTTCACCGCGAACAGGGAGAAGTGGACGTCCAGGCTGTGTTGAAAACGGTACAGGCAATAGCGGAGGCGAACATCGAGCATGTGGACTTGCTCGATTTGGCGGCGTTGCCGGATGCCGTTCTCAAAGCTTTCGTTTCGAAGGACGGATCGACCATGATCGTTCCGGCCACCTTGTCGGGAGAGTTGGGCGGCAGCCAGTTGGGCGAAAAGGTGGACGCTATTTTGCAGGCCGGGGAACCGGCAAGAGGGGCAAATCAATTCTATGTGACCGGACCTGCAGGCATTGCCGGCGACACGGTGAGATTGTTTGAAAGGGCCGACTTCGTACTTCTGCTGGCCACTGTCGGCATCATCCTCGTGCTGCTTGTCATCATATACCGTTCGCCATTGCTTGCCCTGATCCCATTGTTGGCGACGGTGATCGTTCATCAGACAGTCAATCAATTAGTTGGGGTTCTTGGCGCGGCGGGACTGGAACTGAGCAGCCAGACGGTATCGATCATGAGTGTCTTGCTGTTTGCCGCGGTCATCGACTATTCCTTGTTCGTTTTCTCGCGTTACCGTGAAGAACTGTGCCGGTATGAAAACAAACATGAAGCGATGCGGGAAGCGATGCGCGCCACCGGCAAACCGGTTCTGATCGCCGGCGGCACGGTGCTGGCGTCGATGCTCATCCTGTTTTTCGCCGATTTCAGGGATTACTCCAATTTCGCTCCTGTTTTTGGCACTGCTATGGCCATGATCATGCTGGCTTCCGTTACGTTGGTTCCCGCGCTGTTTACCGCGTTCGGCCGGAAATCGTTCTGGCCCCGCGTTCCGAAATTCGGGGAGGAGACGGAAATCAAACATGGCATCTGGGGACCGATCGCCCGATTTGTGACCGCCAGGCCCGCTGTTACGGGCATCACGGTGTTTCTCATTTTGGTCGTGACGGCGCTGAATGTATGGAACCTGAAATTCGAATACGATATGGTCAAGTCGTTTCCGTCCGATATGCCTTCCCGCGTCGGTTACGAAATTGTGGAGGCACGCTACAACAAAGGGGAACTGGCGCCCACAACCATTTTATTGGTGAACGAAACCGGAATGCCCCAGGAGCGGATCAATGCACTGGCAGATCAATTGAGGGCACAACCGAACGTTGCCTCCGTCCGGGTTTCCCGGGTCAACGCAGATCGTACCGCAGCGGAATTGTCGCTGTCTTTCGACATTAGCCCATATTCCGCAGAAGCGGTAGAACGATTGTCAGCCATGCGCGAGGAAGCGGATCGCTACATTCGGGACGCCGGGTTGTCGGGTCAATTGTATTTTGCCGGCACGACGGCCAGTTTGCTGGATGAACGAAATATAAACCGATCGGATATCGCGAAAATCGTTGTTTTGGAAACGGTGCTCATTCTGTTGCTGCTCTATGTGTTGACGCGCTCTTTCAAAATGTCGCTGTATATGATGGCCACCATTTTGCTGTCCTATGCTTCCGCACTCGGACTGGGGCTGTTTTTGGCAGATGCGATGTTCGGGTTCGATGCGATCAGCACGCGGGTACCGGTATACGCTTTTATTTTTCTCGTTGCTTTGGGCATCGACTATAACATCATTATGGTTTCCCGTTTTTTGGAAGAGCGTCAAAGACGCGGATTGCGTGATGCTCTGGAAACGGCCGTCCGCAATACTGGCGGCGTGATCTCTTCGGCCGGGGTCATTCTCGCGGCCACTTTCGCGGCGCTGATGACGATGCCGATCGCCGACCTATTCGTGTTCGGATTTATCGTCGCGCTTGGCATTTTGATGGATACGTTTCTGGTTCGCGGCCTGTTGTTGCCCGCGCTCATTCTCTTTTTGAAAGAAGGAACAAAATCCCGGCCGATTCCCATTCCTGACCTGTCCCAGCGCTGGTGCGCGAAGTATATCTGGCGCCGGGCGGCAAGCTTCTGGCGTCCGATCGGGAGGACGGGCGTTGTGCGGTACACAGTGCCCGAGATGGCGGCGCACGAAGGCTGTCTCATCCGGGATGAAAGTTGGATCGAATAAGCATTAAAAAGCACCTTCGGGTGCTTTTTTATACGTTCGGTCTTATTATCCGGCTCATACTCAACATCACGGGCGGCGAATTGCCGATTTGCTCTGTAGTCGATGATCAACTTGAACCTCCCCGCCGGATTTGCATGGCAGAACGCCAATTGCACCAAATGCGAACGGTACGATCAGACTGGGCTCTATTGGAGGCGAAGAAATACATGCATTGACCGTCAATGAGATGCCCAGTCATACACACGAACTTTGTGGTGCAAGCTTCACGCCAGGCTTCGGGATGAAGGGGATGATCGAACGCTGTGAATCGGCCGGAGGCAGGGTCTCTTTTGCATGCAATGTTCCTCAAGGGTTTACGGTTCGGGCGGAAATCCCGCTACACAAGGAGGCTGTTATTCCATGACGATGACCGAATACAAAAAAAGCGGCATCCGGATCGTCCTCGCAGACGACCAGCCGATCATCCGGCAGGGCCTGAAATATATGATCGGCATGCAACCTGATATGGAGGTTGTCGGTGAAGCGGGATCGAAGCGACAAGAGACATTATGAAGCTGAATCCCGAGACGAAAATCATACTCCTGACGACCTTCGACATCCAACAGTACGTCGCGGATGGGATTCGGGCCGGAGCCATAGGGTACTTGCTGAAGGATTCCGATACCAAAGTGATGCTTGAAGGGATCCGTTCCGTACATCAAGGAGCCGCGCTCTATCAAAGCACGACAGCCGCCAAGGCCATCGCGCAGACGTTGAAGCAGGAGGATTCGCTCTACCCGGGAGAAGACGCCGTCGAATTCGAGCCATTGACGGAGAAAGAACGCGAAGTCCTTTAATTGCTGGCATACGGAAAGCGGAATTCGGAAATTGCCGACGCGCTTTTCATATCGGAAGGCACCGTCAAGACGCATGTTCACCGGATCCTCGCCAAGCTGGAGGTTGAAGACCGAACCCAAGCCGTGGTCATCGCCATTCGCCATCGTAACGTCAAGTAGATCAACGTTATTCAATAATAGGTTAGACCCGGTGAGTCCTGCGATATTGCGAAGGGCTCATTTCCATTTTTTTGGTGAAACCCTACTGAGATAAAAGCCGTTTTCATAGCCGCACTGCTCAGCGATTTCATCCAGGGTCATCGCCGTCGTCACCAGCAGGGAACAGGCTTTTTGCAAACGGTGACGGGTTAGATAGTCGGTAGGCGGCATATTGTAGGCGTGTTTGAAGCGGCGGGTGAACTGAACCGGGCTGAGACCGAGCGCGTCGGACAAAGACTTCATGCTGAACGGGCCGTAGGCGTGTTGCGCCAAATGATCTGCGGCTCGGACCATCAGCGGATCTTTGATGATTGCTTCGGCATAATGGGCCTGGTTCGCCTCGAAGCAGTACAAATACCATATATCTTTCAACAGATGGTCCACCCAGGGCTGCCGGTACGGATGTGTCTGTTCGGATATTTTTTGAGAGAAGCATAATCGGAAGCCAGGCGATGCCGGTCGGCGATGGTTATTTTTCCAACAGGGATCGGATTGAAGTCGTTGTACGACCCGAGAACGTTTTCGGCCGCATGATGCCAATGGAACATGACGAAATGAAAGGACAGCGGCGAAATGACTTTCCGACGGAACGGGGTATGCGGCGGACAAAGGACAAGGTCGCCGAACGAAGCGGTTCCTTGCTCGTCTTTCACCTCATAATGAAAAGCTCCATCCTCGACGGCAAACAGCATCCAGCCCGGGTATTGATCTTCTTTCAGGGCAAATCGTTCCTTTCGGTGCCAGTATCGATATTGACAGACCCGCGGCGTAAGTTCCCACAGTTGAACCCCATCCATATGTACCACCCTTCCTCTATTGAAATAAAGTATATGCTTTATGATAAAAACATGCATGTCAAAAGGGAATAGAAAGAATTAATATGAAATTAAGGATATGAGGTCGAAACGGAGACACTGATATGAAACTCGAAGTGGTCAAAACCGATATCACCGTCGTGGGCGGCGGATTGGCGGGCGTTTGTGCGGCAGTCGCGGCAGCCAGATTGGGACAAACCGTAGCGCTGGTCAATAACCGGCCTGTGCTCGGAGGCAATTCCAGCAGCGAGGTCCGCGTATGGGTGTGCGGGGCGACCGCGCACGGGACGCACCGGTATGCCCGCGAAACGGGAATCATGGGCGAAATGTTTGTAGAGAACCAATACCGCAACATCGACGGCAATCCTTATATCTGGGATCTAGTTGTGCTGGAGACGGTGCGTGCGGAGAAAAATATTTTGCTGTTTCTTAACACTGATGTGCACGAAGTGGAGGCCGATGGCGAAGAGGACGAGCGGGTGATCCGCTCCGTAACCGGTTGGATGATGGGGTCGGAACGGCGCATCCGCTTCGAGAGCAAAATGTTCCTCGATTGTACCGGAGACGGGCTGATCGGTTTTCTGGCCGGGGCAAAGTACCGCATCGGCCGTGAAGCGCGGCACGAGTACGACGAAGATTGGGCGCCTGAAGTGGCCGACGATATCACGCTGGGCAGCACGCTGCTGTTTTATACGATATGCTGAAACAGTCCGGTGTCGAGGAACGTATCGCGATCGTTGCCTTGCAGCATCACGAAAGGGAGGACGGAAGCGGCGTTCCTGAACCGGCTTATGTCTGCGCAAGTTGGAAGCGATGTCATGTTGACCGATGGCCGAAAGGGAAAGATCGTTCTCATTCATCCCAATTACCCGACACGTCCGTTAATCGCTTTGGAAGACGGATTTATTGATTTAAGCAAAACGGACTCGGTCCAAATTAAGGAAATTTTTGGCTGACAAAATCGGAATAACATTTGAACGTTCACTAACCGTCTCGAACCCCGCTATTTCCCGGCGTTCGGGACGGTTTTCGCCGTTTCAGAACCCGATTCGCCGAATGAAAACTAGGCGGGAACCAACCGGCCGTGTTACGATGTCGGTGCAATCGGGATAAACGGTTCCGCAGCGGGAAGGAAGGGGTTACCCGTCCGTCGTATTGATAAGGCAAACGGCAAACGGAGGGCGGATTATGCGCAAGCTGCTGTCTCGAAACCACATACGGCTCTACTTGTGGGTGGGAATCGTTCTCACGATTATCATCGTGCCATTTTCCTTGTTTTTGTCCAACCAGTTTTCGAAATACGCTTACTCGCAGATGGATTTGTTCAATCAGGACAAAATTGTCCGCACCGCGAGCCGCACCGAGTTTATCCTGAACAAGCTGAAGGCGTACGGCCTCAATATGTACGAGAATCGCTACATCCAAGAGTGGCTGCAATTGGACCGGTTCGATCCGCTTGCGGATATGGAAGCGCTTAATACGCTGACCAACTTTATGTCGACCGAACCGTTTATCCAACGGGCGTATATGATCAATTTACAGACGCGGCAAGTATTCGACTCGCAAACAGGCGTCGTCACGTTCGACGCGTTCGGAGACGGCCCGATGCTGAAGAAGGTGCAGGAACAGCAGCCGCTGTTTCTCCAATTTTTCCCTCACGAGGTCGGAGGAGTTTCCCATTTGGCGCTGATCGTGCTGTCGACTCCCGCCAAAAAAGACAACAGAGGCTATCTAGTCCTTCTGCTCGACAACCGGGCGTTGCAAAATGATCTACTGGACCATAACAAGGAGTTGGGCACGGACATTTTGGTCCTGGACGAGAAAGGGCGCAACGTATTGGGCGGAACGGAGAGCCAAAGTGGGATCGTAACCATGCTTCGCGGAATGAAACCCGCATCATCGGGGACCCCGGTTATCGATATTGGGGGAGGTCAAAGGCTGTTCGTCAATTCCGCTCCGCTGCCTTCCCAGAAATGGACAGTGTATTCGCTCACCGAGCTGAAAAGCTTCAAAAGCCAGGCGGAATCGTTTCAACGGCGAATCGTCGGTTATTCGATCCTGCTTCTCGTTCTGCTGCTGGCCGCGGCGCTTTGGAATTCGCGGCGAACGATTAAGCCGTTTCGCAATCTTGCGGAGCAGCTTCAGCGTAAGTTCAACAACGATCCGGCAGTCCCGGCCGGCCAGGTGCCTATACAAGACGAGTACAGCATCTTGAAACATGGCATCGAACAGCTATCCAACCGGGTGGACGAAATGAACGTTTCGCTGCGGGACCATCACCATATGGTCAAAACGGAGTACATGCGCCAGTGGCTGCTGCAGGGGAGAATGAGCCGGACGATGCGGGACGGTATCGCCATAGCGACTGACCTATTCGACTGGGAGTATCTTCGTCTCGTCGTGGTCAAAATCGAGTCGTATCACGAGTTTGTCGACGGTTACGATTTCGCGTCCCGACGGCTTCTCAAATACGCGATGTGCAACATTGCGGAGGAAACCGTCCGCGGCGAGGGCGGAGCGCTCGAGGCCATCGATTTGGCCGGAGACCACATCGTATTTCTGATCGGTCTCGATTGCAGCGAAGCCGAAATGAAGACCTTGCTCGAAACGATCAAGAGACACATCCGCAAGTACGTCCGACTGAACGTAGTCGTTGCTATAAGCGATGCGAAACATAGGGAGGACGACTTGCGCTCGGTGTACGACTTCGTCCACGAGCTGACGCTGCTGAAGTTCATCAGCGGCAGCGACCGCATTTATACCGAGAACGACTATGAACGATACGTTCAAATGATGCAGCCGCAGTCCGAGCTCAAAAGCGTCGATAAGCTGCTCGCGGCGGTAAAAGCCGGGAAGAAGGAGCAGGCGGCCTTGCTTTTGGATGAGTTGTTCTCGCAGCTGGCCGCGATGAAATTGTCGGAATGCAAAGTGCAGCTGACCGTCATGCTTTTCGCCATCGTGAAGGAGTTCGATAAATTGTCGGCCTTGCAAGGCGTGGACGGCATCGACAAGCAGCTTGCCCGTTTCCCGACTCTGCAGGATCTGCGCAGGTGGCTGGAGCAAGAGCTGCTTGACATCATGAACCGGCTGAACAGCAGGCAAGGGTCAGACCGGAAAGAAAAGCTGGCCGAGGAAATGATCGCGTATATCGACTACCATATCCACGACCCGATGCTGTCGGCTGAGGACGTGGCCCAGCACGTGTCGCTGTCGGCCAAATATGTTCGGCAAATTTTTATGGAAACGCAAAACCAGCCGCTATCGGCTTACATGCTGAACCGGCGGATCGATAAGGTGAAGGAGCTGCTCGTCACGACGACCATTTCCGTTTCCGATATTGGGGAGCGGTCCGGATTTTTGACGAAAAGCCATTTTTTCACGGCGTTCAAGAAAGCGACCGGCATGACGCCTAATCAGTACCGGCAGCAGCATTCCTAGGGGGGAGGGGACCGATATGGCGAAGCGAATGTATCTTGGTTTGGCGCGCTTGTCAGGATTGTGGCTATTGCTCTTGTTAGGAGGCTGTTTGTACAATCCGGGAGATGAACAGGGCAACTCGGCTCCCCTGGAGGCGGACCCATCCGTCACACTGAAAATCATGGTGCCGGGCGAGCGCTCCCCCGACTTTGATCTCGTCATGCAGGAGGCGGAACGCCGGATGACGGGGACGGTGAACGTTAAGATCGAGATGGAATTCGTGCCATGGAATGATTTTGGCACCCGATCTCAGGTCGCTCTTGCATCGGGAGAGGAGATCGACCTTATCTTCGACGCCCCATGGCTGCATTTGAACGAAATGATTGCGAGCGGTTACTACGAACCGCTCGATGTCCTGCTGGAGCAATACGGAGAGACGATCGTCACCAAGCGTCCCCGGCAAATGTGGGACGCGAACCGGTTCGGGGGCAAGGTGATGGCCATCCCGCTTGGGGTCAGCCATGTCATGAGCCATTCGTATTACGTTCGCAAAGATATTCGCGAGAAGCTGGGTGTTCCGCCGATCCGGGATTACGAAGACTTGATCCGTTTCGCGTATCTCGTCAAAGCCAGAGAACCCGGCCTTGCTCCCTTCATAGCGGGAGGCACGAGAAGCCAACAGCTTTACAGTCAGGCGACCTTCCGGCATTATCACGATTCGGAGAACCGGATTCGCCCTACGCAAGCTTTGAAGAGCAGTCTCATGCTGTATTATCAGCATAACGACGGCAAGGTGCACAACGTGTTCAAGGAACCCGATTCCCCCGTCCGGAGATGGGTGAAGGAAGCACGGAGACTGTATGTCGACGGGGTCATGCACAAGGATGTACTGGGAATCAAGGATTTTCAGGAACCGGGATTGGTCGGGCGCGTTGCGATTTTTCCAACTGGTTCATTCGGTGTCAGCAGCGTCGCCGGGCAAACGTTGAAAGAGCATGTGCCGGAGGGTGAATTTGAGAGCGTGACGTTTTTCGATGATA
Organism: Paenibacillus cisolokensis; assembly: GCF_018403665.1. Lineage (GTDB taxonomy): Bacteria > Bacillota > Bacilli > Paenibacillales > Paenibacillaceae > Paenibacillus_AH > Paenibacillus_AH cisolokensis. Next base: position 9,542 of record NZ_BOVJ01000177.1, read on the forward strand.
CGCCGGGGGCGAACATATCCGATTTCTCGCAGTGGAATTTTATCGCCGTTCCGGTCGTAAGCAGGCATAAAGAAGAAGCGATCCGATTCCTGAACTGGGCGAACGAAAAGCCGAACTACGATCTGCTCGCTTACGGGATTCAGGGCATGCATTGGGAGCCGGTCGAGGGGAATAAGACCAAAACGATCAGCACCCGTTACAACCAACCGGCCTTTGTATGGATTTGGAATCCGGGGGACGACCGCATTGGGGCGGGAAACGAAGGGACGGAGAGACTGGTGCGTTTTATTCGCGACGCCGCCAACTTCACGCCGGATGTGCTGACCGGATTCGAGTTTGTCAGCGGGCCGGTGCAAGCCGAGTTGGACCGCTATAACCGGATCGAGGCGAAATATTATACGCCTCTGTTCAACGGGGTATTGGATCCCGACACGGCTTGGGAGCAGTTCGAAGCGGAGGCGGGGCCGGCGCTCGAAAGGATCGCAAACGAGCTGCAAAGGCAGGTCGACCAATTTTTGGCAAACAAGAAGAAATAGATATCACGCTTGCTCTGCGGAGAGGCGCGGTCTTCCGGATCGGGGCGTTGCTCGCGAAATATGCGGGGATATCCACGGTGAGGAGACCGTTCAACTCAATAAAGAGGAAATTTCCAGAATTATAAATAAAAAGGAGGTGATATCTGTTTTATTGCCGGTTTTCATTAAGTAACCCAAATCCAAAAAATGAGAGGAGCTGTGAAACATGTACACGAAACTCGCCGCAAAACGCACGTTAAGCTTGGTTCTTGCTTTATTGTTGACCGCCTCTTGGCTGGTTCCCCCCGCATCGGCGGCATATTTGCCGAAAAACGATCCGCGGTCGAATTTCGCTTCCAACATCGCGCTCATTTACACAGGCTACTACGATCCGGCCAACTATGACGGCGAACCCGTCGGCGATTACGACAAAGACAAATTTTGCCTTACGTCGGTTATTTGGATGAGCGGGGCCGGGCACAGGATGATTTCTTCGATACCTTCCTCATCCTGACCACGAAATCCCCGTACGGGGGAGCTTTGCATCGTTGGTACGATTGGCTGCAGAACGCGGTGCCGGGCCGGCTGCAGGACTGGCAGTATGCCATGGACCGGCCGTTTGTCAAGAACCTTCAGCTTGACGCGCTAGAGCAAGCGGTAAAGCAGGTAGGACGCGAACTGGGAAATCACGACAAACAGGTGAACGTCTATCTGACCCTTCCGTTTCCCGATCCGAACAGCCGGGACTTCGGCGATTTCAACGGCGACGGCGTGTCCGACGATTTGTCTAGCCTCGACACCCGCAACGAGCTCGTTCGCTGGTTTATCGATTCGATGATCGAACGATTCAATCGGCAGCACTACAAGCATTTGAAGTTGGCCGGCTTTTATTGGCTGCAGGAAGACTTGGACACGACGGTTCCCGGTGAGAAAGAAAACGTCAAGGCGACTGCCGATTATTTGAACGCCAAAGAAATGCGTCTCGGCTGGATTCCGTGGTCCGGGGCGGGCGAGAAGGCGAACGGCAGCAAGCATGGGTTCGATTTTACCCTTGTGCAGCCGAACCACTATTTCCAACCGGACACCACGATTCAGCGCATCAAGGAAACAGCGGAGCTTTCGAAGAACAGCGGTCAAGGCGTGGAGATCGAATTCGACCAGCGGGCGGTTGAAAATCCGTACTACCGGCAAGTTCTTTATAACTACTTGATCGGCGGCGTGAAGTACGGATACATGGCGGATTCCATACTCGCCTACTACCAGGATGTGTATGCCATCTATGACCTGTACCGCCATCGGAGTCCGATCGGGCGCAAGCTTTACGGCGACATTTACCGCTTTGCAAAAGGAACGTTCACTCCGCCCGTCGGGAATGTGGAAGCCCGTGTGGTCGACATGGACGGAAATCCGCTGGCCGGCGCCAAAGTCACCGGCGAAGACGGCTTCTCCGCGGTTACCGGTACGGACGGCAAGTTTATCGCGAACGGTCTTTATTCGATTCGGCACTCTTTTACCGTAACGAAGGACGGCTACCTCAGTCGGACGGTTCGATTCGATGTGGCCGAAGGGACTGCGATTCGCAAAGACGTCGTACTTGCGCCAAGCGGCGGCGAGATTTCGGAGAAGTACATCCTCGCCGATTTCGAAGGCGAATTCAATGTCGGCGGCAACAGCGTCGTCACCCGATCGTTCAACACCGTGACCGAGTATGTTTATTCGGGCGCCCAATCGCTGAAGGTCGGATTTCCGACAGGCTGGGGACCGGTCAGGGCGTTCATTGATTCGGGTTCCGAGGCATTGAACGGGTCGGACCGTCAATTCGTGAATTACACCAACACCGATTGGAGCGGTTACGACGCTATCGCCATGTACGTCTACAATGCAACGAGCGCCGAACAGACGCTTTACTTCGAGTTTATGTATGACCGTTACAGCTGGAGTTCCTCGGTCTTGATGAATGTGAAGCTCGCGGCCGGTCAATGGAACCGGGTCGAGATTCCGTTCAGCGAACTGCGGGATGCGGGCGCCAATTTGAAGAACATCATCCGTCTTTCTCTGGCGATGAGGGAGTTTCCGACTTACGGGGCCACGTTGTATTTCGATGATATCGCCCTGCTCAAGTACAATCGAAAGCCGCCCGCGGATACCTATATCGAGCTGCCTTCCCCGGTGCCAACCATGGATATCGGCGCCGAATGGGAGCCGGTTGTAAAAATCGTGCGGAGCCGGAGAGGCAAGGCGGGTATGCGGTTGTTCCCGGCCCTGTGTTTGAATCTTCCGACCCCTCGATCTTGGAAGTAAAGCCCGATGGCACTCTGAAAGCGATTTCCCCCGGCAAGGCGACCATCCGGGCCATCGCGGGCGGAATCGAAGCGGAGTCCGTCGTCATCGAGGTGTCGGGACAAACGTTCCACGAGCTGAAGGGCGGCCGCAGCAAGCTTGCGCCTGGGCAAACGGCACCGATCACGCTCCGAAGCTTTTTCGACAACGGGTATCAGATTCCTTGGTCAGACGCTTCGTACAGTTGGACCGTGCAGGGCGATGCGATCGCTTTGAGCGACAAGCTTGGAGGAGGCGGAACCGTCATCGGGAACGAGAAAATCATGACCGGCGTCCGGAAAGGAAAAGCGAAGGTTTCGGTCACGATCGTGCACAACGGCAAATCGGAAACGTTCGAGCGCACCGTGACCGTCTCGAAGGATTGATGCGGGCTTGCTTAAAGGAGGTGATGCGAAGGGACGAACAGCGCAGAAGGAAGAAAGGGCTAGAACCAATACGAAAAAAGGGTGAGTTCCGAATGCAGGAAATGAAAACGAAACGCTTCAAACCGGGCCGTGCCGTGCTGGCGCTGCTCCTATCCTCGGCAGTGGGGCTTAGCGCATGCTCCTCCAGCCAAGAGGCGTCTTCTCCGAATACGGGAAACGCGTCGAATGGGCAGGTCACCGAGAAGCCGAAAGAGAAAGTAGAAATCCAATTCTGGAATCCGTTTACGGGGGACGGCGCGGCGGTCGTGGACAAAATCGTCGAGAAGTTCAACGCCAGCCAGAGCGAAATCACCGTGAAGGCCCTGAGCAACCAGGATCCGCAAAAACAACTGACCGCCATTTCCGGCGGCAACGCCCCGGATTTGGTCATCACCTACTGGAACAACATCGGTCCGTGGTCGGAAGCCGGCGCGGTATTGAACCTGGAAAGCTTCGTCAAGTCGTCGGGATTGGATGCCAAGAAAATCATTCCCGCTGCGCTGGAACGGATGAAGGTGAACGGACAGATCCATGGCTTCCCGATTTCGATGAGCATGGCCAACAAGCTGTTCTACAACAAGAAGGCGTTCGCCGAAGCGGATATCGCTGCGCCTCCGCAGACGTTGGAGGAAATGTTCGACGTCGCGAAGAAGCTGACCAAGAAGGACGACAAGGGCAATATTATGCGAATCGGCTTTATTCCGGATTATCCCTGGATCGACAACGTCTTCTGGCCGATCATCTTCGGCGGCTCTTGGGATGACGGCAAGGGCAAGCTGACGGCCAACCAGAAGGCCAACGTCGACGCGATCGCGTACCAGGCTGCGTACTACAAAGAATTCGGCAATGACGCAATCGCCAAGTTCAAATCCGGCATGGGCAAAATGAACACGCCGCAAGACCCGATCATTACCGGCAATCTAGGCATGATGATCGGCTGGGAAAACTGGTATAACGATATACGCGGCGAGAAAGGCGATATCGGCGTCGCTCCTTTCCCTTATCCGAAAGACCGTCCGGAATTGGAAAATTCCGGCATGGTAAGCCCGGTGGCGATGTTTATTCCGGCCAAAGCGAAGCATCAGCAGGAGGCTTGGAATCTGATGCAGTATTTGCTGTCCGAGGATGTTCAAATCGACTACGCGATCCAGAACAAGACGATTCCGGTGCTGCTCAGCGCGCTCGACAATCCGAAGCTGAACAAGAATGAAGCGACGAAATCGCTGTGGGAGTTTTTCGAGAGCGCGAAAAGCCCGAACTTGAACGGCTTCCCGAACAGCATTTACATTAACCAGTACTTGCAGGCGCTGAACGAAGAAACGGAAAAGGCGCTCAAAGGACAAATTACGGCGCAGCAGGCGATGGACAACGTCGTCAGCAAAATGCAGCCGATAGCGGACAAAGCGAAGAAATGAGAAGGTGATCGGGAACGGCGGAGCTCGCTATTTCCGCCGTTCCCGGCTTTATTCCCAGGATCGGAGGGCTGTAGATGGATGCGGGCCATACTATCGGGATCAAACGGCGCGCGCGTGCGCGTCTTCTTACCGGCTTATGTTTCATTAGCCCGTGGCTGATCGGTTTTTTACTGTTTCAATTGTTTCCTATCGTGTCTTCCTTTTACTACAGCTTGACCGAATACAATTTGTTCACACCGCCGGAATGGGTCGGGGCGAGCAATTATGCGGAGATGATCCGGGACAAGAAGGTATGGCTCTCCCTGTACAATACGCTGTTCATGACCGTATTCGGCCTGTTCCCCCACATGGCTTTCGCATTGGCGATCGCCATGCTCCTGAACAGGAACGTGAAGGGTCAGTCGGTCTATCGGACGGTTTACTTTTTGCCCACCTTGGTGCCGACCGTCGCGGCGACGCTTTTGTGGATGTGGCTGCTGAACGCGCAGTACGGCTTGATCAACGAGCTGCTCGGCCGAATCGGGCTGCCGCAGCCGGTATGGCTGCTTGATCCGGCATGGACGAAGCCGGCGCTGATCATGATGGGCTTTTGGGGGACGGGGACAACGACGATCATGTATTTGGCCGCGCTGCAGGAAGTCCCCAAAATGTATTACGAAGCGGCGGAAATCGACGGGGCCAACGCGTGGCATAAATTCCGCCACATCACGCTTCCGGCCATTTCCCCGATGACGCTGTTCCTGGTCATCATGGGCATTATCGGTTCCCTTCAATTGTTCACCCAAGGGTACGTCTTTACGGAAGGCAACAGGCAAGCGTTCGGGGGGCCTGAAAATTCGCTGCTGTTTTATGCGATCTATTTGTACCAGACGGCATTTTCGTTTTTGAATATGGGGTACGCGTCGGCGATGGCGTGGCTGTTGTTCGTCATCGTGTTCGTGCTCACGATCGTCGTTTTCAAAACGTCGGCCAAATGGGTGTACTACGGAGGTGAG
>NZ_BOVJ01000178.1 GCF_018403665.1 Paenibacillus cisolokensis
AAAATTGGATAATGAATAAGCTTGAACAACTGCGAACAAAAATAGTAAAAGCTCCGTTGTCTTCTGTATTTGTCGGAGCAGCAGTTATTGGAGCGATTTTGTTCAATATTGGAATCAGGGGAATTCTAACTTGATATTCTTTATTAAAAAGGAGATGTAGCGTTATGAAAGAGATTGCAAGCGGTGCAAGTCTGCTTCTATTGATTCAAGGAGTTGGAGGTATCATTAACCGATTGGCAGGCGGGGGACCGAGTTGGTTTCTCGTCAATTACATCGAGGCATTGCAAGGATATGAAATTATTGCCAGTATAATTTTAGTGATATTGGGAGCAATTATTGGTGTGGGTTCGCTAAAAATAAAAGGTAAAGATGACTAGCCTATTATCTCTTCAAGACCTCATAGTTATTGAATCACCACAACATGGATGTAACATCCCTTAAGGCATTAGCGAAACCTAACCGGTTAGCTATCATTGAATTATTATGGGAACCCCCTCTAACAGTTTAATGTCCTCCCACTATAAATTAATGTTTTCTTTCATTTGCTCACGATTTCTTAGGTTTTCAACTTCGACTTTTTTGAGAGATGGCGATATTATGTTGGTATGACATGTTTTTCTGGCCGAGCCGGTTGCGGGAATAAAGCTTGGAACTCAATTTCCAATCTATGGATAACGATGGTATGTCCGCACCTTGGATATCCACACCATTCCCTTGAAGGCTTACCCTCCCATGTCACACTGGGTCTTAGCCCTCACATTGCTTCGTCCTGCCTCTCAAGGGGTGGACGCCGCTTCTTGCTCCTTGACTGGGTCGTTGCCCTTATGGAATAATTCCTTGCGGCTGCTCCGTGCTTCCGTTGTCGTTGTATAAAACCTACTTTTTCGTTGGCAAATGAATGAAGTTCGAATCTGGTTTTATGCTGCCATCTGAAGCTGGGACTGGCGTACCGGCCCCAGTACACATTCCAAGACCCAGCATACAGGAATGGCTCCTTATAAAAATATTTGAATCAAACGTTGCTCTTCCGCCATTCTTCTTGATTTAATTCCCCGTTTATTGCAGCTGCGGATACAGCACCTGAAGCAGCTGCAACAATAGATTGGTGTAAGTGTGTAGTTGCATCCCCTGCTGCATAAACACCAGGTACACTAGTTTTTCCAAACTCATCGACTTCAATGATTCCAGTATCCAACATCCGGCAACCAAGGGCAACTGGCAAATCCGATCCAAGTTCCAATTCCGGCTTGAAGAAAATCCCTGTGCACGAAATTTCCGTCCCATCCTCAAGCTTGATATGGCTTACCATGCCTTGATTTGATTGGATTGAATGTATTGGTGCATTAAATACCGGGATATTATGTGCGCGCAATTCTTCACGTTCCGCTTCACTCAATTCATCGAGACCATTTGTACAAACTACTAACTGCTTCGACCACCCAGAAAGCAATGGGACAAAATGCATTAATGTCGCTCCTCTGTTTATGACAACTAATTGCTGATCCCTTAGTTCCCAGCCATCACAATACGGGCATACAAACGCACTCTTACCATAGACCTCCGCCAACCCTGGTATACCAAGATCACGATCCTTCATTCCGATAGCAAACAGCAGTTTTCTAGTGGCTATCTTCACCCCCGAAACAGTTTCCAACAAAAATTGTCCATCTTCCCCTTCTATCAACTTGACGATATCTTCCAGATGTGAAACCGATGGATAAGTGCGAAGCTGCTCTTTTGCAATATTTCGAAAGTCATGTGGGCTAATGCCATCACGTGTTAAAAAGCCATGAGCCTCTCTAGTCACTGCATTACGCGGTTGGCCCTCATCAATAATCAATGTCTTCTTTCTAGCACGTCCTAGCACAAGTCCAGCACTTAAACCTGCAGGACCTCCTCCAATAATAACAACATCAACTTCCTTCATGATTAACTCCCTTCCACTTTAGTTTAACTTTCCATAGGTGAAGTGATTACTCAGTATGATGCATGGGCTTATTTTCAAAATGGCAAATCTACGGCGTAAACTCGATTTGTCATTTTCTGCATATTTTATTCTAGACTTAACTTTTATTAAATAGTCTATCCAATTTCAAGTAATCTAACATGTACTTTGCAAGTGTTATGACTGAAAAAATCAACATTAAAATTATTGTGATGGAAGCGCCGGGTGGTGTACCCAATTCATAAGAAGCGACTAAACCACTTAACATGCCAACAAGCGCAATGACCATTCCATTTAATATGATAAGTGTTGTTTTTCAAAGGCAAACACAATCAAAGTACACGCCTCTTTCTTCATCCGCCTGAATATCATGCCCATCTGGATCAAAAATTCCCGCTCTTCCGGAACCGCCATTGTTTCGTACAACGCGTCCCTTATGCGGGAACTCATCGGATGTAGGCGCTTTGGTTGATTCATCCTCATGAATAATTAAACATGCTTTGCTCTTCTAACTGAATGAGCACTTTGCCGAAGCGCCCTCCTTGTTTGATTGGGATCGTTTTTCCAGGATAAGTTTGATCCAGATAATCTTCAATGATGGCCTGCGTATTCTCATCTACTGGATAATTGTAAAAGTTAAGCCAATGTAAAACCTCTTGAATGGCTTCCGCACGAGACACAACCCTGGCTTTCATTTCTTTTGTGACGAGTGAATGAAAGGCGTACCCTTTTAGATAAAGCAGCTGTAGCAAATACATCATCTCGGAGTTTTGATGCTTGTTGTATGAATGGTTTAACAGCGGTAATATTTCAAGGGTGAGGCTGTGTTCTTTAGGACCTGCTGCCAAGCTGATATAACAAAATTTTCGAGCGCAGCTGATCACTTTCTCCACCATCTCCCAGTCTGTGATCGCTGGGCACATTGACACAAAGACAAAATCAAAAGCTTGGTTCCAGCCTAATGTCTTCGTATCCATATCTTCAAAGGCTGCGCGCACGATCTTTACCTTACCGTCGGCCCATTTTTGATTGTTGTGCGCCAATAGTTCTGTGAACGGAAGCGACGGCTCAACGGCGGTCACATCTGCTCCTCTTTGTGCAAAGGGAATAGAAAATATTCCAGAGGCCGCTCCGATGTCAAGGACAGAGGCGCCATTAAAATTTACGCCTTGATTTTCCAACCAGCCGATAATACGTGCTGACCGTCTTCTTCCTTCATCGTTGAACGATTGCTCATTGTAGTTTTGTGCCGCGATGGCGCCAAAAGTGAATCTAGGCTCGATCCCTGCTGATTTCATCAAGTTTACACCTGTCGTTTGGTCGTCCTTCCAAGCTTTTTCCCAAGCAGCTTCGTTGCGTAACATTTCGATCATCTAGCTTAACACCTCATTTCTTAATGTAAAATGTAAATGGATTTCAGCTTAAGCCTCAAGCTGTTCTCATTCCCCTTCTAATTCTCCTTCAAGCTCAAGGTATTTTTGCCGCAGCTGATTCAGAACTTGTTCATCCGGTGTCCAGTACCCTCGCTGCTCGCTTTCCAGCAATGTTTCGATCATCGCATGGTAAGCCCAGCGGTTGTTGTCCTGCATCTTCTGACCAAGCTCTTCATCAGCCACATAGACGTCATGCAGACGATCGAATACCCAAGGTTCTACTTTTCCAGTCGTGGCTGCAAGTCCCAGTACATACTCGAATCGGCTGGCCATTACCTTTGCACCATGATAAGGATGCTTCAAGAGATCGTTGATCCATTTCGGGTTAGTTAAGCGAGTCCTTACTCCGCGTGCAATCGCATGTTCAGCTGATTCTGTCTTGATGTGCTCCCTTGTCGTATCCGTAATATGAATGTCTGCTTTCCGACCTTTCATCACTTCCACAGACTTTGCCAAGCCGCCAAAATACTCATAATAGTGGTCCGAATCCGTTACTTCCCATTCATGACTGCTGCGAATTTGCGACACGATATCCACCGCCAGCATATGAGAACTGTACAATTCTGGCTCCGCCTGTCCTCGTGCCAGTGCGCTGTATATATGCTGCTGGCTGTCCGTGTATGCCGCGCCAAGTTCAGACTCCTCGTTCCATTGCTTCTTCTCGATCATCTGCGTCACCGTCGTGCCATACTCGCCTTCTGCCGGGCCGAAGATGCGGGCGCACGCTAAGTCATGCGCTTGACTTGCCTCATATCCAGCAGCAAGCAGCTCCTCCTCCATGCTTCGCGTATGGGCCTTGAACCAATTGTGCTCATCCGGTTCATCCAGCTCCGAAACCTTGCGGAATAGCTCATGTAAATCTTCCAGCAAATTCGGAAACAAATCGCGAAAAACCCCAGTAATATGCACCATGACGTTCAAGCGCGGTCGGCCTAATTCCGTAAGCGGGATCACTTCATATTCTGTACGGAACGTTCCGACTCCCCCGCCCATGCGAACCCCCATATAATGCAGGATTTGCCCAATGGTTTCCCCTTGTGTGCGCGACGTCTCGATCCCCCAGAGGATGACCGCTGTCGTGTGCGGATAGTCCCCGTGCTGCTTGCGATATTGCTGTATGGAGTTCTCGGCGACAATCGCCCCCCGTTCAGCAGCTGTGTGACTAGGCACTAAGCGTGGATCGAATTGGTACAGATTGCGTCCGGTCGGCAATATTTCAGGTGTTCGCAGCACGTCACCAGCGAGCTTAGCTGGCACGTACCGGCCTTCCAACGCCCGCATCAGCCCTTCTGCTTCCTCATTTTGCAATGATCTTAGGTAAGCTTCGTAACCGTACTCGAGCGAAGCTTCCAACTGCTTAAGCCAATCTGGATGTTCACTCTTATACATGTCCGGGATTGCCTTGTTTGACACATAAGCGGTCACTAACGCATTCGCTTCCTCATCGAGCTGGCGCAGCAAGCTCACATGCTTGCCCGAAGTTAGCGCATCCGCCCGAACGCCTTGACGTTCAGCGAGCAGTCCGCGAATTGAGCGAATATTTCCCCGCTCGTGGCGAAGCACGAATTGCATATGGTTCAAAGCGACTTCAGGAGAATAGCTGTCGCCAAGCACATGCAGTCCACTAGGGATGAGCGAACGCTGCATGCGATAGAGCTCCTCCTCCATGTGTTCTACAGTCTCCGCGTAGAAGTTAAGCGACTTCGCTACCGACTGCAGCTCTTGTAGAATCGCCTCACATCGTTCCGGCGCGAGCTGCTTCGCTTCACGATATTCGTGCAGCAAGGCTTCAAGCTCACGCCATTCGCCATACAGCTCAGCTTCAGTAAAAGCCGGCGCCTGATAGCCGATCAATACGGCATGGCTGCGCCGCTTGGCGATCATCGCTTCGGACGGATTCCCTACGTAATAGTAGTACAAATTTGGCAAATCCCCGAGTAAGTCATCCGGTACACAGTCCCCAGACAGAGCGACCTCTTTCCCCCGCTGAAACTCTAAGGTGCCGTGTGTCCCGATATGGACGATGGCATCCGCTTGAAACTGTTCACGAATCCATTGATAAAACGCAGTATATTGATGCGTAGGTAGTAACGAACGATCGTGCAGTGACTTCTCTGGATCCTCATGGATACCGCGTGAAGGTTGCAGGCCGATAAACACTTGGCCGATCATTAGACCGGGTATGAGAAAGGAGCCGTTGTCCGTCATGATGTCACCAGGCGGCTGACCCCAGCGGCTTATCGCTTCTTCTCCCCAAGAACGTCTGGATAGCTTCTGTGTGAAATGGGGATCCGCATAACGGATCAACTGACTCGAAGCTTGAGGATCAGACCATTTTGCGGAATTGACTAGACCGCCCTCTATAAATCTGGCACGCAGCTCCGCCGCTGACAGTTCCTCGGCACGATATCCTTGCTGCTTCAGCCAGCTCAATAAACGTGCTATCGATTCGAATGTATCCAGAAAGAACCGCCGAAGACCGTTCCTTCGCCTGGGGGATAATTGTAGCCAATGAGCGCCAGCTTCTTCTCTGCATTGGGCTTGCTCCGCAGGGCAAGCCAGCGGCGGATGCGATCTGTCAAGCGTTTCGTCCGTTCAGGGATAAGTGCAAGCCGCTTTAGCGGAACGTTTAGCTCGGCGTCTTCTCCGTCTTCCTGCAGTGCCGCTATCGGAAACATCTCCACGCTCACGTCAAGCTCCGGCAGCATGACCTGAACGAGCAGCAAAGAAGGCTCAAGTCCACTCGCAGACTGTCTCCATTCTTGTTCCGTTCTACTGTTCAACAATAGCGGATGCAGCATCGGCACATCGAGCTGTTCCAGCATCTGCACAGCCCCGTCCTGATTTCCTCCACCGGGACCAATCCCAAGTCGGAAAGGCAGTAGGTTCACGATAAGGTCGACTTGGTGACCGTCGCCAAGTAGAACTCGTGAAGACGGTCGAGCGGAATGTTCATCACTGAAGGAAACGCGATCGGCATGACGTTCACGAAAGCTTCCAATTGTTCCTTAAAGCTGCGCAATACATTCTGCGGTATCGAGCGGATTGCTATTCCCAAGATATAAAATCGCGACATTCGGCCGGCCTTCGTCGTAGCGATTGCTTTGCCGGTAGCTGGCTGCAGACGAGTAAACCGTGCGACTGCTCGGCTCCATAATCGTTAACTCCCGAACATATACCGGATCCTTAGGCTCCGGCAACAGGTGACAGCTGCCATATTCTCGGCCAGCCAGACAAATCAGACCGAGCATATTGTCAGTACCTCCGCCACGCCAATATTCGGTAAATCGGACGTAGTGTTCATAATCCGTCTTACCCTCATCCATTCCTTTTTAGTTTAACTTTCCATATGTAAAGTGATTACTCAGTATAATGCATGGGCTTATTATCAAAAAATTTATATTATACAGCTAGTAGAGCTTCCCGAAAATGCCCCAATCGTAACTATAAATCCCCCTTCCTCTCGTTATAAATGATAATGCTTCTCATATATTTTCTTCTGCAGACACATTACTTCTTAATTACACAAAACAGATAAAACCAAATCTTTTTCTCCATATTTGAATAACTTAATGGTTCTTTTCTGCATATTTCATTCTAGACTTGACTTTTATTAAATTGTCTATCAAATTTCAAGTAATGTAACATGTACTTTACAAGTGTTATAACTGCAAAATCAACATTAAAATTAATGTGATGGAAGCGCCTGGTGGTGTACCCAATTCATAAGAAGCGACTAAACCACTTATCATGCCAACAAGCGCAATGACTATTCCATTTAATATGACACCGTAGAAGCTTTTGCTTAACCGCAGCGAGATAGCTGCAGGTAATATGATAATGGCCGAGACAAGTAATGCCCCGACAATTGGCATGATTACGGCTATTGTGACCCCTGTTAAAACATTAAACAAAATCGACATCGTTTTAATAGGCAGGCCAGCTGTAAAAGCTGTTTCCTCATCAAACGTAAGGACATACATAGGTCTTCGGTAGATTAAATATAACAATCCGATCATGATCGTTAATCCAAGTAACATCCATATTTGTTCTTTGTTAATCGTAACAATTGAACCGAATAGAAATTGCGTTATACTTAATGTAGCTCCACTATCACTCATACCCATCAAAACAAGCGCTGCTGCCATTCCGACAGACATTAATATGGCAATCGAAATTTCAGAATATGTGCGATACATTTGACGCAAAAATTCAAGTAGAATTGCGATGATGATTACCACGAGAATGTTGGTCCATGTCGGATTGATACCAATTAACAGACCTAGCGCTACCCCGGCTAACGAGACATGGGATAAAGTATCTGCTATTAGCGATTGCCTGCGCAATACCAAAAACAATCCTAATATTGGAGCGATTAATGAGATTAAAAATGAAGCCTGGAAAGCTCTTTGCATGAATCCATAGAAAAACATCTCCAAGGCGAGTCCTCCTTCCGTATCAACTCAATGTGTTTATTAGCGTAGTGACGAATCTCTTCATGATCGTGTGTAACCATTAAGATACCCTTGCCATGTACTGTACTATTGTGCTTCAATAATTTATAAAATTCATCACGTGAACGTACATCCATTCCAATTGTAGGTTCATCTAATATAAACAAATCTGGATCTGTTGAGAACACACGGGCAATGGATATCCGCTGCTTTTGTCCACCTGACAATTCTCCTATCTTTTTATGACGCATCTCCCACATTCCCACTGATTCAAGGGAGCGACGAACATGCTCTTTATCTTCTTTATCTAACCTTTTAAACCATTTGCCTCTTTGATAACGCCCTGACTGCACCAGTTCTAGTACAGTGCTCGGGAAACCTGCATTAAAGGAAGCGACCTGTTGGGAAACATAGCCTACGACTAACGATCAAGTCCATTTTTGTGT
>NZ_BOVJ01000179.1 GCF_018403665.1 Paenibacillus cisolokensis
AAATTATGCAAAAGGCTCAAAATAAAAATAGAAGGATACTATCGTTTCTTTACATACTGGGGGATTTTCAATGCAATATTTATAGCATCATCGATTTGATTATGGTAATTAATCATATTATTTAAAGGTTTTTTATTCAAATGAATAAAAACTCAATTGTTCTATTATTTCCAGTAATAGGGCTGTTTGTAATCCCCCTGATAGAAAAACCTATTTTAGTAAAGCAGTCAACTAGATCTAATAGAATATCTTTATATACTTTTTCATCCTCTATTACTCCAGATCTCCTGATTTCAACATCATTCACTTCAAACAATAGTTTAACTAGGCAAATAATATCTCCATCATCTGTAATTAATTTCGAAACTATAGGCACTGCTTTCTTTAGAGATAAGTATGAAATGTCAATAACTGCAATTGAGGGTAATGGATTTAATTGTTCAATTTTCACTTCGCTAATATTTGTCTTTTCCATGTTAATAACATTCGGGTTTGACCGAAGTTTTCCAGCTAGTTGACCAAACCCAACATCGACAGAATAAACTTTTGAACATCCCTTTTGTAATAGACAATCAGTAAATCCACCTGTTGAAGCCCCTGCATCAATCGCTACCCTTCCCGAAACATCTATTGAAAAGACTTCAAGAGCTCTTTCTAACTTCAATCCTCCCTTACCCACATATTTCATATCAAAACCTTTAATTATTATTTCCGAATTCACAGGTATTGGAGTACCTTCCTGTTGGATTTTTTCACCGTTAACAATAACCTTTCCAGATAAAATCCAACTTGCAGCAGTTTTCCGGTCCTCAAACAATCCCCTATCCACCAATACTTTCCAAAGGCTCGATCTTTTTTTATCCATTAGTTAAACCTTTCTCCTTTAATGATTTAATAAAATCCTCATAGATTGGCTTTGGTCTTACCTTTAATAAACAGCTTAAATGCAGATATCATATCCCGTTTATTTACAACAATCGATTCAATCGGCTCAATGGATATAAATGCGAAATAGTTAATTTTTGACGACTTATGAAACCTATTTTGAAAAATATCTTCCGAGAGATAATACTTTTGTTCAGAATTTTCTTTTGCAAAAATACTTTTATCACGAGTGATATTTGTCCAAAAATCCCATAAGTATGGACATTTATTCTCCAAATCCCTTCTTACACCAATAGTTCCATCCAAGGAATACGCTGTTACTTCAGTTCTATACCTGAATCCGTGACAAACTTAAGTACATTCCGCAGAGAGAGCAGTATATGGAAAAAAGTAATCGGAAATCCCCCCATCAGCTAAAGATTCGTGATGAAAACAAATCTACAAATGACAGAATCCATCAAGCGAGGCATGCTCAATAAGCCTTGCTGTTTACGGTAAGGCCGGGAAGAGCAGTTTGGGGTTGGTCTGGATGGCGAAAAATGGATTCAGGCAAACGCTTGGTACACTCGTCGTACGGTCTGAAACCAGGGACTGTATCGCCCAAAATTGAAAATCGTTTGACGAGCGTGTCGGCTGACTCTAGCCGCGATGTACACGATGTTTTGAATCACGGTGCGGATGCGGAGCAGATTGTAAGCGAACACCCCCGCGTGCAAAACCAGATCGTTGGTATCGAATTTGCCGGCGGGCAGTCGCTCCAAATCCAGATCCGTCTTCAGCTCACTATGAAATTGTTCGCTCGTGCCGTGATCGCGATACAACTCGATGACACGCCACGGCGAGCAGGTAAGAGAAGTCCAATAGACGTTCACTTCAATTTCCGGGAACAGGAGCATCTGACCTTCACGGTCGATTGCCGGGGCGCTGCTCACAGGCTATGCCCTTGTCTTCGGCGATCCGTAGCCAACTTTCCTTGGATGTGTTGCGCAGATTGACCTTGATGATTTAAACGAAACACCCTCTTTTTTCGTACCGGAGTTATCGAACGGAGAGACATCGATATCCAGCGGAATCATCGTATGCTCGCCTGCTGTCAGTCCGGTTACAGGTGCTTTTACGTTTCGAATCAGATCGGCGGATTCTTGAAGCAGGATCTCGTTCCAGTTGGCATTCATCGTTTGAGCTGCGGCATCCAGACGCTGACTTAGCGTCGGGCTTGACGGCACCTTGCGAACACCGAGGCAGGTTTGGAATACGGACTCTTTTCGGAAAGGCTCGATGTGGTCGAAGTCGCTTTTGCCTTGGCAAAGCAAGCCAAGATAGCTGGTCATGACATCGCCATGACTGTGAATCGGGTTCTCCATTCCTTTCACGGTGGAGCGATTGAGACGCTGCGGCAATCGGGTATGGGAAAGCAAGGCGCCGACGGTGGCCAGGCCAGCATGCGTAGTCAACAGAATTTCCTTAGATTGGGTGGATTGGATTCTCATATGTAGCACCTCGCAGGTGAAAGTGGATCATTCATGGTAAAATTCACCATCGGAGATGCGATTTCCTTTCTTTTTCTTCTTTTTCACAGAAGAATTATCACGAATTCAGGTCAATTTCAAAAAGAATTCGGTACCGAAGAAAGTTGTGCAATTTACTTGGCTCATAAACGCTGGAAAGATGCTAAACCTAGTGACTGCGGGGACGCTCATGCACAAGACGAAGCTTCCGCCTTAACCGACGCTTCAATCCTAACGAGCTCTTTGATCGATTACTTAATGCATGTGCCACAGCTGCTCCTCAACCGCAGTCCTGAGGTATGTGCATATTCAGAACAAATGTTCGTATACTGCAAATATCAACAGTTGAGTTTTTTGCAAA
>NZ_BOVJ01000180.1 GCF_018403665.1 Paenibacillus cisolokensis
AAAACTGCATTATCGCAGGAATTTGAACGTCCGGGTTATTAATGGCGTGAAAAAGATGCATTTTTGCAGGATTGTGAATGAAAACGAACGAATACGGCAGGGAAGCGCAACGTCGGATCAACGATGCAACGATGCACCTCTCCCCTTCTAACTACTATGGACTAAAAGTCACCGCTCCCAAACTTCCGGGGCTCGATCGTCTCCACACCGAGCTCGATCGCTTCCTTCCAGGCAGTGAAACTCAGGTTACCTCCTTTCCCGAACGCACCAGACAATTCGATAACATGTATACATCAAGGATTTAAACCGATGTATTAAGCCTTCTGATGTATAATGCCTCCGATACCCCGTCAATACCCCGTCAATACCCCGTCAACAACAATTGCGAAATTGACTGTTTATTTTCGCGGCGCTAAACTAAATCTGAAAATACAACTATCATACAGGTTATTGGGAGATGAAAATGAGGAGGGATTGCCGTTGAACGAAACGGCGCAAGCGCGTTACGAGTATGTCGCAAAGCCCAGCCGAAATTTCAACATTTTGGGTCACACCTCGATAACGGATCCTTGGGACGGGAGAGAAAAGTACGTGCTGTCCAATTTCGCCTTGGGCGGCACAGGAACGGTCGTCTTGATCGATGTTTTGACCGGCGACGGGGAATCGTTCGCTCTGCCTGTCGGCAACGGCGCCTGGGGGATTGTCAATTGGCATGATGAGAAGCTTGTGATCGGCACGTGCGTGGATCAGGCTTATTTGCATGTGTTCGATCTGAAGAGCCGAACCTGGGCCGAGCCGCTGCCTTCCGTCGGGGAGTCGTATTTCTGGCAGATGACGATCGGCTCCGACGACAAAATATACGGCGGTACATATCCCGGGTGCTCCCTGATGCAATATGACCCGATCGCGCATTCGCTCGTCAACCTCGGACGGGTCTCCGACAATGCGAAAAATAGGTACAGCCGCCCGGTATTCGGCGAAGCGCCCGGATACATTCTCGTCAATTTCGGGTTCGATACGAATGGCTGGAAAGCCTACCATATCGAGAGCGGCACATTCCGGCCATTCGGCCTCCCCGGCGCCACCATGAGAGAGATTAGCGAAGACTACATCTGCATGGAAGGCGACGGCATCTATACTTTCTACGATCCGAAGACACTGGAGCCGATCGAAGACCGCGGCTTCTCGGAAATGCTCAGTCCGCGAACGATAATCCTCCCGAACGGGCAAAAGAATCCGTTTATACGGCTGAAAAGCGGCAAACTGGTCGGCAATCGCGGACAAGAGTATTTCATTATCGACGCCCCCTCCTCCCAATCCGGCTATGAACAGCCGCTAAATGTGAAACTGAAACGGATTCCCGTGGAAGCTCCCGATACGGAAGTATTTGCGCTCGTGCCCGACAATCGCGGCCGCATTTGGGGTTCCAGCGGATTCGGGCAGACGATATTCCGGTTCGATCCGGCAACGGGCGAGTTCTGGAATTCTTCGTCAGTCTGCAATCATGGCGGCGAAGTGTACGGGATGGTGTTCGTAGGCGACAAACTTTTCCTGGCCGCTTACGTTGGCGGAGATCATATCGTTTATGATCCGGACCAGCCGTGGGACCAGTTGAACAATGTCAACCCCCGAACGCTGCGGTCGGTGGGACCGGAATTGATCCGTCCGCACGGCCGAAGCGTCATCGGTCCGGACGGGGGCGTCTGGACCGGCTGGTGGGCCAAATACGGCGTATACGGAGGCGGACTGTCAAGGGTGGACCCGGCAACGCTGGAAGTCGAAAGCTGGTACGACCCGATTCCAGGGCAAGCGGTTGCCGGTTTGGCGGCGGATGACGAATACATCTATTTCACGACGAACGGTCATGCCAACGGACTGG
Organism: Paenibacillus cisolokensis; assembly: GCF_018403665.1. GTDB lineage: Bacteria > Bacillota > Bacilli > Paenibacillales > Paenibacillaceae > Paenibacillus_AH > Paenibacillus_AH cisolokensis. The sequence continues at coordinate 1,880 of NZ_BOVJ01000180.1, forward strand.
AAGCCCGGCGCGACATCCGCTGTCATCTCGCGATATGGAAGCCCGGCACCGGCCTTGTCCATACCGAGATGCTGCCGGAAGGCGAACAAACGGATTTCGGATTATGTGCGGCGAACGGCAAGGCAGCCTTGTGCGTCGGCAAACAGATTCGCATTTACGATGCGGTAGCGCGCAAATTCGAACGAGAAGTGACGATTGAGGATACATGCGATTGGATTCTGAAGCTGGATGAGCGGAAGGTCGGAGCATTTTGCGGCAAGCTGCTGTACGAAATCGATCTGTTCACCGGAAACTCGTCCGTGCTGTCCGAACTGCCGGGCCGAATCCGGGCCGCCACCGTAACCGCCGACGGTGACATCTACTTCTCCGTCAAAACGGCGCTGTATGTATTAAAGTCTGGGAAGCGGGCTTAATCTCTCACTTAATCTCTCAATACAATAACGATGCCTCCAATTCCACATTGCCAGTGGTCGTTGGAGGCTTTTTCATTGCGATTGAAGCGAGGCAAGACTTCATCCGCTCCGCTCGCCGTTAAACTTCGCTTCGATTCGGGCGCAAGCCTCTTCCGGACTTTCCATGTTAGCCCACAGCAAATCGAGTTCGTCGCACAGCCGCCCAATTTCCCTCTCCCCGAGCCCGAGACTCGATAGCGGTTTCGCGTAAGGCAGAACATCCAGAAAATAGTTATAATGCTCCGGATGGATGTGCGGGTTCAGCAGCTTGGCGTCTTCGGCCACAGACCTAAGCGCCGGAATCGTGTTGCTGTACGATTTGAGCATCATTTGCGCGACAGTCCCCGTCATAAAATCGATCAGCCGCTGCGCCAGACGTTTCCGTTCGCTTTTCGCATTCATCGCGAGCGCGCCTCCGAGAAGCAGCGTCGCCTTTTGACGCTTCTGCGGCATAGGGAGCACATCCCATTCGATCGATCTGTCGCGAAACTCGTTCATGCAGTAGTAGGTTGTCATTATCATCGCCACTCGTTGCTTCACAAACAAGCTTTCGGCCAGCGCAGTGTTCGCATGGGAGTAGATGGGTGAAACCTGGTGCCTGTACATCAACGATATGCAAAATTGCAGCGCCTCAATATTGCGCTCGATCGCAAACATGCAGCGCTTGCCGTCATCCGACATGATCTTTCCTTCGTTTTGCAGCAAAACACCGGCCAACGGTTGTACGAAGAGGAGAAGCAGAAGCCGTACTGGTCCGTAATCCCGCTCCCGCCCTGGTCCCGCGTGCATTGAATGGCAATTTGGAGCAAATCGTCCCAAGTCTCGATCTTCGGAGGTTCGGCGATTCCGTTCTCGCGGAAGAGAGCCTTGTTGTAGCAAATGACGACAGGCGAGAACAGGAACGGCGCGCCCAGCATGCGGCCTTTATAGGCAAACAGTTCGAAAACTTGCGGATAGCTTGTCTTTTCGTTTAAATGATCCGGCACGTATCCTTCCACATCATCCGTTTTGCGCCTGTCGATCCATTCTCTCGCATGAACGTCCGACATCATAAACACGTCGGGCCCCTGGCCGGCATCGATCGATCGGACAAGTGCGTCCGTGTAACCGTTCGTCGGCAATATGTCGAGCTCAACCTTGACGAACGGATGCAGCTGCTCGAAAGCTTCGATAATCCGATTCACGATGTCCAGCTCGTAGGAGGTCGAGAACCACGCAAGGCGCAAAACGGTGAACGACTGTTTCGTTTCGGGCCGCCTGATCCGGCTCCCCTTGCCCGGGATCTTCTCGATCAATCCGTCCGCCACCAGTTCGGCAAGCGCTTTCCGTACGGATACCCGGCTCAATCCATATTGTTCGCTTAACGTATTCTCCGGCAAAATGAAATCACCGGGCTGTAGCTCCCCCGTGACGATCTGGTCCCGTAATGCATGAAGAAAGGTGCTGTACCGTTCCATGAAATTGGTTCTTCTTCTTCGCATCGATCCATACAGCCCCTATACATGTATTTAACGTTCAGTATAACATAGACGACCCCGAAAAAGAATCCACTCCGAAACGGCAAAAAAGCGGGATTTACGCCAATTCGCGCAAAGCCCGCCTGCCGCAGACCGTCTTCACTAGCATCATAGCCGCGTCGACTCGTTCTCGATCGGTATATATCTCTGGAAACTGGCGATACTCATTCCGGCGGCTGTTATCTCTCGTCCATCCAGGCCTCGCTGGCGTCTTTAATCCGGATGGCCGCGTTTACTTCTTTGATGATGTCTTCGCCGCCCTTGCTTTTCCATTCTTCAACCATCTGATCCCATTCGGAGACAGGGCGCTGTCCGGTAATCATTTTCGTCTGTTCGTCCAGAAGGAACTGCGTCAGTTCAGCGCCTTTGGCAATTTCGGTCGGGGACATGACGACATAGTTCGGATTGGCGTACCATTTGGACTCCGAATGGTGAGTCTCCAGCTTTCGGGTCAGCTCCTGCATAATAGGCAGCTTGTATCCAGCCGGGTAATTGTTGTCCGTATCCTTGGCCGGGAAAGGAATATCAGGTAAAAATTGCGACGGGCTCAAGCTGTCCGCCGCCGCATTATCTTTGAATTGCGCCTTTCCGTCGACCATATCGTAGGCTACGCCCAGCTTGCCGAGATACCAATCGTAATCTTCGTTTTCGGGAACCCGTTGATCCGGCGGATAGAACGTGCGCGAGAAGTTCAGCAATTCCAGAATGCGTTTGAGTTTTACCGGATCTTTGCCCACTTTCGCCGAGATGACATTGAATCCGCTATAGCCGCGTCCCGCCGTCCAGCCTCGCGAACCGTCAGGCGCTTCGAATGCTTCCAGCGCGACAAATTGGGCATCGGGATGTATGGCGAGCAAGCCTTCCATGTAAGCTTCGGACATGCCGTTGACAGCGGCGATGAAAATACCCGCTTTGCCGGAGTAAAACTCCTTGTTCGTATTCCCCCAATCGAGCGCGACGAAATCTTTTGTCACCGCCCCTTCCTTATAAAGGTCCGCGAGCATCTGGATCGTATTCCGGAAGCCGGGGCCGATCGTGCCCGGAATGAACCGTCCCTGTTCGTCTTTATGGTACCATGCTGCGGGATCCCAATAAGTGCCCATGTTCAGTTTCGGATTAATGTCTTTGCCGAGCGCGATGCCGTACGTATCGTTTTTACCGTTCCGGTCGGGGTCGTCCTTCGTGAAGGCAAGGGCGACTTGCTTCAGTTCCTCATAGCTGGTCGGCACTTGCAATCCGAGATTGTCCAGCCAATCCTTGCGAACCATGATCGTAAACCCGGCTTTCGGGGCATAGGTCGGAATCGCGTAAATTTTGCCGTCAACTTTGAACTGCTCGAAGACATAGTCGGGAACGTTTTTGAAATTTGGGTATTGATCGATAAATTCATCCAGCTGCAGGAATGCGCCCTGGGCGGCGAATTTCGGATAGCGGTTCCAGGCATCGCCGCCCTCGAACTTGATCATGTCAGGCAGCGATCCCGACGCCAGAACTGCCGATACTTTCTCGCTGTACGATCCTTGCGGAATCATATTCAATTGATAATCGATGTTGAACCGTTCGTTGATCAGCTTGATCCCGGGCCGGCTGGCATCCGTCGCCGGCACATCGCCGTATTTGAAAGTCATCGCCGTAATCGTCACTTTCTTCGCGTTGTCGTCGGCGGGAGCGTCGGACGATTCCGGCCCGTTCGATTGACCTTCCGGCTTTCCTTGCGAACAACCCGCCAAGCTTAACGCCAGAACGAGCAGCACCCAGACATATGCGGTTTTTCTCAAATTCGTCCCCTCCATTTTCGATCGATACGAGACCGCGTTTTTATAAGCATGAGTCCTGAAGCCCTTTCCGCAAAGGTTTACCCTTTAATCGATCCGATCATCACCCCCTTGGCAAAATGCTTTTGCAGAAACGGGTAGACGATCAGAATCGGGACGGTCGCAACGAGAATGGCGGCCATTTGAATCGTTTCCGGCGGCGGCGGATTTTCCAGCATCGCCATATTGGCCGCTCCGAGCGCATTCACCGCGTCCGACTGCACGACGATTTGCCGCAGAATGACCTGGATCGGCCATTTCGTCGCATCGTTCAAATACAGAATGCCGGAGAAGTAATTGTTCCAGTGGCCGACCGCATAGAACAGGCTGAATGCCGCCAACACCGGCTTGGACAGCGGCAGGATGATTTTGTAGAAAATGCTCAGGTCATTCGCCCCGTCCATGATCGCCGACTCTTGAATTTCATGGGGAATATCCATAAAAAACTGGCGGAAAATAATCAGGTTGAACGGCCCGATCGCCGCCGGCAAAATGAGCGCCCAGACCGTATCGAGCAGTCCCGTCTCCTTGACAATCAGGTAGGAAGGAATCATGCCGCCCGAGAACAGCATCGTAAACAGCACCAGGAACACGATCGGCCGTTGCCCGATAATTTTTCGGGACAATCCGTATGCCATCGTCGTCGTAAACGCCAGATTGATGGCCGTTCCGATTACCGTAATGTAGATCGTAATCCACAGCGAGCGGATAAACGATTTGGAGTGGAAAATATACTCGTACGCATCCGTTGCCCATTTTTTGGGCCACAGCAGAAACTCGCTCCGCAAAAACTCGTCAAGCGTCGTGAACGATACGGAAAAGAGGTAGAAAAACGGAAACAACATGATGATCGCCAGAAGCGCCAGCGCTATGCTATTGACCCAATCAAATATCCGATCGGCAATCGAACGATATTTCATACCGGCTCCCCCTTCCCTTAATAAACGCCTTCCTGGCCGAAACGCTTGGCCAAGTAATTGGCGCCTACGATCAGCACGAGTCCGACGATGCTTTTAAACAGGCCGACCGCCGTAGCGAAACTGTAGTCCGTTTGCTGGATGCCCTTGTAGTACACATAAGTATCCAATACCTCGCCGATCTCCCGATTGAACGAATTCAGCATCAGGAAGATTTGCTCGAATCCGCTGTCCAGAACGCTCCCAAGCCGCAAGATGAACAGAATGACAATTACCGTACGAATGGCCGGCAGCGTAATATGCCACATTTTTCGCCAGCGGTTCGCCCCGTCGACTGTCGCCGCTTCGTAAAGCTCCGGATTGACGCCGGCCAGCGCGGCCAGAAAAATGATCGTCCCCCATCCGACTTCTTTCCAAATCACTTGCAGCACGATCAAAGGGCGGAAATAGTCCGGATTGGTCAAAAATCCGACCGATTGTTCCATACCCAGCACGGTTTGCAAAAAATTGTTCACCAGCCCGTCACCGCGCAGGAAGATGACGAAGATGCCGACCACGATAACCCAGGACAAAAAGTGCGGCATGTAGACGATCGTCTGAATCAGCCTCTTGTACAGCTCGCTTCTCAGTTCATTCAGAAGCAGGGCAAGGATGATCGGCGCCGGGAAAGCGAATACGATCTGCAGGAAAGATAAATAGAGCGTATTCCAGATAACGCGCACCACTTCAGGATCGGCGAAAATCGTCCGGAAATGCTGCAGACCTACCCACTCGCTTCCCCGAAATCCCAAAAACGGGCTGAAGTTCTGGAATGCGATTACAATTCCGAGCATCGGAATATACCGGTACACAAGAAAAAACAGGACGCCGGGCAGGATGAGCAAATACAGATAGCGGTCTCTCCACAGCTTGGCATAGATCTTTTTGCGCTTGTCTGCTCTCAATTGACCATTGGAATGCAGTTCGCCTGTCGAAACGGACAACTTTGTTCCCCCTCCCATGACTATAGACGATAAAACATATATGCTACATGTATTTATCTAATCGTGAAGATTGCCGGAAATAAACCGAAGTCACTTTGATTTGCGGCATCCCCATAAACCGCATGAACAACGGCCACTTCGACAGATCCGTCCCCAGTTCCAAGGAAGCGGGCGCATACTGCTCATACGGAATGCCCTTTTGCTTCAAGTACGGCTGCAATACATCGGTATAAATCGAACTTGAATCGCTCCGCAGGTATGCAACGACAAGCGGATGTCCCCGCATCGGGGATGAATCGTTAATCAAGCTGTCATCACCTCTTTTCCAGGATACGTCATAACAATTATGATACCTGTCTGTATCATGTATTCGAAAAATATTCTACGTGCACTCCAAAAACAAGTCAACAAAATTATCAACCAGTTTTTCCGGCGCCTGCCGTTTTCAGTGCCGCCGTTTCGCCAAACGGCATAAAGAATAAGAAGTCCTGTAATAATGTTTCTACTACGAAAACCGATTTACAGGTTGGACAGATGTAGATTTGACCGATAACGGATTAAAGGAAGCAAGGGGTGCGGGTAATATTTTGAAAAACCGGGGGTTTGTTTTCGATGTCGCCTTGGTGAAATATTTGGATGACCTGCCTGACGACGGGGTTATCAGCCTGAATATTCCGACCGGGACTCCGCTAGTCTGCGAGCTGGATAACAAGCTTAAACCGATAAGGCATTACTATCTGACTGTTGATGGTGAAGTCCCGGTCATAACTTAATGGCCTGCTTTATGATTCTTTTTAGCGAGAAACAAAACAACGGCTTACGGCATCTGTACATTTTGATTTCCAGCTTTCAAAGTCAAGTTTGTTCTTTCTTCAAGTATATGTTCGATGGACGGGTTATTCGAGTCGTCAATTTTTTATCTTACGATCTTTTATAGGTTTTCATCCAGTACGGTTTGTAATTCTTGTTCAATCATTTTCAGCGCTTCAGCCACTGTGATATTTTCCGATATTATATCGGGAAAATATCTCTGAGAAAGCTCGTCCATTTTGACAATGACGGGTTTAGGGAGCTCTCGCAATTTATGGGTCAACGTATTATTCGTATACTTCAGTTTATAGAACACACCCATTTTTCATCGAGCTCATGAGCCGCAGGCCTTGCCGGCAAGTCATCCGGATTTACGCGCGGCAGGATTCTCGCATATTCTTCGCCGCAAACGTATCGGATCAAAGCCCAGGCGGCTTCTGCCTGGTCGGAGTTTTCGATATCGAAAAATTTCCGACATGTTTATCCCATTTCCTGTATCCGGCTGTTCCGCGCTGACCGGCATCGAGACTACATCCCAATCCAATTCTTTATACCGTTCTCGGTTCGCTACAAGAAAACGATATAATGAAGAGTTCTCAACGGCCATTGCTATATTTCCGGCTAAGAATGGGTAACTTCTTCGTTCGACCTCATTCCGGTCCGATGTTGGCGCAGCTTCCATTTGACTTTTATCGAAGCATACTTCTGTTTGAAAACAGTCGGCAACATTTTGAAAATTTCCTCCCATGATTTCGAAGAAAACGTAAATTTGTTGTTCGAATAAAAGGACAATCCGCTCCCCTCTCCAATTCGGAGCGCCATCATGAAAGGATAGGATGAATCGGAATCGGGTCGATATAAGCCGTACTGCCTTGTCTCGTTATCGAGCGTGTTCGGAAACCGTTGGGCCAATTCAAACACCTGACTCCAGGTCATCGAATCGGTTGGTAACGGAACGTTATTCGCTTCAAATAATTTCTTGTTGAATAGAGAGCCGACCCTATAAATGTAGGCGTTAACCCGTATATTTGCCCCTCCGCATCTTGAAGACTATTCATAACCGCCGGAGTGAATTCCGATAGATTAAAATCATCTCTCTTTATCCGATCCATTAGCGAAACGAGTTGACCGTTTTCTTTCAGTACGGCATGAAATTCCATCGGCAGCACGATCAAATCCGGATTCTCATCGTTGATCAGATTGTTGACCGCAAGATTTAAATCCTCACCCGGCTTCAAATTACCCGCGACAGAAATCACATGAATATCGTAATTCGGATGCGTAGCGATAAAAAAGTCGCCGTATCTTTCATTGAAAATTTTTTCATTCCATGCCAGAACGTTTAACGTGACAGGTTCTTCGGGTCCAGTCGGTTCCTTGGAACATGCGGCCAGAACGGCAACGAACAATAATATGACCACTGCTCGAATTTTTTTCACAGCAAGCAAAACTCCTCATTCCGGGATATTATGGTTTCTAGTTGACCACGACACCAATATACCCCCAATATTTAGAATAGTCCAGCAAATTATGGAATATTTGCATTTACGTTCAAGTATATGGCGGTGCCATACATATCCGGGGCCAAGGCTGGCATCGACCCCTCTTAATAAAACTTTATCTCTTCGTAATCCATATTGCCGATCAGCGTATCGATCGCACGAATCCGCGGAGCGCTCAAACCTTTCATAAACGTGATCAAATGCTTCTGCCATTCGGGCTCCGCGTCTTTTTTCCGCGAAATGACAGCTGCAAGATCGCTCGAATCGCTCCGCAATTCCTCGTAAAACACGATCTTCGCCAGAATCGCCAACTCGATGTCGCCAAAGGAGGCATACAACGCCTCGTATTCATCCCCATATAGACAATCGCTTTCCAACATATCCAAATAATCATGCAAGGAGAAAAAATTCGATCGAATGAGCCGGACTTTTTCCTCCTTCGTTTCGCTGCGGACGATTTCGTCAAGCAATCTTCGCAGCCGGACATCGCTCATTCTGTCCTCCGCATTGAAGGAAAGGACGACGGGTTTTATTTTCTCTTCCCTGTCCGTCACGATGACCGCATGCAGGTTGTGGTGTTCGGCGGCATTGACGATTCGCCGTACAAGGTCGGTTTTGCACTGATTCATATAGTCTATCGACTTAGGGTCTGAAATTTGCAAGCTGTGCTGCAGCCTGTGCATGGCCTCATGAATCATCGTGTCGATCGCGGAAGCGTCCGCACAGGCGAACATCCGTTTCAATTGTTCGAATTGATAGGATGAAATTCTGACTTGGTTGGCGCCGCCCCCCGACAAAATGGAAAACAGAGCATGATGGAAAACCAATTCAAAGATGTTGAATAATTCGATCCGATAATCGAATCTGCACACGCTGCCGAAGTTCTCCAGCAAACGGAGCAGATCTTCTTGATTAAACTTGAGACAAAAACGGTTCTCGATTTGCAGACGCTCCAAATACTGTTTCATGTAGAAGACGCCCTGCAGGCGCATATCGTCGACAGCCAAAGGATAATCGATGCTGGCCATCGTATTTTGAGCTTCGAAAATGATGCCGTATTTTTCAGAAACAGGGGCAAAGATTCCTCGATCGTCGTGTTGTAGGCCTCGACCGGAACGTCCAGTTTCTGCTGTCTGACTTCATCGTAAAGCCGCTTTGTTTCGTCGAAGCATTGACGGACTCGTTCGACTCCTTGTTCATACAGCTTTGCGATGTCGGCAGTTTTCAGGCAAGCGATCGCTTTGTCGTGATCCTCTAAACTTAACAAATAAGCATCTGCTGCATACAGGATGGAGGCCAGCATGCTTTCCGCCGTTTCGGCGGTTACGGAAGAGCTTTCTCCCTGCGTATACCGTCTGATCACATTTTGCAAAATGAGCAGCAACTGATTCTGGATGCGGTAAATCTCCCGATCGTTCAAGAGGCCGGCGCGCTGCCCTTCGTTCAGGAGGGATAGCGTATACGGGTTTCGCTTTAACGACGACGGATTAATTTTGCCCCGGGTAGCCGGCGTTTGGTTGCCGTTTGCGGCATGGCCATAGCGGTCAGGCTTCACTCGTCATCATCTCCTTCGCGCATCATCTCGTCACGCATCGCTTCGATTCTGAAATCCGCCGCGAACGTTTCGAGCCTGCTTCTTAATAATTCCAAGGAACCCGCGCATTCGTTGTCAAAGTAATCTTTCATAATCCCGATCAGCTTGGCATCGCCGATCTTGTCTTCGGTTTCGTTTTTGAAATAGTAGAAGATTTCGTGGAGCTCATTCAGCGTGGATGCGTAATGATCCTGGCGGATATACGGCGATTCGGAAAAAACCTCGATGATCTCTTTGGTCGCTTCGATCCCGAGCTCCAACCGTCCGTAGCTGTGAAGCGCTTGATTTCTTGCGGCCATCAGCTGTTTGATGTCATCGGGGGCAAGCGTCAGCCCGAACGTTT
>NZ_BOVJ01000181.1 GCF_018403665.1 Paenibacillus cisolokensis
TATGGGCAACTCATCCGGCTAATCCTGCCTCAAATTGGGTTCGTGTACCTTGGCCCGTGCATTTGCCTCCGGCTTCCTTCAGATTCCGCCTCACGGCGGACACCCTTGCCCTTGGCTACGGTAGGCGCTCGCCAGCCCCCGTTCGGGACTTTCACCCTAGAGATGACGCCCATGCTGGGCGTACAAGAGGAAGGACGCCGGGCAAGTTAATGCCCGGCGTCCTTTTCTTCTTCCTTGATCATGGCATTTTACGGCCGCAGCGCGAGACGCCCCCGCTCATCCTGTAAACCGTTTGCGGAAGCGGAGCGGCGACAAGCCGGTATGCTCGGCGAACAGCCGCGAGAAGTGCGGCGTTTGGCGAAAGCCCGTTTCCTCCGCGATTCTGGCGATCGGCCAGTCGGTCTTCAGCAGCAGCAGCTTCGCCTGATCGAGCCGGTAATACAGCAAAAATTGCTGCGGCGTACAGCCGAACACCTCGTTCATGCAGCGGGCGATATAATTGGCGTGCAAGTTCAGCGCCTCGCTCAGCATACGGTTCGAGACGGGCTGCTTAAAGTTGAGCTTCAGGTACGCCGCTGCTCTTTCGGCTACGGCTACCGCCGCTTTCGCTTCATCCGAACGCCAGCCTTCGTCCAGCATTTGCAGCAAATGCAAAAACCGGTGCTGCCGCTCCCAGAACGAAGCGTGCGTAGAGTTCCGGGCGGCCTCGTGCAAACTTGTAAAAATGTCCTGCACCTGCTCCGGATAAGACAGCTTCGCATGCTTCGGCACGCGAATGACGTGCGTGTAGTGGTCGCCGCGCAGGCTGCCGGAGCCGCCCTCGGTTTCCTCCCAGGGCGCCGTCGTCTGGAAATGCAGCCAGTCCATCACCATTTCTTCCTCGCACGGACGGACCGCATAATGCCACCGGTCAGGACGAAGAATCAGCACCTCTCCCGGTCCGAGCGACCATTGCCGGTCTTCCTCCCCGATATGTAGCGTGCCGCGATGGATAAAGAGCAGATCGAATACGCCCAGATTCGTCCGGTTCGGATGCGCTTCGCCCGGTTGGTACGTGACCCGGTTCGATTCGATGAAAAAAGGCAGCGGCGGCGATCGAAACGTCAGCAGCAACGGGATGTCAGACATGTTCTTCTCTCCATATTTCGTGTGATATTATGCAAAATACAGGTTCAAGAGACCGCTATATTTCTACCATTTTATCAAATAAAATGAAGAAGAAACAGGTACGTTTTTGCAAAAATACCTGAAATTGCAAGGAGGAGAGCCCATTGAGCCAACCGCTTCGCCCGCAATCCGCCCCTGAAGCCGTCAATCGGCCGCTTGACGCGGCCAGTGTGGAGATCCGCGACGATTTCTGGTCCGTTTACACCGATTTGGTGCGGGATGTCGTCATCCCGTACCAATGGGAAGCGCTGAACGACCGGGTCGAAGGAGCCGTCCCGAGCCGCGCCATCCGTAATTTTCGCATCGCGGCCGGACTGGAGGAAGGAGCATTCGAAGGCTTCGTCTTTCAGGATTCCGATCTGTACAAATGGCTGGAAGCCCTCGCCTACCGGCTCGCCACGCATCCCGATCCGGATTGGGAGCGCATCGCCGACGGCATGTTCGATCTGATCGGGGCGGCCCAGGAAGAGGACGGCTATCTGCAGACCTACTTTCAAATCAAGGCGCCTGACGAGAAATGGACCAATCTCGGCGAGGCGCACGAGCTTTACTGCGCCGGACATTACATCGAGGCGGCGGTCGCTTATTGGCAGGCGACCGGCAAGCGCAAGGCGCTGGATATCGCGGTCAGGCTGGCGGACTGCATCGGCCGGACGTTCGGACCGGGAGAGGGACAGTTGAACGGCTACGACGGCCATCAGGAGATCGAGCTAGCGCTCGTCAAGCTGTACCGGGCAACCGGAGAGGAACGGTTTCTGCGGCTCAGCTCATTCTTCATCGATGCGCGGGGACAATCGCCGTCGTTTTGATCGAAGAATGGGAGAAGCGGGGGCATGCCTCCATCTGGCACGCCGGCAAGTCGCAGCGGCCCGATCTGGACTATTTTCAAGCCCATCTGCCGGTGCGGGAGCAGAAAGAGGCGGTCGGCCATGCGGTGCGCGCCGTCTATATGTATGCTGCGATGGCGGATCTGGCGGCGCTGACAGGTGACGCATCGCTGCTGGACGCCTGCCGGACACTGTGGAAGAGCATCGTGGCCAAGCGGATGTATGTGACCGGCGGCATCGGCTCGACCCGCCACGGGGAAGCGTTCACCACCGATTACGACCTGCCGAACGATTCCGCCTATGCCGAAACATGCGCCTCGGTCGGTCTCGTATTTTTGCGGCCCGCATGCTGGCCATCGAAGCCCGGGCGGAATATGCCGACGTGCTGGAACGTGCGCTCTACAATAACGTCATCGCCGGCATCGCGCTGGACGGCAAGCACTATTTCTACGTCAATCCGCTTGAAGTGCGGCCTGCGGCCTGCGAGCGCAATCCCGGCTTGCACCATGTCAAGCCGACGCGCCAACCCTGGTTCGGCTGCTCGTGCTGTCCGCCGAACGTAGCCCGGCTGCTGGCGTCGCTCGGACAATATATCTATATGGTCGACGACGCTTCGCGAACCGTATACGCCCATCTGTATATAGGCAGCGACTCGGAAATCTCGGTCGACGGCATCACGTTCAAGCTGATCCAGAAGACAGGCATGCCATGGAGCGGCGACGTCACCTTCGCGATCGGATCGCTCAGTGCGCCGGCTGCCTTCACGCTTGCGCTGCGGATGCCGTCGTGGTGCGACGGCAAGCTGCCGGCGCTGCAGGTGAACGGAGAGCCCGTATCGGCGGATGTTACGCCAGAGGGATATTTGACAATCAACCGCACCTGGATCGATGGCGATACGGTGCGGCTGGAACTGCCCATGCCGGCGCTTCGCCTTGCGGCTCACCCCGAGGTAAGGGTCAACGCCGGCAAGATCGCGCTGCAGCGGGGACCGTTCGTCTACTGTCTGGAGGAAGCCGATAATGAGGGGCCGCTGCAGTCCATTTCCTTGCCGCTCGCAGGACGAGCGGAGATCGAGCCGGCCGGCGAGCTCTTCCCGGGAGCCGTCGCGCTCAGAATCGACGGCTATCGCGATCCGCAGCTGGTGCCGGACGGCGCTTTATACGAAAGCATAACTGCTCTTCACCCGGAGCCGTCATCCGTCAGGGCCGTTCCTTACGCTCTGTGGGGCAATCGCGGCATGGGGGAAATGACGGTCTGGGTGCGCTACCGGTAATCAGGGAGCGGGCATCGACTGCACGCCTTGAAAGAGCGTCGCCATCAGCAGCTCGCCGTCCTTCTTCTCGATGTCGGTCACCGGGAAGCCGAGCCTGACCGAGAACAGGGAAATCTGGCGCTGCAGCCAACCGAGCCGGTATAGTCCCCGATCGGTGCAGGCGTACACGTCCCCGCCCTTGTCGGTGACGGAGAAGACGAACCGTCCCGGAATGCGGATCAGCTCGAAGCCTCCCCGCTTGTTGCCGACGACCAATTCTCCCGTCTCGCAAGAGCCGACGATATGGCCGCGGTAGACCGACAAGCTCGTCACGGCAACCGGCAGCGGGAACTCCGCCCACTCGCCGGCAAAGCGGTCATAAACGGAAATGCCGTTGTCGTGCGCGATTACGAGATAATGCGGCAGATGGATGAAATCGTAAACTTTCCGTTCCTGGCAGGCAATCGGATGCCAGTTGCCATCCCCGCTGTACCATAGCCCGTATTCGGTCGCAGCATATGCGCCGCTTTTGAAGAGGCGGTAACGATAGCAAGGAATGGCCAGAGGGGAAGCAGCCCACAAATTTTGCCGGTAATAAAACAGCCCGCGGTCCGTGCAGGCGGCAAGCGTATTGCCGGATATCGCCAACCGGTTCACCGCAGCCTTGTCGAGCCCGGCCGCGGGCAGCTTTTCCCATCCTCCTCCGTCCGCCAACCGGTAAATCCCGTAGCCGGCCGACGCCGCGTATACGGCGTCCTGGCCGGCTACGACCGCTGAGAACGGCAGCAGCAGCCAATTCCAAGGATGGGCCGATCCGGCTTGTTTCGCTTCGTTCAACCTCGAACACTCCTCTCCCTGACATCACAGCGGATGTCTCCATGCATATTGTCTATGATAACCATTCTCAATAATCATGTATATTTTGAATGATAACGGTTCTCAATTACAATGTCAACCATTCCGCATTACTGGAAAATGTATGAATTTCGGCCTATACCGCAGCCTGGTGATAAATGCATTTATTTCCCATCCGGTTTTGTAGTATGGTATTAGTAGCATTGGCATTAGGCCGAACGTACCGTGGCACAATTCGGACGGCAGACTGGCTGCTCAGGTTACACGGAAAGGAGATATCGATTCTATTGACACAGCATGGAGAACATAACGGACGGATCGGCATCGAAGAAATCGTCCAGGCCCAGATGCATTTGAAAGAAGTCGTTGCCCGCACGCCGCTGCAGCATAACCGCGTCCTGTCCGAGCGTTACGGCTGCACGGTGCTGCTCAAGCGCGAAGATCTGCAGGTCGTCCGGTCGTTCAAATTGCGCGGAGCCTATCATTCGATCCGCTCGCTCCCGGCGGACAAGCTTGCCAAAGGCGTCGTCTGCGCAAGCGCCGGCAACCACGCCCAAGGCGTCGCCTATTCCTGCCAGACCCTCGGCATACCGGGCAAAATCTATATGCCCAGTACGACGCCCCGGCAGAAGGTGTCGCAAGTCGCTTTCTTCGGCGGAGCCCAGGTCGAAATCGTGCTGACGGGAGATACGTTCGACGATGCGTACGCGGAAGCGGTCCGGGAATGTGAGCGCAGCGGAGCGGCCTTCATCCATCCGTTCGACGATCCGAAAATCATTGCCGGCAACGGCACGGTCGGCAAAGAAATTATGGAGGCGGCCGAATCCGTGCCCGACTATATATTCGTTACGGTAGGCGGCGGCGGACTGGCGGCGGGGGTCGCGTCGTACGTCAAGGCGGTCTCGCCCGGCACCGTCATTGTCGGCATCGAACCGGAAGGCGCGCCGGCGATGCGGAGCGCTCTCGACAGCGGAGAAGTCGTGACGCTCGAGACGATCGACAAATTCGTCGACGGCGCCGCCGTCAAGAGAGTCGGCGACCTGACGTACGAAATATGCAAGCGGCTGCTGGACGACGTCGTGCTCGTCCCCGAAGGCAAAGTATGCACGACGCTGCTCGATCTGTACAACGAGAACGCCATTGTCGCCGAACCGGCCGGCGCGCTGCCGATCGCCGCGCTTGACGCGTATCGCGAGGCGATCGCCGGCAAGACGGTCGTGTGCATCGTCAGCGGCGGCAACAACGATGTCGACCGGATGCAAGAAATTAAAGAACGATCGCTCATCTATGAAGGATTGAAGCATTACTTCATGGTCAATTTCCCGCAACGGGCAGGCGCTCTTCGGGAATTTCTCGACGACGTGCTCGGTCCGGAAGACGACATTACGCGGTTCGAATATACGAAGAAGCACAACAAAGACAACGGGCCGGCTCTTGTCGGCATCGAGCTCAAGCATCGCAACGACTACGCTCCGCTCATCGAAAGGATGAAAGCGAAAGGATTTCAATTCATGGAATTGAACAAAGATCCGCTGCTGTTCAACCTGCTGATTTAGCGCAGTCGCGGCGGCGCATAATTTTGCCTTTGACGCATATTTTCGCCTCTGACGCATAATTTCACCTCTGATAAGAACAATGTTGCAAAAGTGCAGTTTTTTCGTGGGTAAAAGAACCAAAACGCGAAAATTCCTGCGATTATACAGTTTTTTTGATCCGTTCAAGCCAGACAAGCGAGA
>NZ_BOVJ01000182.1 GCF_018403665.1 Paenibacillus cisolokensis
AGGTTAAGCTACTAAGAGCGCACGGAGGATGCCTAGGCGCCAGGAGCCGATGAAGGACGTGGCGAACAACGATACTGCCTCGGGGAGCCGTAAGCAGGCTTTGATCCGGGGATGTCCGAATGGGGAAACCCGGCTGCCGTCATGGGCAGTCACCTGGCAGTGAATCCATAGCTGTCAAGGAGGCATACCAGGGGAACTGAAACATCTCAGTACCCTGAGGAAGAGAAAACAACAGTGATTCCGTCAGTAGCGGCGAGCGAAAGCGGAAGAGCCCAAACCAGAGGGCTTGCCCTCTGGGGTTGTGGGACGTCTCATACGGAGTGACAAAGGTTTGGATTAGGCGAACAGGTCTGGAAAGGCCGGCCATAGAAGGTAAAAGCCCTGTAACCGAAAGTCTGAGCCCTCCGAGACGGATCCCGAGTACCGCGGGACACGAGGAACCCCGTGGGAATCCGGCAGGACCATCTGCCAAGGCTAAATACTCCCTGGCGACCGATAGCGAAGCAGTACCGTGAGGGAAAGGTGAAAAGCACCCCGGGAGGGGAGTGAAAGAGAACCTGAAACCGTGCGCTTACAAGAAGTCAGAGCCCGTTAAATGGGTGATGGCGTGCCTTTTGTAGAATGAACCGGCGAGTTACGTTCACGTGCAAGGTTAAGGTGGAGAGCCGAAGCCGCAGCGAAAGCGAGTCTGAATAGGGCGAGAGAGTACGTGGGCGTAGACCCGAAACCGGGTGATCTACCCCTGTCCAGGGTGAAGGTGCGGTAACACGCACTGGAGGCCCGAACCCACGAATGTTGAAAAATTCGGGGATGAGGTGGGGGTAGCGGAGAAATTCCAATCGAACTCGGAGATAGCTGGTTCTCCCCGAAATAGCTTTAGGGCTAGCCTCGGGAAAGGAGCGTCGTGGAGGTAGAGCACTGATTGGGTGCGGGGCCCGCCAAGGGTTACCAAGTCCAGTCAAACTCCGAATGCCAAGGACGCGCTGCCCGGGAGTCAGACCGCGAGTGCTAAGATCCGCGGTCAAGAGGGAAACAGCCCAGATCATCAGCTAAGGTCCCCAAGTGTGTGTTAAGTGGGAAAGGATGTGGAGTTGCAAAGACAACCAGGATGTTGGCTTAGAAGCAGCCACCATTTAAAGAGTGCGTAATAGCTCACTGGTCGAGTGACTCTGCGCCGAAAATGTAACGGGGCTAAACACACCACCGAAGCTATGGATTGTACAGCGATGTACAGTGGTAGGGGAGCGTTGCATGGGGGTAGAAGTCAGACCGGAAGGACTGGTGGACCGCATGCAAGTGAGAATGCCGGTATGAGTAACGAAAAGATGGGTGAGAATCCCATCCGCCGAAAGCCTAAGGGTTCCTGAGGAAGGTTCGTCCGCTCAGGGTAAGTCGGGACCTAAGGCGAGGCCGAAAGGCGTAGTCGAAGGACAACAGGTTGAAATTCCTGTACCACCGTAAGCCGTGATGAGCGATGGGGTGACGCAGAAGGGCAGTGACGCGGACTGATGGAATAGTCCGTCCAAGCAGTGAGGCTGATCAGCAGGCAAATCCGCTGATCGAAAGGCTGGGCTGTGATGGGGAGGGAACATTGAAGTACCGAAGGTCATGGGCTCCGGCTGCCAAGAAAAGCCTCTAGCCAGGCGAAGGTGCCCGTACCGCAAACCGACACAGGTAGGCGAGCAGAGGATGCTAAGGCGCGCGGAAGAACTCTCGTTAAGGAACTCGGCAACATGACCCCGTAACTTCGGGAGAAGGGGTGCCCCGGTAGGGTGAATAGCCCGAGGGGGCCGCAGTGAAAAGGCCCAAGCGACTGTTTAGCAAAAACACAGGTCTGTGCGAAGCCGCAAGGCGAAGTATACGGGCTGACGCCTGCCCGGTGCTGGAAGGTTAAGGGGAGCGGTTAGGGTTTCGGCCCGAAGCTGTGAACCGAAGCCCCAGTAAACGGCGGCCGTAACTATAACGGTCCTAAGGTAGCGAAATTCCTTGTCAGGTAAATTCTGACCCGCACGAATGGCGTAACGACTTGGGCGCTGTCTCAACGAGAGATCCGGTGAAATTTTAATACCTGTGAAGATGCAGGTTACCCGCGACAAGACGGAAAGACCCCATGGAGCTTTACTGCAGCTTGATATTGGACTTTGGTACGATCTGTACAGGATAGGTGGGAGCCTGAGAAGCCGGGGCGCCAGCTTCGGTGGAGGCGACGTTGGGATACCACCCTGATCGTATCGGAGTTCTAACCTGCCGCCCTGAATCGGGCGGAGGGACCGTGTCAGGCGGGCAGTTTGACTGGGGCGGTCGCCTCCCAAAGCGTAACGGAGGCGTCCCAAGGTTCCCTCAGAATGGTTGGAAATCATTCGAAGAGTGCAAAGGCAGAAGGGAGCTTGACTGCGAGACCGACAAGTCGAGCAGGGACGAAAGTCGGGCTTAGTGATCCGGTGGTACCGAATGGAAGGGCCATCGCTCAACGGATAAAAGCTACCCTGGGGATAACAGGCTTATCTCCCCCAAGAGTCCACATCGACGGGGAGGTTTGGCACCTCGATGTCGGCTCATCGCATCCTGGGGCTGAAGTAGGTCCCAAGGGTTGGGCTGTTCGCCCATTAAAGCGGTACGCGAGCTGGGTTCAGAACGTCGTGAGACAGTTCGGTCCCTATCTGTCGCGGGCGCAGGAAATTTGAGAGGAGCTGTCCTTAGTACGAGAGGACCGGGATGGACGTACCGCTGGTGTACCAGTTGTTCCGCCAGGAGCACAGCTGGGTAGCTATGTACGGAAGGGATAAGCGCTGAAAGCATCTAAGCGCGAAGCCCCCCTCAAGATGAGATTTCCCAGTCAGTAAGACCCCTGGAAGACGACCAGGTGGATAGGTTCGAGGTGGAAGCGCAGCAATGCGTGGAGCTGACGAATACTAATCGGTCGAGGGCTTATCCTAAGAAGCAAGGCAAAGGGTTGGACGCAGACATTCGCATTCAGTTTTCAGGGCGCAAGCCCGAGTGTTTGGTGACGATAGCGGAGGGGATCCACTCGC
>NZ_BOVJ01000183.1 GCF_018403665.1 Paenibacillus cisolokensis
AAAAAAACTCCATTAGATATGATTGACGGGAAATTTTTTTAAAAGTTTGCAAGTTGGAAACATTTCGATATGGTTGCGAAACATGCGGGGGGTAAGATCGGTTCATGAAAGGGGCGGACGAAACCGCCCGGTTGACAGGAGGAGATTGATAATGAAACATAACGGTTCGAAAAAATGAGGATTTGGACGGCTGCGTCGCTCGCCGCTTTGACGCTGACCGCCGGAACGGTCTATACGGTTTCGGCCGTCCGGGCGGATGGGCTTTCGGCCGCCGCGGCCGGAAGCGCTGCGGTCCATGCTTCCGCCGCAGCGCAGGCCGCCGCGGCAAGCAGCACCGCAGCCGACAAAATCGTCGATCAGTACAATGCGCTGCTGAAGAAGCGGGGCCAACTGCCGCAAGCGTTCGCTTTCTTGAACAAGCATATCGGCGACGTATCCAAACGCCAGGCGACGCTGATGACGCTCCATCTCGAGAACGCCGTCAAAAAGGCGCTGCCGGCTATGGAAGCGCGTTTTAACTCCACATCCGTTCAAACCGCGATCTTCAAAGTGTACCGTTTCGGCGACGATTTTGCTGACGTGATCAAGCGGACAAAAGACCGGAAGCTGATCGCGCTGCTGAAAGAGGCGGACGCAAGCGGCTACAAGCTGGAAACGGCCGAAGGGATGTTCTTCCCGATCGTCGACTATACGAAGTTCCGGAAATACGGCGCGTATGTTAATCCCGACATTAAGGCTTACTTCGATATTATGGCCGTGGAATCGGAAAAAGCCGTCGCCAAGGATGCGGCGCTGACGATCGGCTATCAGGAGCTTGTCAACCGGACATTGTCCATGGAACAGTTCGTCGCGAAATATCCGTATTCCAACCGGGCAGCCCAGGTGAAGACGCTGTTCGACCGCTACAAACTGTTTACGTTCTATGGACTCAGCAATACGCCGCTGTTCGACTACAACACCAAGACAATCATGCCGAACGCCAAAAAAGGCTATACGCTCGTCCTGCAGTATAACAAGCCGTCGTCAAGCGAATACTTGACTTTGTTGCAGAAGTTCATGAAACTGCTCAAGGACGAAAACTACAAGCTGACGGCGAAGGTCGAAGCGTTCCGCAGCGCCAACATCCCGATCGAATAATATCCGCATAAGCCGGGCGGCTCCCTTGTCTATGAAGACAGGGAGCCGCCCTTTGACAATCTTCTCATTGAAACCAGGCTTCATTTCTTCCCGCCATCTCGTCCGATACGGACAGCCCGCCTTCGCTGCGTGCTTCTCTCACACAGCCGCCGGCTGGCCGCTCTTCTTGGCCATGCCGCGCTGGGCGGTCACGAGCTTGTAATAAATGCCCCGTTTCTCCATCAGCTCATTATGGGTGCCGACTTCGGCTACCCGCCCCTTATCCAGCACGAGCAGCCTGTCGGCATTGCGCAATGTCGTGAGCCGGTGCGCAATGGCGATCGTCGTGCGGTTCTGCGTCACCCGCTTGAGCGCTTCCTGAATGGCCGTCTCGGTATCGATATCGAGGGATGCGGTCGCTTCGTCCAGAATAAGAATGCGCGGATCGTTCAGCACCGCCCTCGCGATCGCGAGCCGCTGGCGCTCGCCGCCGGACAGATTGTTGCCGTTCTCCTCGAGACGCGTATCGTAACCGTCCGGAAGCTGGATAATGAAATCATGCGCGTTCGCGATTTTGGCCGCCCGGATAATGTCCTCCAGCGTGGCGTCCGGCTTCGAATACCGGATGTTCTCCGCGATCGTTCCGCTGAACAGAAACGTCTCCTGCAGCACGACCCCGATCTGCGAACGCAAGTCTTCCTGCCGGATGGACCGGATGTCGACCCCGTCGATCAGTATGGCGCCCTCGTTCACGTCGTAGAAACGGGTCACGAGATTGATCAGCGTCGACTTCCCCGCCCCGGAATGGCCGACGAGTCCGATCATTTCCCCCGGCTTGATTTCAATATCGATATCCTTCAGCACCGGTTCGTACGATTTGTAGCCGAAGACGACATTGCGAAACGTAATGGCGCCCCGGATCTTATGCTCCACGGCATGCTCGGAATCGAGCACTTCCGGCTGCTCGTCGATAACCGAGAACACCCGGTGGATGGAGATGACGGCGTTCGCCACCCAACGCGGCATAAACATCAGCCAGGCGATCGGACCGAATATCATCGACGCGTACGCGCTGAACTGGATCAGTTCCCCGACGTTCATCTCCCGGCCGATAATCATATAGCAGCCGATCATCAGGACAAGATATTGTCCGAGCTGGATCAAGTAGTTCGAAATCGGCGACAGGATGCTGAACAGCTTCTCGCTCTTGATCGCAGCGGCGGCGAATTCGCTGTTGTACGCCCTGAACCGCCGGATTTCCCGCTCTTCCTTGCCGAACGCCTTGACGACCCGGATCCCGCTCAGCACATCGTGCAGGAAGGAATTCGCTTTATCGGAAATGCGCCATTGCTTGTGAAACAGCTTTCGGAGCACGTATCTCCAAATATAATAGTGCAAATAGGCAACGAACGGAGCCGGCAGCAACACGACGAACGCAAGCCGCCAATCGGCGGAAAAGAGCAGGTACGCGGACGCGACGAGAATGATCAGCTGAAAAATGGCCGTCGTGCACATTTCCTGAATCAGATGACGGATGCGGTCCGTATCGGCCGTCACCCGGTTCATAATGTCCCCGGCCCGCTGCGACGTCAAAAAACCGAGCGACAAGTTTTGAATCTTATCGAACACCGTCTTGCGCAGGTCGGCCGCGATGCCCGAGCTGACGCTCGCCATAATCCGGCTTCTCGCGATGCCGAGCAGCTCGCCGCATGCCAGCACAAGCAGCATCCCGGTCAAGGCAAGGAAGAACATCCGGACGCTCGCGCTCTGCCCTTCCGGCGGCTGCAGTGCGGAGTTGACGATCAGCTTCTGAAAGTACGGGCCGGCCATCGCGAGGGCGGAAGAGACGATCAGTACGCCCAGTCCGAGCGCGAGCTTCCGCCAATGTCCCTTTGATACGAGAAACAGCCTTTTGAAAGCGGCCGCCTTGTTCATGCAGCGCGGACAAACCGGGTACCCGGCACGAGCGGGCCGCCGCATTGAACGCAGACGGGCTCCGCCTCGTTGTTGTAGATGCGGATTTTTCGCTTTGCGGCCATATCGTTCAAAATTTGCGCGATGTAGCCGTACCTTGCCGCATGCTGCATCGTCACCCGGACGATAATGCGCTTCGTTCCGCTTTCCGACGCTTCGAGCACCGCATTGCCGACGAACGGCACGATTTTGTAATCGCAGGCGTCCGCGATGAGGCCGCTGTCCCGCGTCTCGCCGTTCTCCACATACGCCCACTTGTCGCGGCCGATCACCAGATAGCCGTTCACCCGTCGGCCTTCAAGCGACAGATCGGCGGGCACGCTGTAGGCGATATCCGCTCCTACCGCTCGCTTCGCCGCTGCCAAATCCCGTTCCGGGAGCGAAAAATTCAGGTTCATGGAAACCTCCGTTGCTTGTCGGTTACAAGCGCATTTCGACCATCCGGTATTCCTTCTCGCTCAGCTGATCCAGCCGGGGAATGACGAACCGGTTGCCGTCGACATCGGTGATCAGCAGCCGGTTCTCCGCCGCAAACTTGACGTTGCCGCCGCCGTTTCGCACCGTAAACCGGCAAAGCCCGGCCGTCGTTTCCGCTTCCCAGTACGAATAGCCGAACTCCTCCTTCACGGCGACGACCTTCGTAATTTCCGGCGTAAAATAACGGATGGCCATCTGCCGCTCGAGCAGGGCGGCCGTTTCCGGCGGAAAGTCGTCCAAATTGCGGATCATGCCGATCTCCTTGTTGTCCGCCGTCCGGATCGACAGATAGACCCGCCGGTTCGTATGCGGAAAGGAGCAATGCACATACACCGGCGAGTGCTCCTCGCCGTCCGTTTTGACAGCGAGCAGATGGCCCGGCGTCTCGGCAAATTCCGCATTCTCCTTCGTCAAGTACCGGATTCTGGCCGCGTCGGCGAGTTCCGTCTTTCCAACGTTTCCGTCTTGCGTCACGCGATCACCCCCTCCTTCATCTTGAGCGCTTCGTCATGCTTCCGGACAAGATCGTGGTAGGCGCCTTTCCTCTCCATCAGCTCGTCGTGGGTGCCGGCTTCGACGACCTTGCCGCGATCCATGACGACCAAATAATCGGCATTGCGGAGCGTGGACAGCCGGTGCGCGATCGCGATCGTCGTCCGGCCCTTGACGAGCGAATCGAGCGCCTCCTGGATTTGCAGCTCCGTCTCCGTATCGAGCGAAGCGGTCGCCTCGTCCAGAATAAGCACCTTCGGATTGTGCAGCACGGCCCGCGCGATCGACAGCCGCTGCTTCTCCCCGCCGGACAGGTTGTAGCCGCCCGAGCCGACCAGTGTATCGTAGCCGTCCGGCAGCTTCTCGATGAAATCGTGCGCGTTGGCGATTTTGGCGGCATGGATAATATCTTCCGTCGTGCAGTCGGGGTTCGCGTACGCGATATTCTCCGCGATGGTGCCCGAGAACACATAGACGTCCTGGGAGACGATGCCGATATGGCTGCGCAAGGAGGCCATCGAGATGTCTTTGACATTGACGCCGTCGATGCGGATTTCGCCTTCCGTCACGTCGTACAGGCGGGAGATCAGGTTGACGAGCGTCGATTTTCCCGCTCCCGAATGGCCGACGACGCCGATCATCTGACCTGGCTTTGCGCGCAGGGACACATTTTTCAAAATCGCCTTGTTCGGCTCGTATCCGAACGTGACGTTGTTCACCTCGATATCGCCTTTCATATCCGGCAGACGGACCGCATCGGGCCGTTCCGCGACGTCGGGCACGGCGTCCTGGATTTCGAAGATGCGCTGCGCCGCCGCCATGCAGTACGACCACCAGCCGACGATGTTGTTCATAAACTGGATCGGCCCGTACAGCATGTACATATAATTGACGAACGTCAGAACGGCACCGAACGACATCTGGCCCTGCATCACCTTCCAGCCGCCGAACGCCCAGATCAGAATTCCGCCCGTCTGGGTAAGCAGATTCAGAACGGGAAAGACCGTCCCGCTCATTTTGTTGAAATTTTGTTCCGCGCCGGAGAACGCGTCGTTGGCCCGCTGGAACCGGCCGATCTCCATCTGCTCCTTGCCGAAAGCTTTGACGACCCGCGAGCCGCGGATCGTATCGCTGATGATCGAATTGAGCGCGCTCACTCGCCGGTGTCTGCGCCAGGACAGCCGCCACAATTTCGGAAACGCTTTCCGGACGAGCCAGAAAACGAGCGGCATCGGAATGAGGCAAATGAGCGTCAGCCGCCAGTCCATCCATAACAGCACGGCGGCAATGCCGATAATATTCATCGCGTTGACAATGAAGTAGGACATTCCGTCGACGAAAAAATATTGCAGCTCGTGCGCGTCGTTGTTCACCCGGGTCATCAGGTGGCCGGTCTGCTTTCGCATGAAGAAATCGAGCGAAAGCCGCTGCATCGCGGTAAAAACGGACGATTTCAAATCGAAGGCGACATTCGCCGCCAGCTTCGCGATCATGATGCCGAACATAACGCCGAACAGCAGCGAGAGCGTCCGGAACGCGATGATGACCAGAATGACAAGGCCGATCTTGCCCGCGAACGTCCCGGTTCCGGCCAGCGCCTGGTCGAACAGCACCGTTCCCTGAAAATAAGGGATGACCAGCCCTGTCGCCGAGTTCAGCAGCATGAAAAGAACAATAAAAAACAAGGACAGCTTGTATTTTCCGGCGAGCGACAGCAGCCGGATAAAAATGGCGTGCTTCTTCATGCACCTCGGGCACACTTGACGGCCTTCCTCGGGATAGATCATCCGGCATTTCGGACAGGTTGCGCCGCTATGATCGCCGTCCAGCTCCCGGATATCGATCTCTTCATTTTCTTCAGCTTCTCGAATGCCGCCGCCAGCTTCGCGGCTTGCTTCATGTGCCCGTTGGTGAACGCCCCCGCAATTCGTTCCTCCGATGCCGAATCCTTCATGACGACCATGCCGGAAGCGACCAGATTGACGATGGAAACGGATTCAATCCGATCGATTCCGATGCGCTCGACTTCCCATGCGGCAGGCTTGGCCGGAGACGGCCGATTCGCGGATTTGCGCAGCACGGCGTAGCCTTTGAATGTCTTCTCGCTTGACGGCTCCCGGCTGCCGGAGAAGATGAACAGATGCTCCCGGAGCAAAACCAGATACGTGTCCGCAAAGCCGCCGTCCAGCATCCGGTCGCAAACCGTCCAGCAAACGATATCCTCCTCCGCCGCTTCATACTGCTTGAGCAAGGATACGATCTCATTCGGAAGTATCGTCATCAACTCTTTCGATTTTCGATATTTGACATGCTTTTTCCAGCCTTTATCATACACCTTCCACTTCTTCCGGGAAAGAGAAATTTTGCATTTTAATCATTTTGCATTTTATTCATTTTGATCGAAAAAAGAACGGTTTTGGCTCCTCTTTCAATTGCTTCCGCGACAGAAGCCGTTCCCGGTCGATCCGGTACGCCAGCCCTTTACCGTCGGTCCGCTCCATGATGACGGTATACGCTTTGGTCAGCAGCTGGTATTTCGCGTCGTCGACCGGATCGTGGACCGAATACCGCACGGCGATTTCATAGATCGGCCGCCCGTCCGCATCCTCGCCCGCAAGTCTGCCGTCGACGATCTCGTACCTGACGATGGCTCTTGCGGAAGAACCGACCAGACCGGAGATCGGATGCCAAACCCGGCTGTCTTCTTTCAAAGCCTGCCTGGACAGCAACGCTTTGAAATCTTCATCCGCGTCGTAAAAGCCTGAATATGCCCCTTGCAGCGCCGCCATATAGCGGTTCACGACATTGACCGCGTCCAGATTCGACGGCAAGGAAGGGAATGTGCCGTCGTTCCAGACCCCGCCCGCAACACCATCAATGCGCACTTCCTTGCGGCCGGCGTTCCACGATACGTCCGCGCCCAGCGCTTCGGACACCAGTCTGACCGGCACGTAAACCTGTCCGTTCTGCACGTAGGCCGCCGCCTCCTTGACCGCCGTCCCGTTGACGTACAGCGATATTTTGCCCGCCGAATAGGCAACGGAGCCTGTCAGCAGCAAACTTCCGAGCCATAATACGACCATCCGCTTCATCTTTCGCATTTTTCCGCAGCCTCCCATAAAGTGGTAAATCATCATTTCTACTATGGACGCCGGTCCGTGGGCGAAAGTTGCATCGTCACAGGCTCGGCACAACCGGAAAGAAAAAATCGGTTGATGACGAGTTAAGATCAGGGAAGAGAGGAAAATAGCTGCTCGACATGCCTCGCTTTTCGATTCGGAACAGCGAGAATGTCGGTAGAGGAGGACTTGCGATTTGAAGCGAAACACGGCGGCGGTCGGAAGCATCGCTGATCCGTGCGAACGAATCGGTGAAGATCGGATTTACCGTCCCCGCGGAACACGCGCCCGACCGCCCGCTCTATGTCGTTTTTGAAAGCTGGGGCATAAGCGGCAATAATACGGAAGAAATGAGAGCCGTAACGGTTACCGAACCTTTGCCGGTTTCCTGAACATGTACGAGGAGGGGTGAAAATGAAATGGAAAAAGCGCATGACGATCGCATCCGTCGCAATCGCCGGCGCTTTGACTGCGGGGGTTTTGTCCACTTTCGCCATTGCGCCGCTCGCCTCAACGACTAACGAAATAAAAGAAGAACGGAAGGCCAACCTGGCCCTCGAGCAAAAAGTTCTGGTTCTCGTCGGAGAAACGGCGATTACAAACGTCGACCTGGCCAACTACAAGTCCTACAGGAAGATCGACAATGTCGACGCTTCCGATGAGGAGCTTCTGAAAGAATTGATCACGGAACAATTGTTGCTCCAGCTTGCCAAAGAAAAAAAGGTTTACGCAACATGGGATCAAGGGATGGCGGAAGCGAAGAAGAATCGGGAAATCCTTGAATCCCGGTCGCAGGAAGTTCAGGATGTGCAACACAAGTTTATTGAATTGACCGGACTGACCGCTTTACGTTTCATTAATGCGAATGGAAGACGCGCGCCGGCGCCGCGTCTTCAGACGGTTTTCAACCGCTTATTCGAAGAGGCCGGACCTCTTGCCCGCCCCGGCGGGCGGCCATTCCTAAAACCGGAACGGCTCCCGGCTCATCCATTTGCCGTTCGTAAAATCGGGAATCGCCACCGGATGGCCGCCCAGGGCGATCGACTCCTCGGACAGCGCGGTAATGCACATCCACGCCGCCATGTCGTACACGTCGAGCGGCGTTTCGGTCCCGTTCCGGACGCTCTTGAAGAAGTCCTCGAAAACGAGCCAGTCCATGCCGCCGTGTCCGCCCTTCACCCCCTCTTCGGTAAAACGCTTCCATATAGGATGCTCGTACCGCTCCCTGAAGCTTTCCGCGTTGCCCCAATGGTCTTTCCAATCGTTATGCGCCTCGTCGTGCTGCCCGTCGATGAAGATCGACTGGTTTTCCTCCACGTACATCCCTTTCGTTCCTCTGACCGTAAAGCCCCTCGAATAATATCTCGGCAGCGTCGTGTCGAGCGTCAGCACGATCGTTTCGCCGCGCGCGCATTTGATAATCGTCGTCACGATGTCGCCCTGCATGAAATCGGTTGCGGCCAGCGCGCTGTCCGCGCCTTTCTCGCGCTTCACATACGCTTGGAGCCCTTTCGACTTGGAGGCCATCGAGACGAGCGACACCATCCGGTTGCCGCGGTTGATGCCGAGAATCGTGGCGATCGGCCCGAGCTCGTGGGTCGGATAATTTTCGCCATTGCGGTTCGTATAATGCCGCAGACGGTAATGCCGGTTTTCGTTGCCGTAAGCGATTTCGTGCCGCAAATCGTGGTGGTATCCGCCCGCGCAATGCACGATCTCGCCGAAAACGCCTTGTTTGACCATGTTCAGCACCATCAGCTCGTCGCGGCCGTAGCAGCAGTTTTCCATAATCATGCACGGCACCCGGGTCCGTTCGTACGTTTCGACCAGCTTCCAGCATTCCTGCACGGAGGCGGCGCCTCCCACTTCGCAAGCCGCGTATTTGCCCGCTTCCATCGCCGCGACGGCAATCTCGATATGCGCCTCCCACGACGCGCCGATCACGACGGCATCGACCGATTCGAGCGCCAGCACGTCTTCGTACCGCTTCGTTTCGAGCGGACGCTTCCCCTGCGCTTGCCCGACCTTGTCGGCGGCTTCCCGGATTCTGTCTTCATACAGGTCGCATACGGCTACAACTTCCACATCGTCCATTGGCAGAATGATATGTTCCAGCAGTCCCATGCCGCGGTGACCGAGTCCGATCATGCCGACTTTTACGTTATCCTTCATTCGCCATCCCACTCCTTCATCGCAAGGTCAATCTCCTGCTTCGACAAATTGTAATTCTCGCTGCGGCATGAAAATCCTTTTTTATCGCCGGAAATAAAAAAATTATCGCCTGCGCGCCGCCGCAGCTTCTGCCAAGCGAATCCCCGTCCTATTGTCCGGCCTGTCAACATACAATGACAAAAAAAGAGACCGGCTAAGGGGGACTTCGGAACGATATGCGCCTATTCAAATCCGGTACGATGAATATCGCCCTCTTCTGGCGTTTTTCGCCAGCTATTTCCTCCTCATCCTCACGCCTGTCGTGGCGGCCAGCGTCTTCACCTACTCGTTCGTCGTGCGCATCATCGAAAACGACGCGGCCAAACTGAGCAACAGCACGATGCGGAATTTTTCCGATCGAACCGACGCCCTGTTTTCCTCGCTCATGACGGGCATGATTCATACGCTTGGCGCCGCCAATCTGGCAAGCCTGCTCGCCGCAGCCGACGGCGCGCCGGAAAATCCGCATCACACCGAGCTTCTTCACGCCCTGATGGAACAGCTCGGCAAATTGGAGTCCGGCGAACTCGTTTCCAGCGCTTTTCTGTACGCCGCCGATCGGGATCTGGTCGTCGACTACCGGACCCATACCGGCAAAAAGATGTATTTCGCCCACTACTATCCGCTGGACCGGGCCGACCAGCCGGCGTTCTTCTCGCATTTCACCGGCAAAAAATGATGGTGTTCACCAAGCCGCATACCGTCCATCAGAAGCCGTTGTTCTCCGACAACGTCCTGTCTTCCCGTTCCCATATTTCCGCCTTGATGAGCTATCCGTTCAATACGTCCGTCCCCGACGCCTATCTCGCCGTCAACATCGACCGGGACAGGCTTCGCGAGCTGATCCGCATCCGCGAAAACTGGGTGACGGGAACGGCGATCGTCGACCGGTCGGGCCGGATCGTCAGCCAGGCGGGAAACGCCGCGCTCGCCGCCTCCGCCTGGCCGGAGACGATCCGCTCGAATGCGGAAGGTACGCTGGTCAGAAGCGGAAACGGACAGGCGTTGACGTTCATGAAGTCCCGCTTTCACGACGACTGGTACTATGTCAGCCTGATCGATCTGCAGACGCTGCTGAAGCCTGCCCGTCTCATCCGCACGATCAGCGCCGTGTTTCTCGGATTCGTGTTCATTCTCGGAAGCTTCGTTTCCTATTATTTAAGCCGCAAGCTGTATTCGCCGATCCGGGAAATCCGCACCGGACTGCAATCGCATCGCCGGGCCGACGAGCCGAAGACGCGGGAACGCAACGACTTCGATGTCATCAAGCGGTTTTCCAGCCTGATCATTTCCGAAAACAAAGAGCTGGCGCAGCTTGTCAGCGGCATGGTTCCGATCGTGAAGGAGCACTTTATTACCCAGCTTCTGCTCGGCGGATACCGCGATCGCCTGTCGATCGCCTGTTACGCCAAGGAGATCGACTTTCCGTACGAGCCCGAAGCGCAGCGAACCGTGCTCTGCATCGAACTCCAATACCGCTCGCATATGCAGGAGCGGCTTCCCGAGACGTCCAGAACGTTTCTGATGGCCGAGCTGAAAGAGAAGATCCGCAAGCTGCTCCCCGTCAGCGTCTGGCTGTGCCAGACGGAGCCCGGCTTGCTCGCCTGCGTCGTCCATCATGACGGACCGGGGCCGTTCGGTCCGAAGGAAGCCGCCGTTCTGATTCAGTCCATCCTGCCGCAGCCTTATTACAAAGCGGCCATCGGCATCGGCAAAACGGCGCATGCGATCGAAGAACTGCACAAGTCGTACCTCCATGCCCGGACGATGCTCCGGTACAAGGGGCTTCATCCGGAAGTGGAAATATGCAGCGAGGAGCAGGCGCCGGACGTCGATGTGCCGTGGGACAGCTTCCTGTCCGTCCATGAGGTCAATCTGATCTTCAATCGGGTCAAACAGCGGGACTTCGACGGCCTGCTGCAGTCCGTAGGCGAATTGCTGGATGCGGGAATGCGGCGGAACGCCAACGCGTTTCAGGTCAAATGTCTCTGCTCCGACGTGTTGAACACCTGGATTCGCGCCGCCGGCGCCGATCGCGGCGATTTCGGCATTTCCGTGTACGCCGCCATGTTCGACAGGCTCGAACGCTGCGCGACCTGGGACGAAATCCGGCAATGCTTCCGGGACATTCACGCCATGCTGTTCCGCAAGGAAGAGCCGGACGCCAGAAGCGTTCAGCTCGCCGATATATTGGCGCACATCCGGAACCACTACGGCGAGGAGTTGTCGATCGAACGTTACGCGGAGCAGATGGGCATGTCGGTCGGCCACTTCAGCCGCGTATTCAAAGAAGAGGTCGGCGAGAAATATGTGGAGTACATCGCCAGGGTGAGGCTCTCCGAGGCGAAGCGGCTGCTGCTCGATACGGATATGAAAATCGACGAGATCGCCGAGCGCGTCGGCTATTGGGGGCGCAGCTCCTTCATCCGCGTTTTCCGCCGGTACGAAGGCATTACACCCGCGCAGTACCGGAGCGCTTACCGCGCATGACCGTTTTTGCGCGCGTCTCTTTTTTTGCGCGGCTTTTGCGCGGCGTCCCGAATCGGGTCGCGGCATTCGCCCGGGGCAAATGCTGCGCCTTCAACAAAATATGCGCGCTTTACGGCGGCTTTCCGGATTCTTATCGTTAAGCCATAAGGAGGTGCGGGCGTGGAGAACCGGAGACGGCGATCATCCGGCGCATGGCAGGCAGTGCGGACGCTCCGGAAGTACCGCGTTTTCTATTTGCTCATGCTGCCCGGCATTCTGTATTATATCGTCTTCAAATATGTGCCCATGTACGGCATCATCATCGCGTTCCAGGATTTTTCGGTCGGACGGGGCATCTTCGGCAGCAAATTCGTCGGCATCAAGCATTTTATCGAGTTTTTCCACTATACGCCGGATTCCTGGAAGCTGATCCGCAACACGGTCATGCTGAACGTTTACGATCTGCTGTTTCATTTTCCGGCGCCGATCGCGCTCGCCCTGCTGTTCCATGAAATCCGGAACAAGGCGTTCAAGCGATTCGTGCAGAGCGTCAGCTATATGCCGCATTTCCTGTCGACGGTCGTCATCGCGGGCATTATCGTCATGTTTCTGTCGCCGACGACCGGCATCGTCAATTTCATTCTCGTCAAGCTGTTCGGGATGGAGCCGGTCATGTTTCTCGGCATGCCGGAGTGGTTCCGGACGATCTATATCGGTTCGGAAATATGGCAGAAGGTCGGCTGGGGCACCATCCTCTATTTGGCGGCTATCGCCGGCGTCGACCCGACCTTGTACGAGGCGGCCAAAATGGACGGCGCCAACCGCTTTCAGCAAATGCGGCACGTCACGTTCGTCGGCATGATTCCGGTCATGATCATCCTGTTCGTCCTCAATCTGGGGCAGTTCATGGAAGTCGGATTCCAGAAAATACTGCTGCTGTACAACCCGATGAACTACGAAACGTCGGACGTCATCAACACCTTCGTCTACCGGAGAGGCATTCTGGACGCCGACTTCAGCTTCGCCACGGCGGTCGGCCTGTTTCAGTCGGTGATCGGATTCGTGCTGGTCGTCATCGCCAATCGGCTCGCCCGAAAATATTCCGAGACCAGCTTGTGGTGACGCGGGAGGGAACCGGATGAAAATAAAGGAAAGCTGGGGTTCCAGACTGTTCGACGCGTGCAACGCGGTTCTGATGGTCATGCTTGCCGCCGCGATGCTGTATCCGATGGTCTTCGTCCTGTCGGCCTCGATCAGCGACAACGCGAAAGTCGTCAGCGGCCAGGTGCTGCTGTGGCCCAAATCGCTGTCGCTTGCCGCTTACGAACGGCTTGTGTTTAATCCGGACCTGTGGATCAGCTACTGGAACACGATCCGGTATACGACCGTTCATACCGCGCTGACGCTGATGGCGACGGCGGCCATGGCCTATCCGCTGGCGAAAAATGGCTGCCGGGACGAAGGTACGTGCTGCTGATGGCCGCTTTCACGATGCTGTTCAGCGGCGGCATGATTCCGACGTTTCTCGTCGTGCAGCGGCTCGGGCTGCTCGACACGATCTGGGCCATCGTCCTCCCCTCGCTCATCAGCACCTGGCATCTGTTCATTATGCGCACGTTTTTCGAAGCGCTGCCGGAGGAGCTGGAGGATGCCGCCACGATCGACGGCTGCGGCACGCTTCAGGTGCTGATCCGGATCGTGCTGCCATTGTCGCTGCCGGTGCTCGTGACGATCGGCTTGTATACGGCCGTCAATCAGTGGAACGCCTTTTTCGACGCGCTCATCTACCTTAACGACCGGAGCATGTATCCGCTGCAGCTGATGCTGCGCAACATTCTGATCGCGGGCTCCAATATTCAGGGCGAGGGCGATACGAGCTACATGGAGACGATGAAATACGCCATGATCATCATTGCGACGCTGCCGATTTTGTGCGTCTACCCGTTCGTTCAGAAATATTTCATTCAGGGCAGCATGATCGGCGGGATCAAGGGGTAACGGCGGATTCCCCGGGAATCCGCTTGATTAGCCGATAGATTCAATCACGG
Source organism: Paenibacillus cisolokensis (assembly GCF_018403665.1). GTDB lineage: Bacteria > Bacillota > Bacilli > Paenibacillales > Paenibacillaceae > Paenibacillus_AH > Paenibacillus_AH cisolokensis. The sequence continues at coordinate 13,907 of NZ_BOVJ01000183.1, forward strand.
GGAGGTTGGAAGGTGAAGACGAAAAAGATGGCGCTCATGTTCTCTCTGCTTCTGATCGCCGGACTGGCGGCGGGCTGCAGCGGCGGCAAGGACAACAAAGGCACGGCGGAGGAAGGAGCGGAAGGCGGAACGGAAGGCGGAAAACCGGTCACCTTTTCCTGGCTCGTCTACGACCGGACCGAAGGCAAGGTGCGCGACGATTGGGAAATTTTCAAGGAGATCGAAGCGAAAACGGGCGTCAAAATCGATTTTCAGGTCGTCGGCCAGGAAGGAATCGAAGAGAAGAAACAAATTATGATCGCGACGAACTCGGTCACCGATTTCATTCAGGTGAGTACACAGGAAGGACGGGAGCACGGGCCGGAGAACGTGTTTCTGAATCTGGGGGAATACCTCGACATCGCCCCCAACTTGAAGGCGTTCTACGACAGCTATCCGGAAGCGAAGGCGGTCGCCACCGGACCGGACGGCGGCATCTACACCGTTCCGGTTCTCGAGGGCGATCCCGAGGGCAAAGGGTTCAACTTCGTCTGGATGGCCCGCAAGGACGTACTGGAGGAAGCCGGCATCAAGCCGCCTGCGACGCTGGACGAATTCTATCAAATGCTCAAGACGTTAAAGGAGAAATTTCCGGATTCGTACCCGCTCACCGCCAATTCGCCGATCGGCGATACGGGATTGTATACCGTGTTCGGGCGGGCGTTCACCGGCATCCAGGGCTTCTTCAATCTGGACCCGGAGACCGACGAGTACGCGTTCGCCCCGTACCGTGACGGATACCGGGAGGCGCTCGAATATTTGAACAGGCTGTACGCGGAAAAGCTGCTCGACCCCGAGTATTCGCTGCTGACGGGCGCGCAATGGGAAGAGCGGATACTGTCCGGCAAGTCGTTCCTCTCCTATTTCTGGAAGGCGGATATCGCGCCGCTGACCGAGAAAGGCCGCACGGCCAGCGGGAACGAGAATTTCGAGCTCGACGCGATCCCGCAGTTTGCCGCCGAAGGCATCCGCAACTACCAGTATTCGCGGCCGCTCGTCGGCGGCGTCGGCCGGGCCATATCGGCCAAGGTCAAGGATAAGGAAGCGGCGGTGAAATTCCTGGACTACCTGGTCGGCGACGAAGGGTCCGATTATTTGTCCCTCGGCATTCTCGGCAAGACGTACACGATCGAGGACGGCAAGCCGGTGTTCATGAAGGAATTCGGCAGCAGCCCGTATGTGCCGCTGCGCCGCGACTACGGCGTCTGGTACGACCATATTTCGCTCAACAACGCCAAAGCCCGCGCCGCCTGGGAGAACGGTCTGGACGAGAAGAGCAAGGCGATCAACGCCAGCTATGAGCCATACATTATTCCCGCACCGAAGGCGATCGTCAAGACCGAGGAAGAGATGGAGCTGGAGAAGTCGAGGCTGAACAACCTGAACAAATATTTGGAGCAGCAAATAACGGAATTCGTCACCGGCAAGACGCCGATCAACGACGAGACGTATCAGCGCTTCCTCGATCAGGCGAAGAAGCTTGGCGCCGACGACCTGCTGAACATGTACAATACGGCCTACAAGCGCACATACGGTTCCAAGTAAGCATTTCATCCGCAAAGGAGCTGACCGCCATGACAGACCTTGGCAAAGTGATCGACGTCGACGTCCACAACGAGCAGAACGACGCCGATCTCGTCCCCTACCTGCCCGAGCCTTGGCGGAGCAGGGTGGCGCGCAGCGGCGTCGGCTACTCGTACTCCGGGTATTACTCGCCCGTCGGCGTCATGCGCCGGGACGCGCTGCCGCCAGGCGGCGGCAAGGCGGGCTCGGACCCGGATCTGATCATCCGCCAGCTGATCGAGCCGTACAATGTCGAGTACGCTGTGCTGACCGGCGTCGTCTACAATATTTCGACGACTCACGATCCGGATTTCGCCGCCGCGATCTGCTCGGCATACAACGATTATCTGATCGCCGAATGGCTCGGCAAGCATCCGGCGTTCAAGGGGGCGATGGCGGTCGCCACGCAGGATCCGCAGCTGGCCGCCCGGGAGATCGACCGGATCGGCGGGCATCCCGACATCGTCGAGGTCATCATCTCCAGCGCGGCGCGGGCGCCGCTCGGCCAGCGCCAGTTCCACCCGATCTACGAAGCGGCCGAGCGCAACGGGCTGCCGGTCGCCCTCCACCCCGGCGCGGAAGGGGCGGGCAGCGCGACGGCGCCGACGGCGGCCGGCTACCCGACCTGGTATATCGAATGGCATACATGTCTGTCCCAGATGTTCATGGCCCATCTCGTCAGCATGGTATGCGAGGGGGTATTCGAGAAGTTTCCCCGGCTCAAGGTCGTGCTCGTCGAAGGCGGCATGGCGTGGCTGCCGCATCTGATGTGGCGGCTGGACAAAAACTACAAGGCGCTGCGCTCCCAGGTGCCGTGGCTGAAGAAGCTGCCGAGCCAATATATCCGCGAGCACTGCTACTTGTCGACCCAGCCGGTCGAGGAGCCGGACAATCCGCAGCATCTGGTCGACCTGCTTAATATGGTCGACGCCGAAAACATGCTGCTGTATTCGAGCGACTATCCGCACTGGGATTTCGACCCGCCGACCGTTCTGAAGCGGATGAGCCCGGAAGCGCGGCGCAAGGTGATGTACGAAAACGCCAGGCAGCTTTACCGGCTGTAACGGCGCGGTACGGAGGGAACGATGGCGGTACATTACGTGTTGGAAGAGAAGGACGTGCCCGAAGGCGGACGCGTCATCGTCAACGTGCAGGGGCGCGAAATCGGCGTTTACCGGATCGGCGGCCTGTTTTACGCCCTGTACAACTACTGTCCGCATCAGGGCGCGCCGCTGTGCGAAGGGATCGTATGCGGGACGACGATGCCGTCCGACGTGTACGCGTACGAGTACGGCCGGGCGGGCGAGATCGTCCGCTGCCCGTGGCACGGCTGGGAGTTCGACATCAAGACCGGCCGGTCGCTCGTAAGCGGGCGCATCCGCGCCAGAAGTTATCCGGTCGAACTGCGCGACGGCAAAATCGGCATCGTGATGAAAGGCTGAAGCGGGATTGAAAGCGGATACAAGGGGTTGTCCCGGGAGTCCTTGCACGGCTTGCACGGCTTGCACGGCGGTCTCGGGAACCCCTCTTGTCCAAATCTAATTTATTTATATTCCTCCAAGGCCTGTTGCAAAGTTGCTTTGGTATCAACCTTTTCAGTAAATGGGATCCCTAATTCGATCATTGTGTTTGCGATTTCCGGGCGAATGCCTGTTATAATCGCTTTACATCCGAGTAAACCGATCCCTTCTACAATTCGAAACAAATGTCCCACCACAGCCGTATCCATAAACGCAACACCTGATAAATCGATTATGATTTTTTGTAATTTCAGGCTAGCAATCTGATTTAATGTCCGTTCCTGAACTTTTTTAGCCCGATAGGTATCCAATGTGCCGACAATGGGCAACACCGCCATTGAAGCGGATAATGGAATAATTGGAACCGACAAAACATCGATCGTTTCGCGATGGGAACGAAGTAATTCATCCTTGTACTCGATATAACTCGAAAAATAATGGAAAATATAATGGTCCAACATATAATTGGTCTTTATTCCAAGTTGAAAAACACCCTCCATATCAAGTTTTACATGCTTGTGATAGTTATGCAAAAAATTCCAATACACTTTGCGAAACCCCTGAAGCAATTCCAGTTTTATGATCAAAGGAATATCGTTCTGTGCGCCATTTTTCCGAGTTCCTTAGCGAGCATAATCAGTTCGTGCTGCCGATCTTCAACTAAGAGTCTTGCCATTTTATTAAAAATTTCAACCACATTGATTTTAAACATGGAGTCTTCAATTAATTGAATCGTATCTTTAGTTTCTGCAGCAAACAACTCATTAAAGCGATCCTCGTTCAGCAAAAATATTCTTTAAAACTTTGACCTTTTACATATTGCAGATCCAAATCAACCGCCCCAATCTGTTCCGTAATCTTAGTTTGAAATTGAATAGTAAATGTAGTTCCAGTTCCTTCTCTACTTTTTACATCAATTGTACCTCCATGTTGGTAAATGGTCGAAAACACCTGAGTCAACCCCATTCCCGTGCCCTCATCTTTAGTTGTAAAGAAAGGGGTTCCTAACAGTTCAAGCTTTTCTTTAGGTACACCGACCCCCGTGTCAGAAATAATGGCATAAATAAAGTCACCCTCGCGGTAATGTTCAATTGTAATGATCCCTTCATTGGGAATGGCTTCGAAAGCATTTTTCAAGAGATTAAAAAATGCTTTCTTTAACTGATTTCTTTTTCCATAGATGATCTCATCTCTATTACGAAATTTTTTTACAATTTCTACCCGATAGATTTGATCCTGAAATAGATAGAGCAAAGACTCTAATTCTGAACAAAGATTAATGGCAACATAAGACTCATCTTCCAAGTCAGGTTTAGAAACCTGTAATAAATCTTGCAACGTAGAGATTGCCTGATCCAGTTCTGAACTAGCAAGATCTAAATAACTATGGGAAACCTCCTTTTTAGTAATTGCAGAAATCCCTTCACGGCTGTTAATGGGTTTCTAACTTCGTGTGCTATTCCCGCCGCTATTTGACCTATGGAAGCAAGACGGCTTAATGTATTATCCGTCTGCGAGACTTTTTTATTTTT
>NZ_BOVJ01000184.1 GCF_018403665.1 Paenibacillus cisolokensis
AAAAAGAAGCGTGTTGGCCGCTTCTCGGATCGCCGCACTGTTTTGGCGCCGTATTCGTACATAATTGGTCACGGCGCACCGTCCAACCCACGGTTCTGTATTTAATGGACGATGTTGCAGCCGTACTTGTGATTTCAAAGCTGATTTTTCCTGCCTCCGTTCTTACTTTGGGGGTTTCGGCTTTCGCTGCGAAAGGAAAACCCGAAAATAAAAAAGAGCATGCCAGAAGCACGCTCAACGCCGATTTTATGAATTTGTTTTTCTTCATCTATTCCGAGTCCGCCTTTCTGATGAAATAATTGCGGAATAAACTGGCTCCCGGATCGACTTTCAATGTACTGCCCCAATCGCCGCCAACATTCGTGGAAAGAGAAATATCCGCGTAACCTTCGTACCAAACCTGCTTATCGAATTTGCGGTCATTGGGGAACCGCTCATCGTACAGCAAATTTTTACTTTCCGTGAATGAGTTGAATTTGATTCTGAACTTGGAACGTACATAATTATTTCCAAACCCGTCTTTATAGATCATGGAAGGCTCGGGATCAAGGTATCCTTCAATTTGAATCTTGTTTTCTTTAACCCAATCCACATACCGCCGGATGTATTTCAATTCCGCATTGGAGCTTTGCACCTTCGTGGCAAATACCGCCTGCGCCCAAGAATTGTCAATCGTTTTGTAATCTACGTTCAGCCAGAGTGCACCAAACGTTTTCAGTCGGCTCATCCATATATCCACGTTTTTCTTATTGAATTCCGGTAGGGTTGAATACAATACCGATGAAACCTTGCTGTCCGTAGGATGCGAGTAGGGATAGGCCATTTCATAGGCTTCATTCGGCACATCGGCCAGAATGTACGGGTAATCTTTCGCGTTCTTCGGCAAATGGGTTGTGCGAATCAGACGGCCCCATTCATCATACTTCTCATTGGCTTCTTCTTGTGTGGAAATAAAGACGGTCGATGTTGGGCTATCCCAATTCACTTCCGCCCCCAGCGCTTCGCTGACAAAACGCAGCGGGACAAACGTCCGGCCGCCGCTGGTGATCGCCTGCGAATCGAAAGCCACCTCTTTGCCGTTGACGAGCGCCTTGCTATCACCGATCGTAAGCACAATATGCAGGTCGTCCCGCTCAATCGGTACGGTCATCGTTTTGGGCTCCCAGCCTACGTTTGCGCCCATCTGTTCCGCGATGAATCGAATCGGCACGAGCGTCCGGTTGTTTTCATCGACAAATGCTTGTGCATCGGGAAACCAGATTTTTTGTCCGTCCATAACGACGCTGACAAAAGACGGAGGTCGGCTCGCCGCGCTTGCTGTTACGGTGAACAAGCTGCAAAGCATCGCGGCGGCAAGTCCTGCAATTATCCATTTTCTCACGCCATTTGCTCCTCTCTTGATAGGGGTCATGACAAGTTTGGAAGATTTCGACTGACACGTTCATCATAGAACCGATCCGACGGCGTGTCCACTTTCCGAAACATCGCCGTCTCGTTAAGATGGCGAGACCGGACAGTCCAGCGGCATATAGCCTTTTTGCGCGGCCGCTTTTTCGCTGGAAAACGTCTCTTCCACCGGATAAGTAAAGCCGCATGTGCTGCGGTAATACACCTTCATGCTTCCTTTCCTGGCTCCGACAATCTCCGGCTTCTTGAGCAAGCGGCTTCCGCCGAGGGCGTAATTGTTGTAAAACTTGCCTCCCATCGGAATGCCCTGGATGAAAGCAAGCACCCCGACGTCATCCACGGTATTGTTCCAATCTTCCTGTGAAATCGTTGGCAATGTAAACGTGTAGGAGAGACCAAATCGGGAAACCGATTCGTTGTGTTTATTGATCCGGTACGCGAGTTCGTCTTCAATTGCGCGGACGATGGTGCTCCGGCGCACCTGCTCAAATCGCTCCGCATCCTTTAATAACGCAATATTCGTCTGCTGCCCGACGTCGGCCCGCAAGCCTTCGTGCCAGCTCCGGCTGATCGCATCGTAAGCGAGGACGAAATCATCCAGCGTGAACGAAAGGCTGTTGCCCGTTGAATCGGCGTAAGCATACGGCTTTTTCGCTCCCCAAACCGGTTTCTGTTCCGTGTGCCCATCGGCTCCCGTCCACTCCTCCTCGGCATAGACGTAGAAGCCGTCGTAACCAATCACCGCAATAGCCGGGATATACACCGACTCAACACGCCTTGCGCAACGGGATCGTCGGCAATGCCGAAGCTTGCGTACAGCGTCCGATAAAAAGCGGCAATCGCCTCGTCCTTGTTCAGCGCCACCCGCTTGGCCGATTCGTATTGCGTCTCCCGCTGCTGGTTCGCATTGACGGTCAACATCCGCGCAGCATCATCCACCGCCGCATCCAGCGCGGTGTTATAGCGCAGCTCGGAGAGTAGCGCCTTCCGCTGCGTTTCGACCTCGATCCGGTTCACGGTCGCAAACGGCAGAAAAATAAGCGCTCCGACAATGGCCCATTCAATCAGCCTCATTGCGCACCACCCCGCCGTAAGGAATGAAGATTTTTCGTTCGGACTGATGGCCTGGTTCAGAAAATCGAACAGGATCGTGCCGGGAGTCCGGTTCGTATTTTTGACGGTGACCGCAAACGTGTCGCCGGCCCGCAGCTTGTAACGTCTCGCCGGATCGTCTTTTGCGGCCGCGCTGTTCGGGAACAGCACAGGCAAAATCTGCGCGTTGTAAAATAGGTCGTAGTGCACTTCGTAGCTGCCCCGAAACGTATCCGGCCTTGTCGGGTCGTCATAAACCGGCACGTACTTTTTGCTGCCGTGTTCCATTTGCACATCGAAGGTGTTGCCCGTTGCCGCAATCGCCTCCATAAAGTCCGTATACATGGTCGGCGACACAAAGCCTTTGTCCCGCACCGCATCCACAAATGTTGTCGTCGCCCGCAGGACGACCAACTCCGAAATATCGTCCTGCTGGTCGAAGGCTGCGGAAATGGGGTAGAGGTAGAGCAAAAGAACGGCAATGAACGCCGCGAAAACTTTCGAGAAACTGTTCATGGCATTCTCCTTAGCGCAAAGCAAAAATGAGACGCAGCAGCCGCCCGGACGCATCCCGCTGGGCGACTGCCGTATACCGGGCATTCAGGCGAATGCCGGCGGGGACGAACGGGTCCCGATCGAGCGGCGGCGCGTATCGAACGCCGTCCACCACAATTTCCGCGTCTCCCGTCTCCAGCCGGGCAATGGATTGCGCTACCTCTGCGCCGGATACGGTGCCGTCGCCGGCAATCGGCGAAAACGTCATCTGCATGTTGCGATCCAGCGACTTTCCCGACACATAGGCGGTGGCGTTCAGCGCGGCCCCGGTTTGAAAGAGCAGCAGTCCGCTTGTTACGGCCATCAGAAAGAGAAGACAGGCCACGCTCATTTCCAGCATCGTTCTGGGGGCATGTTCCATCGGCTTCCTCCTTGGAAAAACTGGGCGTCCGTCTATACCCGAAAGGACGCCCCATCAGCGTTGTGATGTCAGTAAGGGCGCTTACTGCTGCCGAAACACGATGCCGCGAATGACGTTGCTGCTATCGTGCACCAGTTGCGCCCGAAATTTGCCGCTCGGATTGACGTAGTTGATATTCGCTTCATCGAGCGCATGGCTCAGTTGCCCCGGCGCTTCACCAACCACTGAGCCGTAGGTCACACTGTCGATTGGAACACCCGTGTTGATCACCTTGCCGTACCACTGACCTGCCGGATTTTTCCCGGTGACAATCTGGATGCCGAACTCTTCTTTATCACTGAACTTGCGCAGCGCGTTGACCACCTGACTGCCCGACAACGTCGTGTTGTCGTACACCGTAAACGCCGTTTGCGACAGCTCCGTCTGGATATTGCTGAAATTGCTTTGCGCCGCCTTGGTGGAGTCTTGCGCGGAAATAAACAATACGACGGCGAGGGTAATGAGCGCGATGGCAAGAAAAATGCCTGCCGCCATCACGAGTGCTTTTTGCGCGTTCGACATGAACCGATCTCTCCTTCAAATTCAAAATGGTGTAGGAAATAAAAAAAGCACTTCCCGTTTGGAAAGCGCCGCAACATGTCCGCTTACTGAATGCGCTGAAGCTGTTCGTAGTATACGGACATCTGGTGCAAGCTGACGATGACGAGCGGAATGACCAGATAGCCGAAAATGAGAGCCATCATCGGCGCAAACCCGATCCATTTTCCCCAGCCTGCCTTTTGCTCGATCAATTGCTCGTACTCCTGTTTGCGCTGCTCCTGCGCGTAAGCCTGTTCCGACTCCAGGTCGTCGAACGCTTCCCGGATCGGCAAACTTTGCGCAGCCAGTTCCAGCTTTTCGACCGTGCGGACGAACGGCACAAACGGCGCATCCTCTTTCAGCTGCGCCAGCGCCTGATCCGCGCCCTGTTCGAAATGGAGCAAGCAGGTTTGCAGCGGTTCCTTGAACACGCGGGCAAACTGTTCCATCCAGATGAGCAGATGCTCGACCGACATCCGGTCCATATCTGCCAGCATGGCGATGACGGCATGCAGTTGATCCACTTCATGCTTCATCTCCATCTGCCGCATGCGCCGCTGGAACAACCGAACGCCGACCGGCATGGCGTAGCCGCCCCATCCCGCGAGAGCGGCGAGGAGCGCTTCCCACCACTTCACATAATGATTGTCCAGCTTCGTGAGCTTGACCATAATGCGCCGAGCCGCGGCGCGAAGCTGATCGTCCTGGCCCGTCATCGGCGATTCGCTGCGGAGCAGGGCCATCACCGTTTCTTCGGTGCGATGCTTCACCTCCTTTACGCGATCGATGATGCGGCGATCGAGCGCCGCCGCCTCGCGCGTCTTGGCTTCCTCCTCCGGCGACAGTTGGCCGAACAGGATGCCCAGCTTTACCGGCGCATACAGGATTTGATGCCGGCTTGCGGCATGAAGCGCCATAAACATCCCGAGCACAGCCAGAAAAGCCATGCCCGCCGCCACGATGCGCTGCACATAGAGCCATTCCAGCCGAAGCGGCGACGCGGTGTCTTTAAGCAGCTTGACCATACGGTCAGCTTCCCGGGAACCGGGGGCGGGACCGAAACGATGCACAAGCCAGCGCATCCATGGCCATTCGTAAACCCGTTTCTCCCATCTTTTCCGGCCGGTTGGTTTTGGACTCACGTCCAGTTCCTGAATGTTCCTCAGCAGAACGTAGGACAGCCATACGACCGCCATCAGGCCGATTTTCACGATCCAGCCGGTCGTGCTCGCATAAAAGGCGTCCATGGCCGGAAAGTAATGGCTGGCCCAAGCTTCGATCGGCCGGGTAAACAGCAGCGGCAACAGCGCGATGGCGGTCAGTCCTTGCAACAGGAAACTGAGGCGCTCGCGGCGCAGCAGTTCCAGATTCAGTTCGGTCGCAAGCTTCCCAAGCGCCTTCAAGTACACGGAACCGGTTGCGGTTCGTTTGTCGCCGTATTCCTTCACCAGATGCGACAGCCCGGCCAAGCCCTGCAAATAGCGGTTCGGCGCGCTCTCGATATACTGCGCCAGCCGCTGCTCGGCGTCGCTTGCCGTGAGCACTTCGTATATTTCGTGTCCGTGCAGCGCCATCTCATACGGCGCGCCGTCCGCCGCTTCATAAACGGCTTCTTCCACCATGCCGTGCCGATGATAATGATGACGCACATCCGAAAAAAAATGCCGGAGTTGCCGGAGCAGTCGCGTCTCCAGCCGATGGACCAGATTGTCCGAAAGGATTCCGTGGCCTACCCAGAAGCCGATGCCAATCATGCCGAGCGCGGCCGGGTCGCGCACGCCGAGCGCCAGCGGAACAGCCGCCGCGAGCAGCACGCCCCATATGAGGAGCGCCGTCTTCATCGTTTCCAGCCGCAGCTTCCATTCGTCGCCAAGCTGGAGAATGGTCATTCGTTTGCGAAGTTGAAGCAAATAACCGCGCAGGATCGGCACGCGTTCGCATAGGCGATACAACTGCTGCAACACGCTGTACATCGTTTGCTTCTTGCGGGCTTTGCCTGGTTTGCGCAGCGCTTCATACCGCCGAACGGCCTCCACGTCCGAACCGTGACGGGATACCCATTGAAACATCGCCACCATCGCGAGGAACAGCACCGTCGCCGCGCCGAGCAACAGGGACAGCCATTCAATTTTCATCGCTATCCCCCCAGTGAACCGCCAAAAACGCCTCGAACGCCGCCTGGTCCGGCCCGGCGAGGCATGCGGCGATTTCCTTGCGGCTTCGCTCGGACAACGGATGAACGGCGACATAGCTTCCGTCCCGGTATTCGATGACGTTCCGCGCGACATAAAGCGGGCGGTCCGTCGAGCGGCGGAAATATTCCAGCATCGTCTCCATGAACGCCGTCATTTTCTCCTCGGTCGTCGTTTTGTGGCGGAACGTCTCCGGGTAGCCCGCTTCCTGCTCCACCGGGACGCATTCGGTAATTCGTTCAATGTAGCGATGTCCGTCCGCGTCCCGCCTGAGGTGAATGTCGAAGTTGATGACGCTGACGACCTGCTGCTCGGCCACTTTTTCGTTCGTAAACACCCCTGTCTTCAGCAGCGAGTTGCGCAGCGAATAGACGAGATCGCGGAACGTTTTGGCATGATGCGTAAACAAGGTGAACAGCGAAGCGACCTGCGCCATCTGCACCATCCAGGCTGCAACCGGGTCGGTCGCCACTTCTCCCAAAATATTGACCGAGCCGTCCGTTTTTTCTGGATGTCCAGACCGTCCTGCCCGGAGATCGTTTCCGTTTCCCGCAAGCTTAAAATGTTGCGTTCCCGGTATATTTTCCGAAGCTGAAGCTCAAAGCTCATTTCCTGCACCCGGATCGGCAAGATGGCCGGAATGTAGCGCACCATCGCCATCAAGAGCGTCGTTTTGCCGCTGCCCTGTGCGCCGGTGATGGCCGTGATGCGCTCGCCCATGACGAGATATCGGATCAGTCCAATGGGCAACTCTGCGTTGGCGTCCTGAATCAATTGTTCCAGCGCTGCGTTTTGCACATCGAATTTGCGCACAAAAAAAGCCCACGATTCGCTGAACCGGGGGCGCAGCACGACGACGCGGGAGCCATCGGCCATTTCGTTCACCTTAAAGCCGTTCGCTTCGGACAATTGGCCGGGAAAATTATGTTTGTACACGTTCTGGCACACGCGCCGGAGTTCTTGCTCCGAGCCGAAGGACAGAAAGCTTAAATGAATGGATTTCCCTTTATAAAACAGCCACACGCTGTCATGTGACCTTGGCACCTCGCGCAGCAGCGCTTCTTCCTCCAGGCTCCATTCGCCTTCCCACATCGAGGGCGGGATGCCGGAAACACCGCCCGATACGCCATCGATTTTCATGTCACGGATTTCGTCGATGACGCTAAACCCTTTGTACTGCTGGTAGATCCGCTGCACAACGATCTGGGTTTTGTCCTCGGTGGGAAGCTTGTGTACTTCCCGCTTGTAGATGTCGCAGATTTCGTCGGCGGTAATCCGGTACGACTCGGTCTCTTCGTCTTCCATACTCCGTTTGGGGCGATCCAATTCGTATTTTTGAATCAGTTCGTCCAGTGCTCTCAATCGATGTTGTTTCTTAAACAGATGGAGCAAAATGTCGAACTGATCTTGCGGCGATAATTTTTTCGGATCGTCAAACGGCAGGAGGCGATTCAGGTTATTATCGTCCAGATGGTAGCGCTGCTCGAGCAAATCAGCGATGACCTGCTTCACATACGCCTTGTCCCGCAAATCTCCGGACGTGCAGCCCCGCAGCGCCTTCTTCAGTTCTGCGCGCTTGTTTTTGCGACGGCGGTATTCTTCTTCCGACAAGCCGAAGTCGATCAGGCTGCTGCTCGTCATCTCGTGCAGCGCCTCTTTCACGAACGCGGTCATCGCTTCCAGCGTATAGACCGGTTTTTCGTCCGGCTGCTCCGGCAAGCGGCGGCTCAAACGCAAATAGAGCAAGACGCCGATCGCAATGAGGATGCCCGCCAGAAGCAAAGCGTTCAGCGCGAACATCATCGGTCATCGTCCTCCTTCCCGCCGAAAAGAGGCTTGTTTCGTCCGACGTTGTTGATGATCGCCTGCGCCAATGCCCGCACCTGTTGCATAAAGGGATAGTTTTCATGATCGCGCGGCACCTGCCGGTTGCGAAATAGAAAACGGACGGCTTCTCCTTGTTGGGTCGCATCCAGCCAGCCCGTATTATGGACAATCGGGTACGCGGGCTCCCGCCGATGGAACTGGCGCTTGATATTTTGAACGGTCAAAGCGGAGCGAGGATCATATTGTCCGAATACAAGCAAATGCTTCCGGTTGGACTGAAGCTGCGCCTCCACCAGCGAAAAAGCTTGCTCCAGTTTGAGCATGTTTTGCGGCAGACAGGCGACCAGCAAATCCGCCTGACACAGCAGCGCCTGTGTCCACACCGACAAATTGCCGCTTCCGCCGTCCAGCAACACCAGATCGTAAGCGCGTTTTGTCAGTTCCAAGAGCGGCACGAGCCAGTCCTGTGCCGACGAAACAAACGATACGTCCGGCTTGTTCGATCCCGGAAGGATGTCGAGGCGCTCGGCGAGCAGCGGCAGCGTGTAATCCCGAAGCAATTTCGGTTCGAGCTTGCGGTTTTGCAATAGCCTGAGCAGCGCGTCGATTCCTACATCGGATGAGACGTCCGCTTTGTTCATCCAGGTCCGCCTTGGATAAAAGCCGCGTTCAATGGCTGCATATTCGCTTTGCAAATGCCCAAGCAGCAAAAGACGCGAAGAATATTCAAGACCGAGCAGCGCGGCGGAGGCGATCAGGTTGCTTGTCGTACCGGCTTGTCCCGAAATCGGACTCCAAAACACCACGGTAAAACCCATTGCTTCATCTCCTTTCGTGCGACTTTACCGGATTCACGCGCGCTTTCGTGCACGCGCCCATGCCCGCCGGGCCGTTTTGGCATCGCAATCAAACAACTGTTGCAGCATGTCGAGCACGGTCCGGCGATAAGTTCCAGTCAGCTGCCTGATGTCGATGCGGCCATGATGCTGGTTGTCGAGCTCCACGGACATGTCCCGTTCGTCCAGCGGAAAGCGGAACACGGTATCCTCCCAGCGTACAGCCTGCTGCGGCAACAGCGAATCGAAATACGACTCAGGTATGGCGATCGGCAAGGTAGGGGTGATCAGTTTGTAAAACGAAAGCGGCTGACCCTCCGCTTCGTGAAGGCACAGCCGCTGCATCAGCTCCGCGTTTTTATGCATGCCGAGCCGACTATAATTGCTGCACCACACCCGCTTGTCATAGCCCGGCAACTCTCGTCCTTTCACAAATTCCGTGTGATCGGTGTCGAGCAGCATGACATCGTAGGCCGCTTCGCCTTCGGCTTGAAGCAGGGAGCGTTCCAATTGCGCTCGCGTGATGAGCCCGGTCGCCACATCGATGCCTTCAAATTCCCGCAGCGAATCGCCGAATTCTACTTGCGGCAAATAGCCTTGCATGGACTGGGCAAGGGTGGAATCCACGATCAGCACCTTTCGCTCCATCGCCGTGAGCAGCTTGCCCAGCACAAGGAGCAGGTGGCTTTTGTCCGGCGCGCCGAAAAACACGACTTTTTCATGACGGCCTCCTTTACTGGTTAAAAATGTTCTCCAGTTTATCTGTGCCGGGCGACTCCCCTGAGGGTGAAGATGGCGCTGACTCCGCAGGCGCTTCCGGTCGATTCCCATTCGTCGTTGTCGAACCGGAAGGGGAGGGGAGCGGATGCGCGGCCGGCGGTTCGCGATCATTCGTAGCCGTTGTGCCCGACGGTTGCGGCACGGATGGCGTTTCCCGTAACGTGTTGCCCTGCTGCGTAACAATCCGCTCGTTTTGCAGTTGCTGCTGAACCGTCACGCTGCCGCTTGTCACGCGCAGTTTGTCCGACTCGCTCATGGCTTTCAGATTGTCATCCAGTGTCGTTCGCAGTTGGCGGGCAAGCTCGGTTGTCGCTTTTTCGAGCAGGTTCGGATCATGTTCCATCAAATCAAGCACTTTCGGATTTGCGGGATAATTGACCGCCGCCGCTTCCTGCAATCCCGGCTCGATATACGGCAGGGCATACAGCCGTGCGCCTTGCAAGTAGGCATCGATAATCGCGCTTGACGTTTGCAAAATATCCTTCTCGTTCATTTCGAGCCAGATGACCGTTCCTGACAACTCCCGCGCTTTCTTCTTCGCTAACAGGACATAATCTTCTCCTGTCGGGAAGTTGATTCGCACGTCGATGTACTGTCCCTTTTGTAGATTGGAGGGAAGTTGAATGACATGAAATTCTTGCACCCGCAAATCCTTCGGGATCGGCGTGCTCTCGTACAGCATAGATGGCATCAGAGGTGTTCCGGGCTGCAATTCGATTTTGGCGCTTTTGCCGATGGCCGCTTCCCGTTCAGTAATCATCCCGGATGGCACCAGACTCGCGGGCATCGGGACGGACTGGAGATCCTCCGCCGTGACGGTGCCTCCGGCCGGAATGGTTCGTGCCACGGTCCAGACATTCCTGCGCGATTGTTCCTCTATCGTTTTCAGTTCCTTGATCTGCCTTTCGTAGTGTTCCTTCATTTGCTGCTGATTCTGCTCTTGCTCCGATTGCTTTTTCAGAGAATATATGACCGCAGCCACAAGTAAACAAACGCTTATAGCGATCGCGGTGATAATTAGTGCCTTGCGGTGCCGATACGTCCACGACATCGCTCACGTCTCCTCTCAATCAATCTTAAACTGCTATCGAAACTTTTACCGGGCATCGTCACGGAGCTTCTGCTTTTGCTGGGTCGCAGCCTGATGCTGCTCCAGCTTTTCTTGCGCCCATGCGGGCATATGCTCCGGTGTTATTAAGCCGATAAAATCTTCCCGATTCCAGCGAGACTCTTCTCCGGTATACAGATTTAACACATAGACGGCCCGACCTCGGGAATAGGCAGAGGTGCCAAAACCGCTTAACGCCAGCACAAGCTGATTAACTGCGGTGCGATATTCGGGACGCAGCCGTTCCGGCCGGATGACGACAACCTGGTTGTCAATGCGCATGTCTTCGCGAATCGGCTGACATTCTGCCTGGGTAAGGGGAGTTAGGGGCACCATGACACTGGCCCTTTCTTCTTTGAGATCCTCCAACTCCCATTGCACACGGGAAATGAAGTCATTCATGGCCTCAAGATAATCTGCGCTGGCCGCAATCGCGTAAAAATGCTCGACACCCAAAGAATTGTTTCGGGTGCAGGTACAAACCATGTACGGACGTTCGGCATTGGTTTCGTCTATGCCAAGCAGCACTTCCACCTTCCCGATGGAGATGGCCTGAACGACTTCGTAGTTGTCCACCATTCGCTTCATTTCTTCCATCGTCCGTCCTCATTTCCTGGAAAGTTGCGGTCATTCTTCGTTCTCCGGCTTCGCTTTGATTGGCCGGCTTCACGAGATTTCTTGTTTCGCGTGTGCGGCTGCTCGGCCTCGTCCTCCAAAACTTCAAAGCGGTTGAAACCCGGCCTTTCTTGCATCAGGCGCTCATATTGACGACGCCTCCCTTTCGTGAAATACACCATGAATCGCCTCCCCAAAAATGGGCATAAAAAAGCTCTCCGTCCTAGGGGAGAGTGCCTGCCGAACAGGATACATGCTAACGTTCCTGTTCCCGTTGCCGTTTTTTATACCAGCTTTCCAACAGTTGTACGATCAGGTCTTCCTTTTGCTTTTCGGTAAAGTCCCTCGGGAAGAAACGGTCGATCCGATCGCGCCGAATGGTCATCTTTTCTTTCTGGTTCGGCTTCTCCTCCGTGAGAATTGAGAAGATGACATCCACGTTAAGCCGCCCGTCCTGGCTCAGTTTTTCATGCGCTGCGCCTGCGCCAGCGAAGGCGTGCAGTCTTCGGACTGCATCGTTTCGTACAGGGCTTGCTGTTCTTCTTCGGACAAGTAAGAAAGTTCTACGGCCGGATTGAAGGCGATTCGTTTATCGTCCACCATTTCGAGAATGGAGGGGGTCAGTTCGGTAAGGCGGATATATCTGAATATTTGGTTCCTGCTCTCTCCAACTTGCTCCGCCAAAACTTCACTAGATTTTTCCCGTCCAACTTGTTCCCAACTTGGGAACGAGTTAAATCTGTACGCTGTCCTTGCCGATTCATCGCCTCCAGCTTCATCTTATAGGCAAATGCTTTCTCGCTTGGCGAAATATTTTCCCGTTGCAAATTGCTGTCCACCATAATGATCGTCGCCTGATCGTCGTCCAGTTCGCGGACGATACAGGGCATCGTTTCTCTGCCTGCCAGTTCGCTTGCTTTTTGCGCCGATGTCCGGCTACCATTTCATAGCCGCCGTCCGCCTTCGGACGAACCAGGCCGGGAACCAGTACGCCGTATTGCTTCACGCTGTCCGCCATTTCCAGCATCGCTTCATCCGCCTTCACCTTGAACGGATGACCGGGAAAATCGCTGATTTCCGACAATGGTATTTCCATCACCTTTTCCCGCTGTTGATCAGCGCGGCTCTCCTCCGTTGAGAATAAATCAGCGACTGTGGTCAGTTTGATGCTGGCGCGCATGTCGTCTTTCGCTGCCAATGCTCTGCACCTCCTTCGTGAAGGCAGCATAAGCCTCCGCAGCTTTCCCATCCGGATCATGGACGTAGATGCTTTTCCCCTTGGCGCTTGTTTCCGCCGCGCGAACGGATAAGGGGATTTCGGTGTTGAACACGCGCAGCTTGTCACCGTAGTCGCGCCGAAGAATAAAGGAAATGTCTTTGGCAAATTTCGTCCGACTGTCTACCATCGTGAGCAACACGCCATCCAAAACCAACTTCGGATTGATCTGCCTGCGCACACGGGCAATCGTCTGCAATAGTTGGGTCATACCTTTGGCGGGCAAATAATGCGCTTGTACAGGAATAATAACGCTATCTGCTGCCGCCAACGCGTTGATGGTCAACATGCCAAGACTCGGCATGCAATCGATCAGCACGTAGTCGTAGTCGGCTTTAACGGAGTCGATGTACGAGCGTAAAATCGTTTCTCTGCTCATCGTGTTGACGAGCGATACCTCAACAGCGGACAATTCAATATTGCCTGGCATCAGGTCAACGCCTTCATGGTGATGCAAAATACCTTCCCGCGCTTCATAGGATTCTTCCAGCATCGTCTTCGCCAGCAATGTCGCCAAAGATACCGACAAATTATCCGGTTCGTGGAAACCTAACGAATCCGTCAGGTTGCCTTGCGCGTCCGCATCGACCAGCAAAACCTTTTTCCCATCGGCTGCCAAACCAATCCCCAGGTTGACCGCCGTTGTGGTTTTGCCCACGCCGCCTTTCTGATTGGCGAGGGCGATCACCTTGGTCATCCTACACTTCTCCTTTCACGCAAAAAGCCGGTTGCGCTGAATATTTCAGGGCAACCGGCTTTTTGAATTGTATCTATATAAAAAGAGAACACCGCAAGAAGGGCGTTCTCTTGAATATTCAAGAATTACCTGTTATTTAAATTGACGCGTATTAACCTATAGCGATATGTTATTCTATTGATAAAAACGAATTGATGGAAGGGTGGGTGTACCGTGGTTACTTTTCCTATTATATCTATTTGTATTTTGTTAGTTTCAATTGTGCTTACGCGTTATAGCAAAAATATTAAACATGCTATTCCCCCAACAGTCGCGTTTGTTCTCAATGGAGTATTAATCTTATCCTTGATCGAATTTATTGCTTTATTTATGAATAATAATGATGTGATTACCCAAATACCTGCACCCTATTACTGGCTTCTATTGTTCGCCGGGTTCATAATTGAAATCTTTTCTTACCGCCAAAATATATACCAGGTCATTTCATCGCTGCCGCATTACATTGCTTTGTGGGGTTTATCGCCACCTTTTCGATTGGCCTTCCTCTACTTATACTAGCGTTGATTGAAATAATCATTGCTGTTTACCAGTATCAAAGGAACTAAGATACCCGCGCCGCCTTTCTGATTGACGAGAGCGATCACCTTGGTCATCCTACACTTCTATTTTCACGCAAAAAGCCGGTTGCGCTGATATTTCAGGGCAACCGGCTTTTTGAATAGTATCTATTATAAAAAGAGAACACCACAATAAAGGGTGTTCTCTTGTATATTCATATGTTGCAGCTACTCCATTTTCGAAGCTGATCCGTGAACTTATTCCTATGAATTCAACATGTCTACACACCCGACGTCCAAATCCAGGTCCAAAACGACCGAAACCTCAATTTTGTCTTTAAGCACCTTATTTTGAAGTCGCTGCCGTCTGCCGTGAAAGTCATAAAACGCGCAAAGTGTTGAAAATAAAGGATTTCTACGTATCGATTCGTTGCATTCCTATTACACACTCCACATGCACCGTATGCGGGAACATATCCACCGGCTGCACCTCGACGGTGCGGTAGCCGCCGTCTTCGAGCACGCGCAAGTCGCGGGCCAGCGTCGACGGGTTGCACGACACGTAGACGACTCGCTTCGGCCGCATGGCGAGGATCGTCTGCAGCAGCGCCTCGTCGCAGCCTTTGCGCGGCGGGTCGACGACGATAACGTCGGGCTCGACGCCCTGCTCGCGCCAGCGCGGCATGACTTCCTCGGACAGGCCGACCGCGAACTCCACGTTGCGGATACCGTTGAGCTCGGCGTTACGCCGCGCGTCCTCGATCGCCTCCGGCACGACTTCTACGCCGTACACGCGGCCGGCCTGGCGCGCAAGGAACAGCGATATCGTGCCGATGCCGCAGTATGCGTCGATGACCGTTTCCGTCCCCGTCAGCCCCGCATACTCGACCGCCTTGCGGTACAATACCACCGTCTGCTCCGGGTTGACCTGGTAGAACGACCGCGCCGAGATGGCGAACCGGATGCCGTCCAGCTCGTCATAAATGACGTCGCTCCCCCACAGCACCCGCGTCACATCGCCGAAGATCACGTTCGTGTTCCGCTTGTTCACGTTCTGCACAATGCTTTTCACCGCCGGCACCGCCTCGCGGATGCCTGCCACCCATTCGTCCACGCGCGGAATGCGGTCACCGTTCGTCACGAGCACGACCATCACTTCGCCGGTCGCATATCCGGTCCGGACCATAACATGCCTTAGCAGACCTCGTCCGGTATTCTCGTCATAGGCGCTTACGCCGAGCCGGCGCCCGATCGCCTTGACCTGGCGAACGACTTCGTCGTTGCGTTCGTGCTGGATCAGACATTCGTCCATGTCAATAATCCGGTGGCTCCCCTGCGCATAGAAGCCGCCGATCAAGCTTCCGGCCGCACCGTTCTCCAGATCGGCCATCGCCATGCCGATCGGCACCTGCGCCTTGTTGCGGTAGCGCCAAGGCTCGTTCATGCCGATCGTCGGATGGACGACGATGCCTGCTGCGGCAGCCGCCGCACCGGAAGGGGACATGCCCGGCGCCGAAGTCTCCGGTGACGCAGCTCCCGCCGATGACGCAACTCCCGCTGGTGACACTGCTTCTGTCGGTATCGCCCCCGCCTCCGCTCCTGCCAAGGCAACCCCGTTGCCGCCCGTAATCGCCTTTTCGCCCGTTTCCAAACCTTTCGATCTTTCTGACCCTTTCGCTCCTACCGAACTATCCGTCACGCCGTCCGCACCGCTGCCTGCCGCGCCCGAGCCGCTGCCCGCCACCCGCAGCTTCCCGATCCGCTCCAAGCTGTCAATGACATGCTGTCTTTTCCAGCGCAGCTGCGCGTCATAAGCCATATGCTGCAACTGGCAGCCGCCGCATTGCCGGAAGATCGGGCACGGCGCGTCGACCCGGTCCGGGCTTGCAGCGAGCAACTCCAGCCGCTTGGCGTAGCCGTACGTTTTCTTCACCTTCAGCACCTTCGCCCGCACGCGCTCTCCGGGAAGCGCGTCCCGCACAAAAGGGTGAAGCCCTTCGCGCGCCCCACCCCTTCGCCGTCATGCGTCAACCCTTCGATGTCGACGACGACTTCTTCGTTTTGCTTACCGGAACCGGCTGCTTCATCTTGTACCATCCATCTCTTTCATCAATTTAAATCCGTACGCGCTGGTAGGTCGACTCGCCCAGCTCATCCACGAAAATGTCCAGATGCCGCGGCAGCACCTCGAACGTGAACGGCAGCGTGCCGCCGTATTCGCCGTCCAGGTTAATCTGCACATAGTCCGGCGACGTAATGCGGATTTGATCCGACCGGAAATGGACGACATGCGGATCGTTCAGATGCTCGCCGCGCAGCGCCATCGTCGTCAGCCGGATAAACTCCGCGAGATTGCACTTGCGCACGAGAATGACCTCGAACATCCCGTCGTCCAGATCCGCATCCGGCGCCAGCTTCTCGAACCCGCCGACCGAATTGCTGTTGCAGATCAGAAACATCAGAAATTCGCCTTCGATCTCCTCATGCCCGCGCGCTTCGATCCGCAGCTCGGTCGGACGGAGGCGGGTCATCTTCTCCAATCCTTTCATATAATACGCGAGCTGCCCGATCATCGTCTTCAGCTTCGCCGGCACCTCGTATGTCAATTCCGTCAGCGAACCGCCGCCGGCGATATTGATAAAATAACGCTGATTCGCCTTGCCGACATCGATCTTCCGGGTATATTGCTGAAGGATGAGATCGCAGGCATATTCCCAATGCCGCGGAATGCCGAGCGCCCGCGCAAAGTCGTTCGTCGTCCCGAGCGGCAAAATGCCGAGCGGCGGACGGCTCGGTTTCTCCGCCAAGCCGTTGATCACTTCGTACAGCGTACCGTCGCCGCCGGCCGCAATAATCAGATCGAAGCCGCGCTCCGTCGCGTCGGAGGCGGCCAGCACAGCGTCTCCTTCTCCCATCGTGGCGTAGCAGCTCGTCTCGATGCCCCCCAGCTCCAGCCGCTGCAATATATCCGGAAGCTTCCGCTTGATCTCTTCCCGACCGGACGTCGGGTTATAGATCAGTCTGGCCCGTTTGTTCGTCAACCGCGCTCACCTCCAACGTTTCAAGCCATGCCGCGGCGCGGCGCTCCATCCAGCGGACAATGTACGGATGGGGCAGCAACGGCTTGCCGTTATATTTATAGGAATACCCATTCAGTCTGGAAGGAATAACCTTCTGCGTAAAATAACCCGCGCTCAAAAAAAGCGGCACGACGAGTACCGACTCCACCACGGGGTCCCGCTGCAGTTCCTCCATCCGGGAGGCCGCCTGATCGGGCAACAGCATCGCCGTCTCCGCACGCGCAAATCCGCCAAGTGTCCGGACGCGATCGGCGAGCAGCCGCATGCCGCGCTGCCACCGCTCGTGGAACGCCGGCTCCCCGCTGCCGTGAGCGATCAGCAGCACCGCTTCCCGCTCCGGATCGGCGGACAGCTCGCGAATATTCGCGTACAGCAGCTCCGCGATGTCCGGATCGTCGTCGATCGGATCACCGCAAGTGACCCGCATCGAGCCGATGCGGAACCGCTCCAGCTCGCCCGCGCGCTCGCCGACCGGCGGCATGCCGAACGCCTGCCCGATGTCGTCGACATGGGTGCTGCCGGAGGAGACGAACAGCGGCAGCACGAACAGCTCGGTCACACCGAGCGCCGCCAGCCGGTCGATGCCGTCCTGGATGAGACGGCCTTCGACCAGCTCCAGGAACGAACATACGACCGGCACTCCTTGAAGCCGGTCGCTTGCGGCCGCGGCAGCGACCGCCTCCTCGACGAGGCGCACCCAGCCGGTTTCCCGCGAGCCGTGGCTGATGACGAGCACGCCGGGCTTGCCCGAACGGCCGGGTTTGCCGCCGGATGGCAGGCAATCAAGACTCATCCCGCCGCCGTCTGCATCCGCGCTGCCCAACTCCGGGCGCACCGCGCCGTCCGATACGGCGCCTGCGGCCCCGATCCGGGCGCTGCCCGGGCCGCTGCCTTCCGTCTTGCGGGTCATCGCGTCATCGTCCCAGGCGCTCGAGCGCCATCTTGTATCCGTCATTGCCGTAATTCAGGCAGCGCTTCACCCGCGAGATCGTCGCCGTGCTCGCCCCCGTCTCGGCCTCGATCTGATTATAGGTCGCGCCTTTGCCGAGCATCCGTGCCACCTCGAGCCGCTGCGACAGCGACTGGATTTCGTTCACCGTGCACAAATCATCGAAAAAATATAACATTCCTCAACCGTCTTCAATGTCAGAATCGCTTCGAATAATTGATCTATCGCCTTGTCGTTCAGCTTCTTCAGCTGCATACCGCTTCACCCCTACGAGAACTGATATTCTCATTGTATCGGGTTTACTTGCGTTATTCAAGCGTTACCGTATTCACGCTTTACAGAGTGGAAGAACCTGAACGCTGCGATATGCCGGCCATTCTATATAAATTCCAGCAAGATCGGGGCATTCGTCCAATCCTTATGTTTGCCTATCCCATACACTAATCATATCAAAACCAAAGGTTGTGATCCGCATGAAGTATCGAAACGTTCCTTTCGGTAGCGGCTTCCAGCAATCGGGATCCCAATCATATCCGGGAGTTGCCAATCCATACACATACGGGGGAATCGGCACGCCGGGACAGTTCGGTACGCCGGGACAGTTCGGCACGCCCGGACAGTTCGGACCGCCAAACATCGTGCCGGTCACGCCGCATTCGGCCGAAACGCTGCCGGTCGTCGTACCGTCTTCCGCCGCCAAGCTGGTGGAGAAATCCGGTTCGAGTAAAACCGGTCTGTTTTCGCTTGACAAATTGTCCGATTTGAAAGGCATGCTCGACCGGATCGGCGGCATCGACGGCGTGCTGAACACCGTTACCAAGGTGCAAAAGATGGTCAACAGCGTACAGCAAATGGCGCCGATCGTCAAATTGCTGTGGAGTTCATTCGGCAAAGGCGGAAGCACCGCCACGGCGACAGCCGCCAGCAGCGGCGAGTGGAGGCCTCCCCGCCGCAAACGCAGGCGCAGACGGAAGACCACTTCCGCAGCGGGCTCCGGCAACAAGCGCAGACCCCCGCGTCCGCGCAGGCGCAGACGCTAATGCTATCGACGCCCCGATGTGCGGCCGCCATCCGTCCGAAAAAACGAAAAATCCCCCGATTCCGCAACCGCCTGCCCGTCTCCGGCGTCGCACTCCCGGCGCAGGAGACGGATTTCAGGACGGAATTCCCCCCAGCAAAAAAGCCCTTCAACGTTCCGCGCACCATCGGCCGGAATCGTTAAAAGGCTGTCCTGAAGCAACTATCACAAAAACAACGCTTCGATAAGACCGAATACGAGCGCCGCAAACACCATCGTAATCGGGATCGTAATAAACCAGGCCATAACAATCCGGCCCGCGACGCCCCATTTGACGCTGGAGAACCGCTTCGCGCTGCCGACGCCCAGTATCGCCGAGGTGATGACATGCGTCGTGCTGACCGGGAAGTGCAGCACCGTCGCCGACAGGATGACGCTTGCCGAAGTAATATCTGCGGCAAAACCGTTGATCGGCTCGATTTTGAAAATTTTCGTACCCATCGTCTTGATAATTTTCCAGCCGCCGACCGAAGTGCCGAGCGCCATTGCCGTCGCCGCGGATATTTTCACCCATAGCGGAACGTCCAGCGTGTCCTGTATCCCCGCCGCAACCAGAGCGAACGTAATAATGCCCATCGCCTTCTGCGCGTCGTTCGTACCGTGCGAGAAGGCCTGGAATGACGCGGTAATGATCTGGCAGAAGCGAAAGCCTTTGTTAACCGAATGCGGACTTGAGTTGGCAAAAATCCGCTTCAGCAGCCACATGATAATGAAACCGGCAGCGAACGCGATCAACGGCGACAGAATGAGCGCCTTGATAATATCGATAAAGCCCGAAGCGTTGATGCCGCCAAAACCGGCAGCTCCGATCACCGCGCCGGCGAGCGAGCCGATCAGCGCATGCGAAGACGACGACGGAATGCCGAACCACCAGGTGATCAGGTTCCAGGCAATCGCGGCGATCAGCGTCGCAATGACAATATAAACGCCATGTTCGAGCTTCGCCGGATCGGCCACGCCCCCTCCGATCATCTTCGCCACGCCCGTAAACGACAGCGCGCCGACGAAGTTCATGACCGACGCCAGCAGAATCGCCGTACGGGGCTTCAGCGCGCGCGTCGAAACCGAAGTGGCGATCGCATTCGCCGTATCGTGAAATCCATTGATGAAATCGAATGAAAGCGCCAGAAAGACAACCAGCCACAATACGTAAAGTTCCATGCTACCCCCGGCTCCTCAATTAACTATTCCGCATAATAATCGATTCCAGGGTATTGGCAACATCTTCGCAGCAATCCGTTGTCGCTTCCAGACGTTCGTAAATTTCTTTGCGCTTGATCACTTCAAGCGGGTCCGTCACATTGGCGAACAGCGTTTTAATGCATACCCGCAGCAGATCGTCCGCCTGATTCTCCAGCTCGTTAAGCGCGATGCAAGGCTCGCGCATCGCCAGCAGCTTCTTCTGCGTCAGCAAACCGATTGCTTTCTTGATCTGATGCGAAGAGCGCACCAGATTATCCGCGAACAACCTGATGTATTCGTCCGGTTCCTGGATATGGTACATTTCGAAACGCGAAGCGCTCGCCTCGATACCGTCCATCACGTCGTCCAGCGACGTAATCAGTGCCAATATATCCTCCCGCTCGATCGGCGTAATGAAGGTCTTGTTCAGCTCGGTGTATATCGTGTGCGTATAAGCGTCACATTTGCTTTCCAATTCCTTCATGTCTTTGGAAAAGGTGGCGGCATCCGAAAGCTTGTCCAAATTATTGGCAAAATACTCGGCCGCTTCAACCAGGGTGCCCGCCATGTTTTCGAGAGTTTGGAAAAACATTTGTCTTCTTGAACATCGTTTATCCCCTTTTGTCCGCTATGGAGTATAGGCACGAACAGCAAACGAACCTTTCTAATCTTAGCACACATTTATTAAGGTATTGTAAATTTTTTTGACAATTTTTCTTTTTTCAAGCCTGTCCGACAACAAAAACGTGCGGGATCGAAAATGACCCGCACGTTTCATTGTATCCTTCCCGAGCGATTATTACCCCAAAGTGACATGTTCGGCGAAAGACGGACTGTTCGGCACAATATGGTAGAACGTTTTGCCCGGCGCAAACGGCAGCTCGGCTCCGTCCTTCATAATACGAATGACTCCGTCCAATCGCTCCCATCGCGCCCGAATTGCTTCGCCGCCGCGAATGAGCAGCGCTTCACCGCCTTTATCCAGATTGATCTTCAGCCGTCCGACATTGTCGTAGACCTGATGGTCGGCTCCGAGAACGACAAGGTTCGCTGCCTCCAGCGCTTCGCCGGTATTCAGGTCGATATGCGACTTGCCGTTAATGCTGCGCTTGTAGACGTCTTCCTGGGCGTCATACGCATACGACACCACATAATCCTTCAGCAGAAAGCGGATGTCGACGCTTGTCGCCGGAGCAGTCTCCGTCGAACCGGCGGTATCTGTCGAGCCTGCGTTATCTGCCGAACCGGCCGTCCCCGCTCCGCCTTCCGTCACCGATGAGGATTCCGCATCCGCCGCCGCTTTTTGCGATAGTTCCTCGAAATAGAACATCGGCGGGCGCTTGTCCGCTTTGTAGCCTTTTTTGTCCGCGCCTTCGCGCAGCTTCTCCAGATTGGAATACAGGTTGTGCGGTGCCTTGCGCGAGCTGTCGCGCCAGAAATAGCTTCCGGCGTTCGTAATTTCGTCCAGATACGCCTTGCCCGCCTGTTTGTTTTGCAATATCGCGTACGCATCGGTGCTGCCGCCGGCATGCGCGAGCACGGCGCGGTACGATTCGCCGATTTCGATCAAGTAGGGACGAATGCTGCGAATCGGACCGATCGGCTCGTCGAAGCTTTCGCTCTGGAATATCGCGACTAGCCGTGTTATCCCGCCTTCCGCCAAAATCTCCCAGATCATATCCGCATGCGACAGTCCCGACTGCGGCCGCGCCGCGCTGAAGTTGTTGATCATAACGGCGATAGGCCGCTCTTTCGCCTCTTCCTCAAGCCCAAGCCCGGTAAGCGGTGCAGTGAAAGCCGGGGCCGCCGGCTTCTCTTCCTGGGGTTCCGACTGCGCCGGCATCTCTTCGGCCGGCTCCGGCGGTGCGGTTTCCGGCTCGACCGGGCGCTGGCAACCAGCCGCCGCGAGCATGGCCGCGATCAGCGCCAAGGCGGATATGCGGCGCACCTTGCTTTTGTTCATATGAAAATCCCGTCCAATCTTTCCGTATTTTCTACCCTATCAGTTTATCGTGTTTGTCCGCCTGCGAGAAGAGCAAAATGCCAAAAAATGCTGGAAACCGTTTCGGACAAGCATGTTTCGGAAAAGCGGCACGTAATGGTGATGGAGTTCGTCAAGCACCGGCATATTGCGGGAGCGGCAGGCTTAACGGCTGGAAGGGAGTTAAACAAAAACAGAGAGAAGAAGAATAGATACGGAGATTTCTTGATCCGGGGATCGGCGTTGGCCGCTGGATGCGGCGGGCAACCGCCGCATCAAATGCTCCAATGATGCCATTCCTCCTGCCGTTTGTCCAGTTTGGCGAGCCAGTCGCCCGTGACGCGGATCGCTTCCTCCTGATGTTTGCGGGACGAGAAGGTATGGTTTGCCTGAAACAAAATTTCCTTGTCGCACAATCCTTCGCCGCGCGTCCAGAAAATTTTCTGATACAAAAATCCGTAATCGACCGGAATCATTTCATCGCCCGTTCCGTGGACGATGAGCACATCTCCGCCGAAACGCGGCGCCGTTTGAAACGGCTGATGATCCATCAAGGAATGGAAAAATGCCGATTTCAGCGTATAGCCCATATAATCGACCGCACCTTTTTTCACCGATTCGTCATAGGCATCCCGGCCGACGATGCGAACGATGTCATTGAACGGATAACCGACAGCCGACCAGAGGACAAGCCGCTTAACCCGACGGTCCCGAACGGCCGTCTGCAGCGCGACCGCTCCTCCGAGACTATGCCCGAGCAGCGTAACGCGAAGCGGGTCGACGCAGTCCATCGACAATACGTAGTCGAGTGCCGTACGGGTCTGCCCGATCATGGAGTCCATGCCGAGAGCGCCGTAGTCGCCTTCGCTTTCCCCGCATCCGCCATAGTCGAAACGCAGCACGAACATGCCTTCTTCGGCAAGCGCACGCGCCGTTTTGACGAACAGCCGATCCACGCCGATCCGGTTGCCGATGAACCCGTGGCAGATGACGACAGCCGGATGCTTGCCGTCGTCCGTCATCGGCGCGACCGGATAATGCAGCGTCGCCGCCAGTTTTAATCCATCCTCGTGATGTAGCGCGATTTGCTTTTCCACACGGTAGCCCTCCTTAAATCTTGGCGCTTGAAGCGTTATACACAGATAAGCTTTCAGTATTCACAATAATGGCCCATTACTCCACAGATTTTGCACAGAAATATTCACAATCGGTTGTTCATACGGTCCATGAGATGAAAACAGGGGAAAAATAGCCAAACAAGTGCTCACAACTTTTTATCGGTTATCCACTTGACTTTTTTATGTTGTACACATGTTATCCACAACCTGTGTGTATCTTTTGCTTTCGCCCCAATTCTCAATAAACTCATAATTCTTACCTGTTTACTATGAATTACACCTATAATAGCATCATTATCCTTCGCTCGTCAATAGATGAAAGTTGAACATCTTGTGCCATCGTGATGTATCCGAAACGAAATGCGGACATACTATCCTTAAAAAGAGGTGATCGCATGCCCGCCTGGATCGTATGGTTAACGGAGCATTGGTTTGCCGTCCTGCTTCTGATCGGTGTCATTGCCGCCATCCTGTACGTTATCACGAATTTCAACCATTTGTTTTATAAAGAATGATTCGTCTCGCCCTCCGGCTTCGCAAGCGGAATTTGCACCGTCACGACGGTGCCCGATCCCGGTTCGCTGTCCAGCTTCAAGGTGCCGTTATGCAGTTCGACGATCTCTTTGCAAATCGCCAGACCGAGACCGCTGCCCGCCTTGCTTCCCGACGCTTTGTAAAACTTGTCCGTCACATGGGGCAGGTCTTCCGGTTCGATGCCGATCCCGGTATCCGCAATCGTCAGCACCGCATGCTGTTCGTCACAGGAGGTCGTGACCCGTATGATGCCGCTGCTGGGCGTAAATTTGAAAGCATTGTCCAAAAGATTGATGAGCACCTGCTTCAGCCGGTTGACGTCGCCGTTTACGATGAGCGGCATTTTGCACAGGGACGAAACGAGCCGTACGCCCGTCTCCTCCTGGCGCACCCCCATCTGCCGGACCGACTCCCGCACCGTATCGTTGAGGTTCATTTCCTCCGGCGTCAGCACCATATTGTTCGCGAACAGCTTGGAGAAATCGAGCAAATCCTCCACAAGCCCCGACAATCGTTCCGTTTCCCTCTGAATAATGGCGAAGCCGAGCTTCATTTCTTCTTCATCCGTCGCACCGTCGGACAATGTCTCGCTCCATCCCTTGATGGAAGTTAACGGCGTGCGAAGCTCATGCGAGATCGAGGAAATAAAATCGTTCTTCAGTTTTTCGCGTTTTGTCAGCTCGACTGCGAGCGTATTGAGCGTATCGGCAAGCTGGCCGATTTCGTCATGCCGTTTGCGCGTTACGCGGCGCGTCCAGTCTCCGTCGGCCATCAGCCTGGCGGAACGGGTCAGTTCCCGAATCGGCATCGAGATGCGCTGCGCCATAAAGAGGCTCAAACCGAGGAAGAGCAGCACGACAACGGCGCCTGTAAGCAGCGTAAGCCTGAACAACTGCATCACCATGGCGTCAACCTGCTGCAGCGAAGCGGAATATCGGAGCAGCGCCACGATCCGGTCTCCCTGCTTCACCGGGACCGTCGCCGCGATGATCCGTTCTCCGTCTTCTGGATCGACGCCGCGCCAGACGCCCGTTTTGCCCCGCATCGCTTCATCCACGTCCGCGGTCGTCAGGCGCTGCCCCCCGCCGAATCCGCTGCCGTCCATTCGCAGCTTCCCCTCGATGTCCAGCAGCTGAATTTGCGGATGCACTTTGGCCATATGCTGCAGCACGTAATCGGCTTTGTTCCTCATCGTATAGCTTGCCGCCAGCGAGCGGCCGTGCGCCTGCAAATCGGACTCCGCTTTGTCCCGCATGGCGCTGGCGGCGCTGCCGTAGTAATACTGATAAATAAGCGTCATAAACAGCCCGCCGAGGACGAATACGACCAATATGACGAGCAGCAGGTAACTCCATACGATTCTTGTTCTCAGACTTCTCATGACGAATCGCTCCGATTGAAACGATACCCGAATCCCCAGATCGTTTCAATATAGACCGGCTCGGAAGGAACATCCTCCAGCTTTTGGCGGATACGGCGAATATTGACGTCAACAATTTTCAGATCGCCGACGAAATATCGCCCCCATACCTTCGACAAAATTTCGTCCCGCCCGACGCTTTCGCCTCCCCGCTCCATGAGCAGCTTCACAAGCGCCCACTCTGTCGGGGTCAGCACAATTTCCACGCCATTCTTCCACAACCGGCGTTCCTGAACCGACAGCCGAAACGGTCCCCAAATAATGCTGCCGCCATCCGGCTGCTGCATCGGAACGGCGGAAGCCGCAGCTTCGTAGCCATGCGAACCGGCACCTGCCGCAGACGCGAAGACGGCGACAGCGGGAAGCCCGTCCTTCCGTTCATGGCCGGTCGGTCCGCCGCCGACGTTCGCGGTGTCCGCCCCGGGTCGGGCTTCTTCTTCAGACCGCCCGGAGGCGCCCTCCGGCGCCGGGTGCATTCGGCGGTAGAGCGACTTCATTCTCGCGATCAGTTCGCCCGGGCTGAACGGCTTTTGCACGTAATCGTCCGCACCCAGCTCCAGACCGCGGATTTTATCCTCCTCCTGCGATTTGGCGGTCAGCATAATAATCCCCATACGAGGATAGGCTTCCCGAAGCCGCCGGCACACCTCGAAACCGTCTATCGTCGGGAGCATCACATCGATGATCGCGATGTCGAACGGACCCGACGTTTTCGCCAAAGCCAGCGCGTCTTCCCCGTTCTCCGCTTCGACCACATTCATATCGTTCCGTTTCAGATTGATGCGGACAAATCCGCGAATCGCTTCCTCGTCTTCCAGCAGCAGCACGTTCACGTCGGCACTTCCTTTCTATTGCTCGGCAAGCTCGAGACGGAACATGGAGCGCAGCTGCTCCTTGTCCGGAATTAGCGCCCGGTAAGCTTCTTTCTCCTCGTCGGACCAATGCTCCGGCGGTTCTCCCGCGAACAGCGCGGCATACACGATGCCGCCCGCTTCCCGTAAAAACAGGTAATGGCGCGAGTTTTGCTGCCATTCCTCCTCGATATCGGCATAATTCTCGCCCGGTATCGCATACAGCGTCCACCATGTCGCCTGCGCGCCCGTCTCGGGATTATGGTAATCGAACGACGCCAGGCCGTACGGCTGCGTTTCGGCCGGGCGGCTGATCGTATAGCTGTTATGCCATCGGTTTGGAATGCGAATTGAAAAGTCGTAATTATAATCCGTATATTCTTCGGCCACCAATTGAAACGGCTGGTCTTCGTCCCCGGTCCACTGCAGCCATTCGCTTATAAAATACGTTTCCGCCATCGAGGCGTTCTGACCCGGCGCCGCCTTCAGCCGCTGCAGTTCGATAATGCCGTCGCCGTTGCGGTCGCTGCTGCGAACGCCGTACGGATTGAAGGCGGTCTCCCATTCCCTCGGAGCGGGATATATCTGCACCAGCCGTCCGTCCTTCCACCCGATAAGCGACGTATACCAGGAATGCGCGCCAACCGAGCCTTCCGCGACGATGCCGTACCGATCGGGCGCCACCTTGCCGACCGCAAGCCTGTGATAACCGTTCACGCCGTTGAACAGCGGAAGCCGGGAGACTGGCTGCAGCTTGCCGCCGCGATATTTGTAAACGGTCAACAGCTGCTCCTGCGTATTGGCATTCTCCGTCACGACGGCCGTCTCCACGAAGCCGTCGCCGTCGGCGTCGCCTACAGCCGCAGCCGCGTAATCCAGCCCGCTGACAGACTGGAGCACCGGAATTCCTTCATTGTCCCGGTTCAGTTGCCCCTCGTCAAGCCGGTAAACGGCCAGCAGCTTCGCTTCGCCCGTCGAACGGGACCAGCCGACCAAGATTTCCTTCCGGCCGTCGTCGTCCAGATCGGCGATGCGAAGCCATATCAGCCCGGTAACAAGCGGCTCGTTTATGACGGCCCAGGCTGTCCACCCCGAACCGTTATTCGATTGCTTCATAATAAGCAGCTCCGGCGTACTGAATTCGTTCAGATACGTCACAATCGCTTCTTCCACGCCGTCCCCGTCCAGGTCGATGCGGCGGATCGCTTCCAGCCGATCGTCCGCATACGGCAGCGTCAGCTTGCTGTGCGCGGGAAGCGCTGCGGCTACCGCTTCCGCCAGTTGCTGCTTGTCCGGCGCCATCGCCGGCGCCTGCAGCAAATCAGCCGGCGCCGAAGTATAGTCGCATCCCGTCAGCAAGATCAGAACCGTCAGCAAGACAGCGCAGACGCCCTTCCGGACGAACACACTCCTGATGCGCGCGGAGCGGTAAAGCCCGGCGGAGCTGCGGATACGGCTGCTTGGATCGGGTAAACCGCCGGGCGGCGAAGCGGTCGAATTCGGGGTTGATAATTCCGGTTGACTGCTCATATGCACCTCCAGACTGCTCGTAGCGGCGACGATTCCCAATAGAACGAACGGTAGCCTGCATGTTGGCGGCTGCCGGCATTTATTCGACAAGGACGAATACGAATCCCCGTTTTTTCAAATCATGGATGACGAGCGGCAGCAGTTTGACCGTATTGGCGATATTTTTTCCGCCGAACGAATGCATCAGAATAATGCTCCCGTCTTTCGTATTCGCCTTGACATTATTGCGCATCCGGGTTACGGACCTGCCCGCCCAGTCCTCCGTGTCGACATTCCAGCCGACCAGCTTGCGGCCGTTCTCCTTGACGATCTGCTTGATCCGGTCATCCACCGCCCCGTACGGGGCGCGAACGAGTTCGGGCGTGAAGCCGACGGCGCCGCGAATCAGTTCGTCGTTTTTGGCAATTTCTTCCCTGATCTGCACTTTGCTCAGCTTGGTCAAATCTTTATGATCGAACGTATGATTTCCGATTCTGTGGCCTTCGTCCACAATGCGTTGAACAATTTCCGGATATTTCTTCACCTGCGTGCCGACCAGGAAGAAGGTCGCTTTCACATTATATTTTTGCAATATATCCAAAATGGCGGGAGTATACTTCGCATCCGGTCCGTCATCGAACGTAAGCGCCACCGTCTTCTCGCCCTTTGCCGGCTTGACCGATTCCGGCGGCTTCTCATCGGGCTTCGCCAGCCTGCCGGAAGGAGGCGTTCCGTTCGTTGATGCGCGTCCATCCGTTCCGGGCCGGGCGGCCGCCGATCGATCGGCGTACCATTGCGAGCCTGCAACCCGGGTGTCCGGCCCGAGCTCGTCTCCCGCCGTCCCCGCGCCGTTCTTCCCAACAGGTTCGTTTACGCTGTCGTTCCCTTTCCCGCCATCCATAGCTCCGATAGCGCGCGGACCCGGCGCCAGCAATCCGGCCGTTTTCCCGCTGCCGCATCCGCCAAGCATCAGCGTCGCCGCAAGCAACGTCGGAGCAAATATCCTCCATCGGGGGGCGCAATTCCATCCTTCCGTCATGTTTTCCTCTCTCCCCATAGCCTTCTCCTGGTTTCATCATACCGGAACAAGGATAGGAAGGAGTTACAATTCCGTTACACCTTTCGAGCAATTGCGATATATTTTGCGGACAAGTCCCCCATCGGGCCCAGCTAGCGCAGACAGCGAAACCGAAGATCTTCCGGCAAGGACAGTCGTTGGACAAACGTAGAAAAATGTCACTTCTATGATAAAGCAGAACGCTCTTTTCGATCAATGCGCAATTAAAAACCGCTATCCGAATCGTTCGGATAGCGGTTGATACGATGCCTGTCAGCCGCGCAGCGCCTTTGCGGCGATGTCGGTGCGATAATGTTTGCCCTCGAAACGGATGGCGTCCGCCGCTTCGTAAGCGCGGCTTCGCGCTTCGGCGATGCCGCGGCCGCGGCCGACGACGCCGAGCACCCGGCCGCCGTTCGTCACGATTGCGCCGTCACGGCTCGCCGTACCGGCATGAAAGATGAGTGCGCCTTGCGCTTCCGCATCGGCCAGACCTTCGATCTCCCGGCCTTTCGGGTAGGAGCCGGGATAACCTTCGGAAGCGAGGATGACGCATACCGCCGCTTCGCCGCTCCAGCGAATGTCGAGCTCACCCAGCCGTCCGTTCAGCGATGCCAGAATAATGTCGACCAGATCGGTCTCCAGACGGGGCAATACGACTTGCGCCTCCGGGTCGCCCATGCGGGCGTTGAACTCGATCGTCTTCGGCCCGTCCTTCGTAATCATCAGTCCGGCGAACAGCACGCCCCGGAACGGGCGCCCTTCGCTGACCAGCGCCTTCGCCGTCGGCTTGATAATCCGTTCGACCGCCTCGTCCACAATGGACTGCGGAATATGCGGCAGCGGCGAATAGGTGCCCATGCCGCCCGTGTTCGGTCCCTTGTCGCCGTCGAATACCGGCTTGTGATCCTGCGCCGCCGGCATCGGACGCACAATCTCGCCGTCGACGAACGACAGGATGGACATCTCCTGCCCTTCCAGAAACTCCTCGATCACGACGCGGTTGCCGGACTCGCCGAATACTTTGGCGACCATCATGTCGTGAAGCGCCTTCTCCGCTTCTTCCATCGTCTTCGCGACGGTTACCCCTTTGCCGGCGGCCAGTCCGTCGGCCTTGATCACGATCGGAGCGGATTGTCCGCGCAAGTAGGCCAGCGCCTGCTCATAATCGGTGAATGTCTCGTATTGGGCGGTCGGAATGCCGTATTTTTCAGCAAATGCTTCATGAAGATTTTGCTGCCTTCGATTTCCGCCGCGTTGCGGCGCGGACCGTATATCGGGATGTTCTCCGCTTCGAACGCGTCGACGATGCCGTCCGCCAGCGGATCGTCGGGCCCTACGACAACCAGATCGATCGGAATTTCCTTTGCGAAGCGGATCAACTCGTCGAAGCGGTCGACGCCGATCGGCACGCATTCGGCCAGCGACGCAATGCCGGCATTGCCCGGCGCGCAATAGATTTCCTTCACCTTATCGCTCTTCTTGAGCGCCCAGACGATGGCGTGCTCACGCCCGCCCCCGCCGATAACCATTACTCGCACGAGTCCGTTTTCCTCCTCACGTACTTCCTTTATCCGTTCTTCCTTATCTGTTCTTCCTTTTCCGTCCCTTATTTCTCTCTTCCTTTATCCAAGCGGCCAATCGGCTCCTTCTATCTCCCTTGAACCAATCCGTTCTTTCTCTCTTCCTTCGTCCGATCGGCTTATTCTCTTTTCTTCAACCCGTCCGTTCCTCGTCCTTTATCCAATCCGTCCCTTTTCTCAAGCAATCCGCTCTTTCCTTAATCAGGCTCTCTCTCTTTGCCCGGACACGTTCTTCGCTTATCAATGCTTGAAGTGGCGAACCCCGGTAAAGACCATGGCGATGCCGTTCGCGTTCGCAGCGGCAATCGACTCCTCGTCGCGGATCGAGCCGCCCGGTTGAATGATCGCGGTAATTCCCGCTTTCGCCGCCAGCTCCACCGTATCGCCCATCGGGAAGAAAGCGTCGGACGCCAGCACCGCGCCGCGCGCCTTATCCCCCGCTTGCTCGACCGCGATGCGCGCCGCGCCGACACGATTCATCTGGCCGGCCCCGACGCCGATCGTCATGTTGTCCTTGGCAAGCACGATGGCGTTCGACTTTACATGCTTGACGACTTTCCAGCCGAACAGCAGCTGCTTCAGTTCCTCCTCGGTCGGCTGACGGTCGGTGACAACCTTCAGCTCCGACGCCTCGACGCTCAATACGTCGCTTTCCTGTACAAGCATGCCGCCGGCGACGGACGTAACGAGCCATTCCGGCTTGCGCTCCGCCGCGCGCGACCAGTCGCCCAGCTTCAACAGCCGAATATTTTTCTTCCGGGTCAGAATGCCGAGCGCTTCCGGCGTAAAGTCGGGCGCCAGCACGATTTCCAGGAACAGCTCGCTCAGCATGCCGGCCGTCTCCGCATCGACCGTGCGGTTGGCGGCGACGATGCCGCCGAAGATCGAGGTCGGGTCCGACTCGTACGCTTTCCGGTACGCTTCCGCCACGGTCGTCCCGATCCCAACGCCGCACGGATTCATATGCTTGACCGCCACGACGGCCGGTTCGTCGAATTCCTTCACGATCGCGAGCGCCGCGTTGGCGTCGTTAATATTATTGTAGGACAGTTCTTTGCCGTGCAGCTGCTCGGCTGTCGTCAAATCGCCCTTCCCGGCAAGCGGCTTGCGATAGAACGCCGCGCGCTGATGCGGATTTTCGCCGTAACGAAGATCCTGAATTTTCTCGTACGTTACCGTGAAACGCTCCGGCAGCTGCTCGCCCGCCTGCTGGGACAGATAGTCGCCGATCAGCGCGTCGTAGGCGGCCGTATGGCGGAACACCTTCGCAGCCAGCCGCTTGCGGGTTTCGAGCGTCGTGTCGCCGCCTTCCTTGATTTCCTGCAGCACCCCGGCGTAATCGGCCGCATCGACGACGACGGTTACGAACGCGTGATTTTTGGCTGCGGAACGAAGCATGGTCGGACCGCCGATATCGATATTTTCGACGGCTTCCTCGTACCCGACGTCAGGCTTCGCGATCGTTTGCTGGAACGGGTACAAGTTGACGATAACGAAATCGATATAGCCGAGTCCGAGCTCCTCCATCGTCCGCCGATGCTCCTCGTTGTCGCGGATCGCCAGCAAGCCGCTGTGTACGGCGGGGTGCAACGTTTTGACGCGGCCGTCCAAAATTTCCGGAAACCCGGTGACGTCCGAAATGCCGATAACCGGAATGCCTTCGCGCTCCAGCAGGCTCGCCGTTCCCCCGGTCGAAATGATTTCCACGCCCAAACCTGCCAATTCACGGGCAAAATCTACTATCCCCGTCTTGTCCGACACGCTGATCAGCGCTCTGCGCTTTGCCAATGCAAGTACCTCCCTGAAAATTCGAATTTAAAAATTGCCGTTCAACCTGACATCACTGCCGAATGGAGGCATGCCGGCCGTTCAGCTCGACCCGACCTTCCGCGATGAATTGCACGACATGCGGCAGCAGTTCCCGTTCCGCCTTATGGATGCGTTCGGCCAGCGTCTCCTCCGTGTCGCCGTCGAGCACTTCGACGGCCCGCTGGGCGATGATCGGACCTGTATCCATGCCGCCGTCCACGAAATGGACCGTTACGCCGGTAATTTTGACGCCGTATTCGAGCGCCTGACGAATGCCCCCGATACCGGGAAAAGCGGGCAACAGCGACGGATGGATGTTGATCATCCGCCCGTAATAGGGCTCGACCAATACCGGCGTAATGATCCGCATATAGCCGGCAAGCACGACAAGCTCGACGTTCCGCCGCCGAAGCTCGGCCAAAATGTCCGCTTCATACGCTTCTCGGGAAGGATACGATTTCGGCGTAAACAGCCACGTTTCCACGCCTTCGCGCTGCGCGCGCTCCGTCACCGGAGCGCCCGGCTTATCGCAACAAGAAGCTCGATCGAGGCATCAAGCTTCCCTTCCCGCACCGCGTCCGCGATCGCCTGGAAATTGGAGCCGTTCCCGGATGCGAAAACCGCGATGCGCAATTCCGCCATCAGACCTCCGCTCCCGCAAACGTCACGATCCGGCTGCCTGCCGTGACCGTGCCGATCCGATACGCTTCCTCGCCCAGTTCCTTGGCGGCGCGCAGCGCTTCATCCGCCTGTTGCGCGGGCACGACGATTACGAGGCCGATGCCCATGTTGAATGTCGTGAACATGTCGCGGTTGGAAATTCCGCCTTTCTCCTGGATGAGCCGGAATACGGGTTGGACCGGCCACGAGCCGACTTCCACGTTCACGTTGACGCCCTCGGGCAAAATGCGCGGAATATTTTCGATAAAGCCGCCGCCTGTAATATGCGCCATCCCTTTCACCTGCACGCGGCGGATAAGTTCAAGCGCCGGTTTGACGTAAATTTTCGTCGGTTCCAGCAGCGTATCGCCAAGGCGGGCGCCGCCGAGCTCCTCCAGTTCCTGGTCCAGCCGGTAGCCGGCCTTCTCCAGCAGGACGCGGCGCACGAGCGAGAAGCCGTTGCTGTGCACGCCGCTTGAGGCAAGGCCGATCACCGCATCTCCGGGCGCGATCGACGAGCCGTCGATGATCCGCTTCTTGTCGACGATGCCGACCGTAAACCCGGCAATATCGTACTCGTTCTCGTCGTACATGCCCGGCATCTCCGCCGTCTCCCCGCCGATCAGCGCGCACCCCGCCTGCACGCAGCCGTCGGAGACGCCTTTGACGATCGCCTCGATTTTCTCCGGCACGACTTTGCCGCAGGCCAGATAATCCAGGAAGAAGAGCGGCTCCGCCCCCTGTACGACGACATCGTTGACGCACATCGCCACCGCGTCGATGCCGATCGTATCGTGACGGTCCAGCTCGAACGCCAGCTTCAGCTTCGTTCCGACCCCGTCCGTACCGGAGACGAGCACCGGCTCCTCGTATTTGTCCTTGTCCAGACCGAACAGGGCGCCGAATCCGCCCAGCCCCGTCAGCACTTCCGGCCGGAACGTCCGGCTGACATGCTTCTTCATCCGCTCGACCGCTTCGTTGCCGGCCGCGATATCCACTCCGGCTTGTTTGTAAGCCTCAGACACAGTCCGTCACTCCCCCTCGATCTGTTTCCATGCCGCGCCATCACGGCCGGGCGCCGCTTTGCGTTCCCTTCACGCGCTAGCAGCTGCAGCTTTTGTCCGACTCCGCGTTCACCGGCGTCGGATAATCGTTGTTGAAACAAGCGAGGCACATGCCGCCGCTGTACAGCCCCTGGCCGGCGCCGACGGCTTCGATCAAACCTTCCTCGCTCAGAAAATAGAGGGAATCCGCATTGATCGCCTTCCGGATCTCCTCGACCGTCTTGGACGACGCGATCAGCTCACGGCGATCCGGCGTATCGATGCCGTAGTAGCATGGATTCGCGAACGGCGGCGACGTAATTCGGACATGCACCTCGCTCGCCCCCGCCTCGCGCAGCATGTTGACGATGCGAAGGCTCGTCGTGCCGCGCACGATCGAATCGTCAATCATGACGACGCGCTTGCCTTCGACAACTTTGCGCACGGCCGACAGCTTCATCTTGACGCCCTTCTCCCGCAGCTCCTGAGAAGGCTGAATGAACGTGCGGCCCGTATATTTGTTTTGATCAGCCCGAGCTCGTAAGGGATGCCGGTCTGTTCCGCATAGCCGATAGCCGCCGATATGCTCGAATCCGGCACGCCGGTGACGACGTCCGCGTCGACGAACGACTCGATCGCGAGCCGCCGCCCCATCCGCTTGCGGGCGGAATGAATATTAACGCCGTTAATATCGCTGTCCGGGCGCGCGAAATAAATATATTCCATCGCGCACGCCGCGCGGC
Organism: Paenibacillus cisolokensis; assembly: GCF_018403665.1. Classification (GTDB taxonomy): domain Bacteria; phylum Bacillota; class Bacilli; order Paenibacillales; family Paenibacillaceae; genus Paenibacillus_AH; species Paenibacillus_AH cisolokensis. The sequence continues at coordinate 34,480 of NZ_BOVJ01000184.1, forward strand.
GGCCGGCCGGCTCGAACCGCTCCGTCCGCAGACCGTCGCCGTCCAGCACGAGCAGCTCGCCGGGCTGCACGTCGCGCTCGTATTCCGCGCCGATCGTCTCCAGCGCGCAGGTTTCGGATGCGAATATGAAGCCGCCGCCGAGACGCCCCATCACAAGCGGACGCAAGCCGTTCGGATCGGATGCGACAAGCAGCTTGTCGTTCGTCATGATCAGGAAGGCGAAACCGCCGATCAGCCGCTGCAGCGCATCCTTCGTCGCTTCGACGAAATCTTTGTCGGAGCGGGCGATCAGGTGAGCGATCACTTCCGTATCGCTCGTCGTCTGGAAGATGGAACCTTGCCGCTCCAACTCGCGGCGGATCGACGGCGCATTCACGATGTTGCCGTTCGTCGCCACCGCCAGATCGCCGTCCCGGTATTTGAAAATAAGCGGCTGGGCGTTCGCGAGCCGGCTCTCGCCGGACGTCGAATAGCGCACATGGCCGATCGCGCGGTCGCCCACGAGCGACTCCAGCGTGTTCTGGTCGAACACTTCTTTGACGAGCCCCATCCCGCGATGGTACACAAGTCGGCCGCTGCCGCTGTCGACCGTACTGATGCCTGCGCTTTCCTCGCCGCGGTGCTGCAGAGCGTGCAAGCCGTAGTACGACAGACTGGCCGCGTTCGGAATGCCAAACACGCCGAATACTCCGCACTCTTCCCGCAACTTGTCGAATATATCGTCGCGTCCGATTCCTTCATTATAATGGTTCCCGGTCCATAACCGGGGCCGGCCGACGCTTATTGCATCAGACATGGAATCGCATCCTTCCAGACCTTCTCCAGTTGTTCGATCGGCGCGTCAACGCCCGTCTTTCCATTTACGTCGATGGTCAGGCTGCTTCCTTTCACTTCTCCGATGATCGCATGGGGCACGCCCCGTTCCGCCAGCAGCGCCGTCAACGCAGCGGCATGCTCCGGACCCGCCGAAAGCAGAATGCGCGACTGCGATTCGCTGAACAGCGCCACGTCGGGCCGCAGTTCGGTCGCGATGCGGACTGCGGCTCCCTTGCCGCCGCTGATGCACGATTCCGCCAAAGCGACCGCGAGGCCGCCCTCGGACAAGTCGTGCGCCGAAGCGACGAGCCCCTGGCGAATCGCCGCCAGCACCGCGTCCAGCGTCTTCTTCTCGACCGCCAGATCGATGGCCGGCGGCCGCCCTTCCGTCTTGCCGTGCACGACATATTGAAACTCGCTGCCGCCCAGCTCCGCCTTCGTCTCGCCGACAAGCACGATGACGTCGCCTTCGCGCTTGAATCCTTGCGTCGTAATATGGTCGATATCGGTTACGAGACCGACCATCCCGATGACCGGCGTCGGATAGATCGCGCCTTTCGCGTTCTCGTTGTACAGGCTCACATTGCCGCCGATAACCGGCGTCTCCAGCGTGCAGCACGCTTCGGATATACCGTCGGCCGCCTTCTCGAGCTGCCAGAACACTTCCGGTTTCTCCGGATTGCCGAAGTTCAGATTGTCGGTAATTGCAAGCGGCTCGGCGCCCGAGCAAACGATATTGCGCGCCGCTTCGGCGACGGCGATCCGCCCGCCGACCTCCGGATCGAGATAGACGTACCGTCCGTTGCAATCTGTCGTCATTGCCAGCGCCTTGCGCGTGCCGCGGATCGTCACGACCGCCGCATCGGAACCCGGCTGCACCGCCGTGCTCGTTCGCACCATATAATCATACTGATTATATACCCATTCTTTGCTTGCCACAGTCGGCGAGGCGAGAACTTTGCGCAGCGCATCGTTCAAATCCGTCACTTCCGGATAAGCCGACGTATCGATCTTCGCCTGCTCCGCATAGTACGCCGGCTCTTTCGAAGGCTTGTTGTAAACCGGACATTCGTCGACAAGCGCCTTGACCGGCATATCGGCGACGACTTCGCCCTGATGGAACAGACGCAGCCTGCCGTCGTCGGTTACTTTGCCGACCTTCACGCACAGCACGCCCCACCGTTCGAAAATTTCCCGCGCTTGCGCTTCGTGCTGCGGCTCGATCACGAACAGCATCCGCTCCTGGGATTCGGACAGCATCATCTCGTACGGGGTCATCCCCTTCTCGCGCTGCGGCACCTCGTCGAGGTACAATTCCAGGCCATTTCCGGCTTTCGACGCCATCTCCGCGCTGGAACAGGTCAGCCCCGCCGCGCCCATATCCTGAATGCCGAGCACGATGCCGGATTCGATCAGCTCCAGCGTCGCTTCCATAACGAGCTTCTCCATGAACGGATCGCCGACCTGCACGGCCGGACGTTTCGCTTCCGATTCCTCCGTCAGCTCCTCGGAGGCGAATGTCGCGCCGTGGATGCCGTCCCGCCCCGTCGGCGGACCGACATAAAATACCGGGTTGCCGACCCCTTTGGCGACGCCGCGCTGAATGCGATCGTGATCGATCAGACCGACGCACATCGCGTTGACGAGCGGATTGCCCTCGTAGCTTTCATCGAACATGACCTCGCCCGCAACCGTCGGAATGCCGATGCAGTTGCCGTAACCGGCGATGCCGCTGACGACGTGCTCGAACAAATATTTGACGCGCTCGTTCTCGAGCCGTCCGAAGCGCAGCGAATTGAGCAGCGCCACCGGCCGCGCGCCCATCGAGAAAATATCGCGGATGATGCCGCCGACGCCTGTTGCCGCGCCCTGATACGGCTCGATCGCCGACGGATGATTGTGCGATTCGATCTTGAACACGACCGCCTGATTGTCGCCGATATCGACGATGCCCGCGCCCTCGCCCGGTCCCATCAGCACCTTCGGACCGGTGACCGGGAACTTCTTCAAAATCGGCTTGGAATTTTTGTACGAGCAGTGCTCCGACCACATGACGCTGAATACGCCGATTTCCGTGTAGTTCGGCTTGCGGCCGAGAAATCCGCAGATCAGCTCGTACTCGTAGTCGGTGACGCCCATCTGCTTGTATATTTTCTGTTCCGCGATTTGTTCCGCCGTCGGCTCCTTAGCCGTTAACTGCTGCGCCATGCCGTTCCCTCCATGCACTCAGAATCGATGTGAACATGCGCTTGCCGTCCTCCGAACCGAGCAATTGATCGACCGCGCGCTCCGGGTGAGGCATCATCCCCACCACATTGCCTTGCTCGTTGCAGATACCCGCGATATCGTACACGGAGCCGTTCGGGTTGTCGCCGTTCGCGTAGCGGAACACGATCTGGTTGTTCGCCTTCAGCCGTTCCAGCGTTTCCTCGTCGCAGTAATAGTTGCCTTCGCCATGCGCGATCGGAATACGGATCACTTCGCCTGATGCGTATTGATTGGTGAAAGGCGTGCGGTTATTAACCACCTCAAGCGGCGCCTGGCGGCAAATAAATTTAAGATTGCGGTTGCGCCTGAGCGCGCCGGGCAGCAGCCCCGCCTCGGTTAAAATCTGAAATCCGTTGCAAATGCCGAGCACGTACTTGCCGGCCTCCGCCGCCTCCCTGACCGCGTTCATCACCGGCGCGAAACGGGCGATGGCGCCGCAACGCAAGTAGTCGCCATATGAAAAACCGCCGGGCACGAGAATGGCGTCATAGCCGGACAGATCGGTTGCCGTATGCCAGACGTAGTCGACTTTTTGGCCGATCGTGTCCTCAACCGCTTTGTAGCAGTCGATGTCGCAGTTCGAGCCGGGGAACACAAGCACCGCAAATTTCATCGGTCAGCCCTCCAATTCGAACCGGTAATCTTCGATGACGGTATTGGCGAGCAGCTTTTCGCACATTTCCTTCACACGCGCCTGCGCTTCCTCGCGGTCGGACGTATCCAGTTCAAGCTCCATATATTTGCCGATCCGCACGCTACCCACCTCGCCGAAGCCCATGGAATGAAGCGCTCCCTGCACGGCCGTACCTTGCGGATCTAGCACGTTTTGTTTAATCGTCACATAAACTGTTGCTTTCATTGCGATACCTCCCATTATGTTCGATGAAGCGCGAATGACGGTTGCCGACCCTGATCGAATCGGCGGTTACCGCGTCGGGGTGTCAATCCGGTTCGTTTGCTGCGTTTACGCGCCGGGTCGTCAATCCAGTTCGCTTCCGGTCAATCGCCGGTAGATGTCCCGGTAACGGCGGGTCGTCTCGGCCACGACGCTGTCCGGCAGAGGCGCCGGCTTGCTGTTTTTGTCCCAGTCCGAAGCGGCCAGGTAGGCGCGCACCGGTTCCTTGTCCATGCTGTCGATTTCGATATCGAGCGCATATTTGTCTTCCGCCCAGAAACGCGAGGCATCGGGGGTAAAAATTTCATCGATGAGTACGATTTCTCCGTCTATCAATCCAAACTCGAATTTGCAGTCGGCCAATATGATGCCGCGCTCCGCGCAGTAATCCCGGGCATATTTGTACAGCTTCAAACTTCGCTCGCGCAGCTGGCCGGCCAATTCACTGCCGACCTTCTCCACAAGCCGCTCATACGAGATGTCCTCGTCATGGCCGACGTCGTTTTTCGCAGCAGGCGTAAACAGCGGCTCGGGCAGCCGCTCGTTTTTGCGCAGCCCCGCCGGCAGCCGCAGACCGTTAATCGCCGACGTTTTCTGGTATTGTCTCCAGCCCCCGCCGGTGATATAGCCCCGCACGACGCATTCGACGTCGATCCGTTCGGCTTTCTTCGCCACCATAATGCGGTTTTTCATCAGCTCCGGCGATTTCAGCACGTCCCCGAGCCGCGACGCGTCCGTATGGACGACATGGTTCGGCTGCAGATCCGCCGTCTTCCCGAACCAGAACGCGCTCAGCCGATTCAGCACATTGCCCTTGTCCGGCACCGGAGGCTCCAGCACATAATCGAACGCGGAAATGCGGTCGGTGACAACGATCAGATAATGCTCTCCGAGATCGTACAATTCGCGCACTTTGCCTTTATAGACGAGCGGCGCTTGTACGAGGTCTGCGGCGGTCGCCAACGCTTGGGCACTCATTTCGCGCTTCGCCTCCTATCCTTCGATCAGCCCGAGCCGGCGGAATATCGTATCCACATGCTTCAGATGCCATGCCGGATCGAAGCAGTCGTCGATTTCCTCTTGCGTCAGATGTTTCGTAATTTCCGGCGTTTCCATGATGATATCGCGGAATTGCCGCTGCTCCTCCCATGCCTGCATCGCGCGCGGCTGAACCGTATCGTATGCCTGCTCGCGGCTCAATCCTTTGTCGATCAGCTTCGTCATGACGCGGCCCGAGAACGGCACGCCGTACGTGCGCTGCATGTTGCGCTTCATATTTTCCGGGAATACCGTCAAATTGCGGATAATGTTGCCGAGCCGGTTCAGCATGTAGTTCAACAGCATCGTCGCATCCGGCAAAATGACGCGCTCGACCGACGAGTGGCTGATATCCCGCTCATGCCAGAGCGGCACGTTCTCGTACGCCGAAATCATATGGCCGCGAAGGACGCGCGCGAGGCCGGAAATATTTTCGCAGCCGATCGGATTGCGCTTATGCGGCATCGCCGACGAGCCTTTCTGCCCTTTTGCGAACGGCTCCTCGACTTCGCGGAACTCGCTCTTCTGAAGCGCCCGGATTTCCGTCGCGAACTTGTCGAGCGAAGTTGCGATCAGCGCCAGCGTCGCCATATATTCCGCGTGCCGGTCGCGCTGCAGCGTCTGCGTCGAGATCGGCGCCGGCGTAATGCCGAGCTTGCGGCACACGAATTCCTCGACGAACGGATCGATGTTGGCGTATGTGCCGACCGCCCCTGAAATTTTCCCGAACTGCACGCCATTGGCCGCATGCCGGAACCGCTCCAGATTCCGCTTCATCTCCTCGTACCACAGCGCCAGCTTCAGCCCGAACGTCGTCGGCTCGGCATGAACGCCGTGCGTCCGTCCCATCATCGGCGTATCTTTGTACTTAATCGCCTGGTTCCGCAAAATATCGATGAAGTTTACGATGTCCCGCTCCAAAATCTCGTTAGCCTGCCGCAGCAGGTAGCCGAGCGCCGTGTCGACGACATCGGTCGAAGTCAGCCCGTAATGCACCCATTTGCGCTCCGGACCGAGCGTCTCGGAGACCGCCCGCGTAAAGGCGATGACGTCATGCCGCGTTTCCTGCTCGATTTCGTAAATCCGCTTGATGTCAAAGCCGGCGTTCCGGCGCAGCGCCTCCACGTCCTCGCGCGGAATGACATTCAGCTCCGCCCATGCCTCGCAGGCGCACAATTCAACCTCCAGCCACGCCTTGAACTTATTTTCCTCCGTCCAGATTGCCCGCATTTCCGGTCTGCTGTAACGTTCCAACATCGAGCTAGCTCACACCTTCCAGATTGTAGTTTCCGCTATCCATTTTAACGCCGCGTCCACATCGGGCGCGAGTACGTTTATATGTCCCATCTTCCGCTTGCTCTTGGCCTCGCGCTTGCCGTACAAATGCACCTTCGGCGCGACGCCGAGTTTTGCCGCCGTTTCGTCCGGCCGCGCCATCCGCGCCAGCAGCGGCTCCACATGCTCGCCGAGCACATTGACCATCACAACCGGCGTAAGCAGCGACGTATCGCCGAGCGGCAGGTTGCAGATCGCCCGCACATGCTGCTCGAACTGCGACGTCCGGCAAGCCTCCATCGTGTAATGGCCGCTGTTGTGCGGCCGCGGCGCCAGCTCGTTGACGAACAGCTCCCCGTCCGCCGTCAGAAACATCTCCACGGCGATCAGCCCGATAACGCCTAGCCCTTCGGCAATCCTCAGCGCCAGCCGTTCGGCCTCCCGCCGGACATCGCCGCCGATGCGCGCCGGGACGATCGACAAGTGCAAAATATTGTCCACATGAATATTTTCCGCCGGCGGGAACACGCTCGTTTCGCCCCGAGGGCTGCGCGCCGCGATGACGGACAGCTCCTTCTCGAACCGAATAAACTGTTCGAGCACCAGCTCCGTTCCGGCGCGGCTGAGCAGCCTGTACGCCTCCGGAATTTCTTCCTCGCTCCGGATCACGAACTGTCCCTTGCCGTCATAACCGCCTGTGGCGGTTTTCAGGACGCACGGCAGCCCGAACCGGGCCGCCGCTTCGCGCAGCTCGCGTTCGCTGCCGATTTCCGTATAGGGCGCCACCCGCGCGCCAGCCGCCTCGACCGCCCGCTTCTCGCGCAGCCGATGCTGCGTCGTATAGAGCAGCCGGCTTCCTTGCGGCACGTACGATTCCCGCATCAGCATATCCGCGACGCCCGCGTCCACGTTCTCGAACTCGTACGTTATAACGTCCGCCTGCCCAGCCAGCTCGCGCGCCGCCTCGCGGTCGTCGTAGGCGGCCGTAATTTGACGGGCCACCTGGCCGCAAGGCGCGTCCGGCGTCGGATCGAGCGTCACAAAGCGGTAGCCGAGCGCCGAACCCGCGAGCGCCAGCATCCGTCCGAGCTGCCCACCGCCAAGAATGCCGACGGTGCTTCCCGGCAATATGACTCGCCCTTCGCCGGCCGTGGCTTCTGCGCCTGCAACACCGGATACCGTTTCGTTCACAACGTCTCCCCGCTTTCCATCACTTCGCGGCGAATCCGTTCGCGCCGCGCTTCGACGCGCGCCCGCACCTCCGGATCGAACGCGCCGATGATCTGCGCCGCGAGCAGTCCCGCATTGGCTGCGCCCGCATGGCCGATCGCCACGGTGGCGACCGGGACGCCGGCCGGCATCTGCACAATCGACAGCAGCGAATCGAGCCCGTTCAAATTCGACGATTTGACGGGCACGCCAATGACCGGCAAGACCGTCTTGGCGGCAACCATGCCGGGCAGATGCGCCGCGCCGCCGGCTCCGGCGATAATCGCCTTCAGCCCGCGGGACGCCGCCGTTTCCGCGTATTCGAACATCAAATCCGGCGTCCGGTGCGCCGATACGACCCTTTTCTCATAAGGAATGCCGAGTTCTTCCAGTACGTCGCAGGCTCCCTTCATCGTCTCCCAGTCCGACTTGCTGCCCATGATGACGCCCACTTTCGCTGACATGCGATTAACCCACCTTTGCCTTTAATAAATGGCGAACATAATCATGAACTTATACTTCCTTTAATATTTCGCAAAAAACGAAAAAAGCCCGCCAGCAAAATGATGTTGCCGCGGACACAAGCGATCGAAGCCCAAAAAGGACAGGCAAAGACAACACAAGGCTGCCCCATGCCGAGGACAACCTGCTTTGCTTATTTTCCTTTTCGTCCATTCACACCGCTCGTAGTCCGAAAATTTAAGGTTTTCGGGTAGAAACTTTCGGGCCATATTCCCGAGTATATACGAGGCTGTATGAGCCGCCAACCGCCGCAAAACGGCGATCCCGGCATATTTAGTTTATCGGATCGCCCTACCGGTGTCAACCAAAATACGAACATTTTAAAGTTTTCATTTGCGAAAGTTCGTTTTTGACGTGCCATGCCGATCTCTTTGCAGCAAAAAACGGCCTGCACCCAGCGCAGCCCGTTTTCCTGCAGTTTGTACGCTTCGCCATCGTCCCGGTTATCCGCCCGACGGGATACCGGCCCCGGCCACAAACGAAGCCGCCTTCGACAGCAGCAGCGCGCATAACACAACGATCGGGATCATTAAACATAAACCGAAGATCAGTTGCAGTTGCCTCCTGCTGAGCATCGTTCTTTCCCCGCTTTCTCTCGCCGTTTTTATCAAAATGCTCTTCTTTTGAACATTAGACGGATCGCGTCGCAACAGAGTTACGGGATAACCGGTTGTAAATGATGGAAAAATGTTCGGTGGGAATGTTCGGCGCACATGGTTCGGCACACTTGGTTTGGGGCATACGGTTCGGGGCACATGCTTCGGGGGCACATGGTGCGAGGCAATTGATTCGGGGCATAAAAACGACTCCTTCGTCCCTGTCTGAGGACGATCCTGTTTCGCGATGGCGGCCAGGGCTCTATTCTCCCTCGCCTACCCGACCGCCGGGCGACGAATTGCGAGCCTCCAGGGCCTGGTTGACCGCCACCATGCGGCAAGCCCTGCGCTTATTCGTTCGCGCCAACCCCCATGTAAACGGCCTCTTGTCCCGAAATTGCTTTACTCCGGCCCCGCGGGCTGTCACCCGGAAGATAGAAACCCAATAAATTACAATGCTGCAAAAATGCAGCTTTTTCGGGCGTAAAGTAACCAAAACGCAAAAATTGT
>NZ_BOVJ01000185.1 GCF_018403665.1 Paenibacillus cisolokensis
ACGCCAGTCCGGCTAACGCCGAGTCCGGCTAACGCCAGTCCGGCTAACGCCAGTCCGGCTAACGCCAGTCCGCCTAACGCCTGTCTGCCCGTCTAACGCCCCGTCCACCTAACCCCCCGCACGCGGCGCTTCGCTACTCTCTCACTTTCTTGTAGTACTGCATCGGAGACAGTCCGACGTGCTGCTTGAACACCTTGCTGAAATAATAAGGATCGTCCAGTCCGACCAGGTAACCGATCTCGCCGAAGCTCATATGCGTGGCCTGGATCAGCTCCTGCGCATGCTGGATGCGGACCTTGTTGACGTATCTCGTAATGGTGTATCCGGTAAATTCCTTGAACACGCGGTTCAAATAATCGTAGTTCGATTCAAATTCCTTTTCGATTAGACGGCTCGTGATTTTGTCGGCATAATACCGGTGGATAAAGTCCAGCAGCGCATGGACCTTCACAATCGCTTTCGAGCCGGGCCCCTTGTCGCTGCGCAGAACGTTCAGAAAGTACGCCCTCGACAACTCGATCAGCAACTCGGAAAATCGAAGCGCGGTCAGCCCCCTGTTGAAATGTTTGCGCCGGTACAACTGAAGCAGATCGTTCATCGCGTGCATCGTCTGGTGAAAACCGTTTTTGTCCGAAAGGCTGAAATGTTTTGGAAAATGGCAAACCGGTTGTTCGTCGCCTTCGCCGGCATCCTCCAGAATCGAGCGTCTGGCCAGCTCCGCAACATTGTCAACCGATAGGGCGGACATGTCGGGATGCTTGAAATGAAAATAGTAGTAGTCGCAAAGCGCCTTCCGGGTTCCTTCATGTTCCAGACCGGGCTCCAGCAGAAGCATGTCTCCGCGCCTCAGAATGTAATCGACGCCTTCCTCCCGCATATGAAGTTCGCCGTTTTTGATGATATACAGCACATATTCATCCGTATTCCGCTTGAAATGCATCCAGGGAGTCGAGTAGGATACATAGCCCATCAGCTTGATGGCAGGAACGAGTTCCACATTCACGGCCAGCATCCGCAAGCGCTATCCTCTCCTTCGGGAAAAGTCGGTATTGTACAAAAACAGCTGGCATTTCCGATTATTCTATCACAGCCGGCCGAAAATCGCATGGTGTCCGATATTCAGCATCATCGGATAAATAGACGGTTTTTCAGTCTGCAGGCCGATACGCCCAAATCGCAAACAGGAATATCCGACACCATCACAGGAATGCAAACGGTTACCCCCTCCCGGTTCGTACTCCATAATCAAGATGAAACAAATCGATGAGGGGAGTATATAGAGAATGAAAAACGTAAGAAAAGCGGCGCTTACGGCTCTTGCACTGATCGTTGTGCTGGTCATGGCGGCATGCTCGGGCGGTAACGGGGGGAACGAAGGAAGCGCCGGCAACGGTGGCGCCGACAATGGCGGAGGAGACAAGCCGGCCGGCAAAAAGTGACGATCGAATATTGGCATACGTACAGCGATGCGGAAGAGGCCGTGCTCACCGAAAAGATCAAGCCTTTGTTCGAGGAAGCGTATCCGAACATCGAGCTGAAGCTGACCCGCATGCCGTACGAAGGGCTGAAGCAGCAAGTCATCGCGGGCGTGGCCGGCGACGCGGCGCCGGACCTGATGCGCATGGACATCGTATGGGTGCCCGAGTTCGCGGCCCAGAACTCGCTGATGGACTTGAGCAAGCTGGACGGCTTCGAGGAGCTGAAGGCGAATACGTTCGAAGCGCCGATGGCGACGAACTATTATAACGGCGGTTACTATGGCGTGCCGGTCAACACCAATACGAAAGTTGCGATATACAACAAGGCGACGCTGGCCGAAGCGGGTCTGACGGAACCGCCGAAGACGATGGATGAACTGGTCGCGGCGGCCGAAAAGCTGAAGAGCAAAGGCAAATACGGCATCGGCATATCCGGCATTCACGCCTGGGGGCTTGCGCCCTGGTTCTGGAGCCTTGGCGGGTCCATCACCAATGAAGATTACACCGAGGTAGACGGTTATCTGAACAGCGAGGCAAGCGTGAAGGCGCTGGAGACTATCGTCGATTGGAACAACAGAGGACTGGTGCTTCCGGTTATGCTCGGCGGCGAGCCGGGCACCTGGGACGGCATCATCAGCGGCGAATACCTGATGTCCGATGACGGGCCATGGTTCTACAGCACGAAAATCGCAGAGAAGGAAGCGACAGGCTTCGATCCGCTGGAAGAGACCGTCCGGGCGGTTATGCCGGCGGGCGACGGCGGCAGCCGTTCGGTTATCGGCGGCGAGAACCTGGTTATATTCGCCAACTCCAAGCATCCGGAGGAAGCGTGGACGTTCGCGAAGTGGATGCTTACCGAAGAGCCGCAGAAGATTATGGCGGAGACGGGCCTGATCCCGTCGAACAAAGCGGCGGCCGAAGCGATGACCTCGATGAACATCCCGTTCGTCGACACCTATGTGGAGCAGCTGAAAACCGCACTGCCGCGCACGCCGATTCCGCAATGGGGCGAACTGGAAGCGATCTTCAACCTGGCGTTCGAGAAGGCGATCCGCGGCGAGCAGGAGCCGAAGGCTGCGCTTGACGATGCGGTGAAGCAAATCGAAGCGATTTTGAAGTAAAACGAGACAGTATCCATCAGGGCTACTTTGCCAAGCAGCCGCTTCGGCGAAGCAGCCCTTTTCCCGGAAAATACGCATTCCGCTTATTCAACGAAAGGAGTCCTCAAGCTTATGTCCAGTTCCTTCATGTCACCGGAGATCCGTAACGCTCCTCATACAAGGAAGAGCAGGCTAGCGATCGGCCTGAGGCAATGGATGGCGGTGCTGCCGTTCGTGGCGCTTGGCTTTATCGGCACGGCCGTATTCGTGCTTTACCCCATGGTCCGCAATATTATGATCAGCTTCCAGGACTTCAGCATCATGCCGAACGCGACGAACGCGTGGGTCGGCTTCGACAACTATTTGAAGGTGTTCCAGGACCCGAACGACCGGTTTTTCATCGCTTTGCGCAACACCTTTCTGAACGTGGCGGCCACTGTGCCGGTCAACTGGTTCCTTGCCGTGTTCTTCGCGGTGCTGATTAACGCCAAATTCGTCAAATTCAAGATTGCGTTCCGCACCATCTATTACTTGCCGATCGTGACATCCTGGATCATCATCGCACTCTTGTTCAAATATTTGTTCGCGGACGGAGACGGCGGCATTATCAACTTCATCCTGCACAAGCAGCTCGGCATCATTTCGGAACCGATCTCCTGGCGCAACCATTACTGGTCAGCCATGGTGATGATCTGGCTGTTTCACATCTGGAAGACCGTCGGCTGGGGCGTCGTCATCTATCTGGCCGCGCTTCAGGGCATTCCGAAGGATCTGTACGAAGCGGCCGACATCGACGGAGCGAACGTCATGCAGAAGTTCTGGCGCATTACGATTCCGCTCCTGAAGCCGATTACGCTGTTCGTTGTCATCAATCTCATTAACGGCGCCTTCGGTTTCTTCCCGCAAGTTTATTTCATTACCCAAGGCGGACCGATGAACCAGACGCATGTCATTCCGAGCCTGATCTACATCGAGGCGTTCCAGAATATGAAGTTCGGGCCGGCTTCCGCGATGGGCGTCATGATGGGCTTGCTTGTGTTCATTCTCACCTACACGCAAATGAAAAAATCGGAAGACAGCGCATGTTTTAAGGAGGATCGCTAATGAGAACTTCGCTAATCAATCAAATTATCGTTTACGCGATTATCATAACCGGCGCTCTTCTGTTCGTCTTCCCGTTCATTTATATGATCCTGACGACGTTCTTCCTGGGCACGAATACGCTGCCCAAGCCGGATCAGGTCTTTTCGGTCAACATCAATTTCACGAACTATATCACCGTCTGGAACAAAAACAATTTCGTCAACTATTTCATGAACAGCGTCATCGTCACATCCGTTGCGATGGTAGGCTCTCTTTTGCTGGGCGCGCTGACGGCCTACGGCTTCGCCAGATTCACCTTCCCCGGCAAGGAGCTGATTTTCCGTCTGTTCCTGCTGACGATTTTTATCCCGGGCGTCATCAACATTATTCCGCAATTCGTCATTATCAAAGAGATGGGACTCGTGAACACCTACAGCGGCCTGTGGCTCGTTTACATCGCGGGCGGCGTTATCGGCAACGTGTTTTTCCTGCGCGGGTTTTTCGAGAGCATTCCGAAGGAGCTGGAAGAATCCGTTCTGATTGACGGCGGCGGCAACTGGCGCATCTTCTGGAACATCTACCTGCCCCAGTCGCTGCCCGCGTTGGGAACGCTGGCGATCTTTATTTTTCAGGGCACGTGGGAGGAATATTTCCTGGCGCTGACCCTCATCAAGAGCGAAGCGCTGCGTACGCTGCCGATCGCGATTCTGATGTTCAACGACAAGTACTCGACCAACTACGGCCAAGTATTCGCGGCGTCTGTGATCGCCCTGCTGCCTGTCATTCTGCTTTACATGACATTCCAGAAGAAGTTCGTGCAATCCGGCTACAATGAAGGCGGCGTGAAAGGCTAAATCGATGACAAGGAGAATATGCGAATCATGAAAACGACTGGATTCCGGTACGGAACGACGACCGTTTGTGCCGGTATACTGCTCATGTCCGCATTGCTGGCGGGTTGCTTCGGTAAGAAAGAAACGGTCGGACCGCAGAAGGCCGGCAGCGCCGGTCAGATTGCATACGTGACGACGGACAAAGCAAGGTACAATCCCGGCGAACCCGTCCTATATACGGTGACGATGGAAGAGACGGAGCAGGGCGGCGAGCTGATCGTCCGCTACAAGCATCTGGACGAGATCGTCGAAGAAACGACGATACAATGGGACGGCTCCCCGGAGGTGAAGTGGGAGTGGACGCCCCCGAAGGATGATTTCAAAGGCTATATGGCGGAAATTTATTTGAAGCAGGGCCGGGAAATTGCGGATCACGCCAACATTGCGGTGGACGTCTCCTCGGATTGGGGCAAGTTTCCGCGCTACGGCTATCTCGCCGATTTTATGGCGATGGACAGCGCGGAGCAGGAAGAGATTATCGAGCGGCTGAACCGCTACCGCATTAACGGCCTTCAGTTCTACGACTGGCAGTGGAAGCATCATATTCCGCTCAAGATGGACGGGGACCGGCCCGCGTCGCAATGGCCGGATATTGCGAACCGGATGGTGTCCTACGATACGGTCAAAACCTATATCGACCTTGCCCACGGCAAAACATGAAGGCGATGAACTACAACCTGCTGTTCGGCGCGTTCGAGGATGCGGAGGCCGACGGCGTGAAGCGGGAGTGGGGGCTGTTCAAGGACCCTCTGCTGGAAAATCAGGACCGCCATCCGCTGCCGGACAGCTGGGCGAGCGACATTATGCTTATGAATCCCGGCCATGAAGAGTGGCAGCGTTATTTGATCGACAAGGAGAAGGAAGTGTACCGTCATCTGCCGTTTGACGGCTGGCATGTCGATCAGCTCGGCGACCGGGGCATCTTGTACGACGGCAACGCCGACAAGGTCAATTTGCCGGAAACGTACGGCCCGTTCCTGGAAGCGGCGAAGCAGGATCTGGACGTCGATTACGTCATGAACGCGGTCGGCCAATTCGGCCAGCCGTATATCGCGAAGGCGCCGGTGAAGTTCCTGTATACCGAAGTATGGGACGCTCATCCGCTGTACCGCAATTTGAAGGAAATCGTGGACCAGAATCTGAAGTACAGCGGCGGCGGATTAAGCACCGTGTTGGCCGCTTATATGAACTACAATCACGCCGATTCGCCGGGCGAGTTCAACACGCCGGGCGTGCTGCTGACGGACGCCGTCATCTTCGCCTCGGGGGGAGCGCATCTGGAGCTCGGCGAGAACATGCTGGCGAAGGAATATTTTCCGAACAAAAACCTGACCATGCCGGATGCGCTGAAGGATGCGCTGATCGTCTATTACGACTTTCTGACCGCTTATCAAAATCTGCTGCGCGACAAAGCGGCCGATATCGAGCTGCAGGCGGAAACCGTGAACGGTCCGGCGTTATCATCCGAGCCGGAGCGGGGCAAGGTGTGGAGCTTCGCCAAGGAGGCAAGCGGCAGACAGGTGTTTCATCTGATCAACTTCACCGGCGTCACCGGCATGGAATGGAAGGATGCGGACGCGACGCAGACCGAACCGGAAGAGCAGACGGACCTGAAGCTGAAAGTAAACGCGGACGGCAAGGTGAAGAAGGTGTGGATGGCTTCGCCGGATTATTACAACGGTTCTGCGGTCGCTTTGGACTTCACGCAGAAGGACGGCGTGCTGGAGCTGACGCTGCCGAAGCTGAAATATTGGGACATGGTCGTATTGGAATACGGCAGCCGGCCGTAACCGAGCGATTCGGCCGCGTATTTGCGTATAATCAAAGAGACGCCTGATGCAGGCGTCTTTCCGTCGTTGCCGGGGTGTTGGCTACTTTTTCATTTTGCGTTGCCGCAGCGATAGACTACAATAATGGACGGAAGAAGCAACGGAGGAGGAAGGCATGCTCGAAAAATACCGGATAACGAAACGAATGACGTTTACAACGAGAATGATCTTTGCTTTCGTCATCGTCATTCTGATCTCGACCTTGTTTACGAGCTTCTCCTTCTATATCGTATCCAACGCGACCGTGAAGCGGAACGTGCGGGACGCATCGATCCAGATCGCCAAGCAGGGCGCGGATTCCTTATCTTTTATTCTGAATGCCGGCAGCGACGTGTCCGACATGATCTACATCGACCCCCGCATCCGGCATGTGCTTTCGAACAGTCCGACGAGCGGCACGGATCTGCTCGAATGGCGGAGCAATGAGGATGAAATGAAGAGCTTCCTGAACAATGCCGTCTATTCCAGCTCCTTCGTCAGCATCGTATACGTCCTGAAGGACAGCGCGACGGGATGGGGCAGCGGCACCTTCTCCAGAATCAAGCTGTCGCGCTACGATGTGGAAAACCAGCCCTGGACGGCGAAGGCCCGCAAGCTGGAAGGAGGACTCGTGTGGGACGGGATTCAGGCGGATCAGCTCAGCAGCGCCGGCGATACGACACAGATGGTGCTGCCGATCGGCCGGGCGATCAAGGATTACGTGAGCAACGAGACGATCGGTTATATTCTCGTCAATCTGAACGGACGCAAGGTGATCGACACCATTGAGGAGATGAAGCTCGGCGAGACCGGGAGCTTCCTCGTCGTCGACGGGGAGGGGCGCATCATGATTGCCGCGGATACGGACCAAATCGGCAAGCCGGTCGACAACCCGGAGCTGCTCTCCCATATTACGGAAGATCCCTACGTCGAATTCGAGTTTCGCCAGGGCGATATACCGTATTACGGCGTGAAGCAGGCGCTCAGCAACGGCTGGATGCTGGTCGGGACCGTCCCCGTTCACGAGATTACCGACAAGCTGGGCGCGCTGCACCGGAACATTCTGTTCTCCTTCGGAGCGTTCACCCTGCTCGGGATCGGCATGGGGCTGATCATCGCCAATCGGGTCACGCGGCCGATCAAGCAGCTGACAAGACAGATGAAGCGGGTGCAGAAGGGCGATTTGACCGTGCAGACCGATGTGCGCACAAGCGACGAATTCGGCCTCTTGAGCCATCAGTTCAACAAAATGATTACCGACATCAATCGGTTGATGGAGCAGGTGACCGAGGAGCAGAAGCGGAAGCAGGAGGCGGAGCTGCGGGCGGTCATCCACCGCATCAATCCGCATTTTCTGTTCAATACGCTCGGCACGATCCGGTGGCTGATCAAATACGGGCAGTCGGAGCGGGCTTACGAAGGTATTTCCGCCCTGACGAGATTGCTGGAAGCGAATATGGGCAGGAAAGGCAATTTCGTGACGATTGCCGAGGAACTGGACATTATCGAAAAATATTTGGTCATTCTGGAAATGCGCTACAACAAGCGCTTCAAGCTGACCGTTCGGAAGGACGACGATGCGGCGGAGCTGCCGGTGCCGCGCATGCTGATTCAGCCGCTGGTCGAGAACGCGATCTTTCACGGCATCGTGCCGAAAAATACGGACGGCGAAATCGAAATCGAGGTTCGTCAGGAAGGGGAGGCGACCGTCATTACGGTCGCAGACGACGGCCTTGGCATTTTGCCTCACAAGTCGGAACTGACGAAGTCGGTGGAAGAAGCGGTCCGGGGCGGCGTGACAGGCATCGGCCTTCAGCATGTGTACGAAAGCGTGCGGCTTTATTTCGATCGGGCCTCGGAGGTGGCACTGCATCGCCGGGAAGAAGGCGGCACGCTGGCCAAGATCGTCCTGTATCCGCAAAAAAATGCCGCAGCAGGAAAGGTGAGCGATAATGTGGCGGGCAATGATTGTTGACGACGAGCCGATCATTCGTTTCGGGATCAAGGCTTCGGTAGACTGGACGGGGAAGGGATCGAGATTGCGGCCGACTGCGCGAACGGAGCGGAGGCGCTGCAGAGGCTGGAAAGAGAGCCGATCGATATTCTGATTACGGATATCAAGATGCCGATTATGGACGGTCTGGACCTGACGCGGCGCGCGCTGGCGATCAATCCCGGCATGAAGGTCATACTCGTGAGCAGCCACAACGACTTCGAGTACGTAAGGGAAGGAATCAAGCTCGGTGTCGTGGATTACATTCTGAAGCATACGCTGGAGCCGGAGGAGCTGCTCGAGATCGTGCGCAAGTGCAAGGAGACGCTCGAGGAAGAGCGCCGGATGCGCAGCCGGCTGAATGGCGCAGACCGGGAAAAGGCAGCGCTGCTGCGCAAACGCTACGAGGGCGAGCTGAAGCTGCATCTGATCCAGCGCACGGAGCGTCTGCCGGCAGGCGAATATCCGGCATGGCTTGACGATGCGTATATCGCGCTCCATATTAAGCTGAACCGGATATCGGCAATCGAAGAGCAGCACGGCTATTTGTACAAGTCGGTTTTGCTCGAGCAATTTGCGGATGCGCTGTACGCGGAAGTGCCGGAGGGGATCGCGGTTCAGACGGCGGAAAATGAGTTGTTTTTCCTGATGCCCGGGCCTAAGGATAATTCCGGTCCGCAGGCCGGCCCGCCGATGGCCGAACGTCTTCGCGGGCTGAAGGGGCTGCTTGAGCTCGATGGCGGAACCAGCGTAACGTTCGGTTATGCGGAAGGCCGGGGAGCAGACGAAATCCGCGCCGTCTTCGTTCGCAGCCAGGAAGCGTCCGACCGGGGCTTCTTCGAGGGCAGCGGCATCTTCGCATACGATGCGTCCGCCGCAATTCGGCGCGAAGGCAAGCATCTGCCTACGATGTATCAAACGGCTGCGGCCGCCGGCGACGAACGGGTCGGCGAGCTGCTGGAGGAATGGCGCGCCGATTGGTCGCAGGGCGGCCGCTCGCCCATTGCGCTGAAGGAAGAGGCGAGCCGCGTATTGTCCTTGATGTTCAAGCGGCATGTGGACCCCTATGCGCTTGTGGATTGCTTCGACCGGCTGTTCAAGACGGAGACGCTCGACGAGCAGTGCGAAACGCTGAAGCTCAGTATCGCGGAGCTGCGGAAGGCCCGCCTGGAAAGCTTCGATGCGCAGGGCACGGGCCATCCGATCGACAAGGCGCTGGACTACATCCGCGCGCATTATTTGGAGACGTTGACGCTGCAGCAGGTTGCCGATTTCGTTCATGTGAGCAAAAATTATTTTTCGATTCTGTTCAAGAAGGTAACGGGCCAAAATTTCATCGACTACGTTATCACGCTGCGCATCCAGAAGGCGAAGGAGCTGCTCGCCGGCACCGAGCTGAAGGTGTACGAGGTGGCGGAGCAGTCCGGCTTTAACGACGTGAAGTACTTCAGTAAGCTCTTCAAGAAGATGACCGGCCACTCGCCCGTCGATTACCGGGAGTGGCATCCGCACCGGACGACTGGCGGCGGGACCTTGAAGGGAGAGAGCGCCCCATGAAGTTGAGAACGCTCAAAGCGCTGCCCGCAGCCGTTATAATGGTCGCAGCGCTCGGAGGCTGCATGGGCAATTCCGTCATTGACGACATGAGCACGGTGAAAAGGCTCGGCGACGAGCCGCAGAAGCGCATCGTCATCTGGCATACGTACAGCGACGAAGAAACGGTTGTGTTCGAGAAGGAGGTCATTCCGAAGTTCGAGGCGGAGCATCCCGACATTCGCATCGAATCGGTAAGGCAGACCCATAACCGGGAATACCACGCCGCTCTGCTTGCGCGCGCGTCGGCAGGGAAGACGCCGGACATTATCCGCATGGATTATACGTGGGTGTCCCTGTTCGCTCAACGCAATCTGCTGCAGCCGCTGGAGCGGTTTCCCGAGTTCGGGAACGTGTCGCGGCAGCTGCAGGGACGCATGATGGAGACGAACCGTTACGCCGATCATACCTACGGACTTCCGCTCAACATCACGACGAAAGCGGCCATTTACAATGAGCGGCTTCTGTCCGGGCTGGGCGTTGCCGAGCCGCCGTCCTCCTTCTCCGAGCTTGTGAAGCTTGCCCGCGACAACGGGTACGCGCTGGGCATGTCGGACGTCGGCATGTGGAACAGTCTGCCGTATTTTATGGCGCTCGGAGGACAGCTGGCGGATGAAGACTTCACCCGCACAGACGGCTATTTGAACAGCGAACGGAGCATAGCGGCGATGAAGCAATTGCTCGGGCTGTACCGGGAAGGCGTCATCAATCCGTGGTTGCTGAAGGGGAACGCCGATTTGTGGCGGGAGGTGTACGACGAGGACCGCTTCCTCATGATCGACGAGGGGCCGTGGTATTACAGCATTCTTCTGAATTCCTCGGGCGTGGAGGTCGATCTGCTGGAGCGGACGAAGCCGGCGCCTTTCCCGACAGACGGCGAATACGGCTCCGTCATCGGCGGCGAAAGCCTTGTGATGACCAAAGGCGCGCGCCACAAGCCGGAGGCATGGACATTCATGAGCTGGCTGGTGAAGAAGGAAACGCAGCTGACGCTCCTCAAGGCCGGGCTCATTCCGGTCAATACCGAAGCTTTCGAGGAAGGCCGCCGCTCGGACAGCAAGGCCAACCGTTATCTGGAAGCTTTTATGGACGGGATTCAGCAAGCTTTCTATCGTCCCGCCATCCCGCAATGGAATGAGGTGGAGAAGCTGTACGAAGCGGCGATGGAGGATATATTCATGCGGGGCAGCGATGTGGAAACGACGCTTCGGGAGACGTCCGAAAAATCGACGCGCTGCTGGCAAATCAGGAGAAAAAGTCGGTATTGTACAAATAAAGTATCTTCTTGCCATTTCCGTCCGGTTTTCCGCCGTCTATACTGAGTGGGTGACCCAAGGATGAGGAGGTTCGAGAATGAAATTGTTTCGTATCGGGTTGATCGGACTGGGCGGAATGGCGAACGTTCATATAAACGGTTTGAAAAACGTGCCCAACACGACCATCACCGCCATTTGCGATGTTCAGCATGCCGCTCTCGAAAAGGTCGGCGATCAACTGGGTATTCCGCCGGAGAAGCGGTTCACCGATTTTCACAAGCTGATTCGGGATGAAGATGTCGATGCCGTAGTTTCCGTGACGCCCAATCTGGTGCACGCGGAAATTATGAGAAGTTGCTTGGAAGCGAAAAAGCCGTTTTTGTCGGAGAAACCGTTTACGATGACCTTCGACGAGGCGGAAGAGCTGAAACGGTATTATGAACAGGGGCCTGTCCCTGCGATGATCGGCTTTAGCTACCGCTATACGCCGGCTTTCCGGTATGCCAAGGAATGGCTGACGCAAGGGAAAATCGGGGACGTACGGAGCTTCTCGGTTCAATATTTGCAAAGCTGGGGGGCCGCCGTTTACAATCAGCCTTTCGTATGGAGATTGGACAAAAGCGTGACCGGCACCGGGGCGCTTGGCGATTTGGGCGCGCATATGATCGATCTGGCCCACTACCTGATCGGTCCTTTCCGGGAATTGTCGGCGAATTTGGAAACGTTTATTTCCAGCAGAAAAAGCCTGACCTCCGACGAATGGATCAAGGTGGAAGTGGACGATTTTGCCAGCTTTCAGGCACGGATGGCAAACGGTGCGGCCGGCGTGTTCCAGACGTCGCGCAACGCGATCGGTTCCGGCAATCAACTGGAAATCTCGTTGTACGGCGACCGGGGAACGCTGCATGCCAGCACGCTTCATCCGGACAAGCTGGTCTGGATCCACATCGATGAGGAAAGCGGCGAACTCGTGGAGAAGAAGTTGGATGTACCGCAACGGGTCAAGCTGTCCCAGTGGGAAGACTTCGCCGGTCTGCTGGCCGGAACGCCGAGCGGCAGCTTGCCCGATTTCATGGCCGGTTATGAAAATCAGAAAGTACTGGAGGCCGTCGTCCGCTCGAATGAATGGAAACGGACGGTTTCGGTCGAGGACCTTTCCGCACGGACACTTGAATAGAAAGAAGGCGATCCGTTCATGCTGCCGTTCAGGACATCGTTAAACGCTTCAACCTTGTTCCCGTTCAAGCTGGAATTGAAGGAACAAATCCGCGTAGCCGCGGAAGCGGGATATGAGGGAATCGAAATTTGGATGCGCGATTTGGAAGCTTATGCCGCTGCCGGCCATACGTTGGCGTCGTTAAAAAGATATATTGCGGATACGGGAATCGCCGTCGTGAACGCGATCGCCTTCTTCAAATGGGCGGATGAAGACCCTGCGGTCCGCGAGCAAAGCTTCGGGCAGGCCAAGCGGGAGATGGAGATGCTGGCCGAAATCGGCTGCGGCGCGGTGGCGGCTCCGCCTTTCGGCCAAGTAGAGAACGTGCCGCTGGAGGAGATGGCGGCTCAATATGCCAGATTGATCGAGCTCGGCAGGCCATTGGGCGTCGAGCCGTATCTGGAGTTTTGGGGAAGGGCCCGCAAGCTGTCGAAGCTCAGCGAGGCCGTATATGTCGCGATGGAAAGCGGGTATCCGGATGCGAAGCTGCTGCTCGATCCGTTCCATATGTACGTCGGCGGCAGCCGTCTGGAGACGCTGTCCTATTTGAACGGCAGCCGGATCGGGATCGTTCATGTCAATGATTATCCGGCTTCGCCCGGCCGGGAGCATATCGCCGACCGGGACCGTCTGTTCCCGGGCGACGGCATCGCTCCTTCCGCCACATTCGCGAGATTGCTCTACGAAATCGGTTACGATGGCTTTCTGTCGCTGGAATTGTTTACGGAGGATTTCGGCGGCCAATCTGCGCTTGACGTAGCCTCCCTCGGTTTGATGAAGATGCGGGCCGCGTATGCAATCTCCGGCCAAACGGCAAATAATTCTTGAATAAACAGGAAGATTCAAGTATCTTGAACATGCAGATATCGATATGCTGCCGAGCGTCCTCACGGAGGTCCGGGAGCATTTTTTCATTACGGAGGGCGGGGGAGTTGTGCGATCGTTTTGGATCTGGCTGTTCATGCTGGCGGCAAGCTGGCTCGCCGCGCTGCTGCATAACGGCATGGAGCAGGTGCGCGCCTATGAACTGGCCGGCTGCGCCGTTTTTTCGCCTTGTTCTTCCTGGCGCCGCTTCTCCGGTTTCGGCCGATTGCTTTGACGGCGCTGCTCACAGCCTCCGCCGCCGCCGCCGCGGCGACTTTCTGGCCCGGACAGGCGGATGCCGCCAATCCGTATTCGCTGTTGATCTATACGATCGCGGCCGGCAAGGCGGTCTATCGTCTGCCGCCTCCGCACGCGCTCGTCGCAGGCGTTGCCGCTCTGGTGGCCGCATTGTCGCCGGAGCTGGCGGGAAAGCCGTTCTGGCCGCTCGGCTTTCTGCTGTTGTATGCACTCATCTTCGGTTCGGCTGCCGCCGTGTACCGGACGGTTCGTTCGGAGCTGGAGGAGACATCGGCGGTCAAAGATGCGCTGCTCAGCGAATACCGCAGGCTCAAACGGACCGGGGCGGCGGGAGAAGAGATCGCCAGACAGCAGGAGCGTACGAAGATCGCGAGAGATATGCATGACTCGGTCGGGCACCGGCTGACGAATTTGCTGATGCAGCTCGAGGTGTTCAGGCTGCAGTCGGACGGCGAGACGGCCGCCCGGTTCGAGGCGTTGAAGCAATATGCGCAGGAAAGTCTGAACGAAACCCGCAAGGCGGTAAAGGCGCTCCATCGGGAAGAGACAGAGGGGCTCGGGGCGATCATGGAGCTGATCCGCAGGCAGGAAGCGGAAAATTTCGTCCGCGTCAAGTTCTCGCTCGGGGAAGGCGTATTGTCCGTTCCGCTTACCGCCAGGCAGTCGGCCGCCATCTACCGGGCTGTCCAGGAAGCGCTGACCAATGCGATGAGATATGGCACTTCCAGGCAGGTCGAGATCGAATTCGAGGCGCCGGGCAGGCGCGTGTTCCGCTTTCACGTATCCAACCCCTGGAACGCCAAGCCGGAGTTTCGGGAAGGCTTCGGGCTGTCGTCGATGCGGGAGCGTCTGGAAGCGCTCGGCGGCCGGTTGCATATTGCTGCCGGTCACAGCCGGTTTATTGTGGAAGGCACGCTTCCGCTAGTCGTGGAGGAGGGAAAAGATGATCCGAATATTGCTGGCTGAGGATCAGGCGATGGTGCGCCAAGGGCTCAAAATGATGATCGAGACCGATCCGGAGATGAAGGTGACGGGCGAGGCGCGGAACGGCCGGGAAGCGGTTCAGCTGTGCGAAACGCATCGCTTCGACATCGCGGTGATGGATATTCGCATGCCGGAGATGGATGGCCTGGAGGCGACCGGCATCATCCGCTCCCGCTGGCCGTCGTGCAAAGTGCTGATACTGACGACGTTCAATGACGACGATTACGCGCTTGAAGCGCTGAAACGGGGCGCAAGCGGCTATATGCTGAAGGATGCCGATCCGGCGCAGCTTACCCGGTCGATCCGGAGCGCGCTCTCCGGCGGCGTGTCGCTGGAAGACCAGGTGGCGGCCAAAGTGCTGCCCCGTCTGCTGAGGACCGGCGAACCGAAGCTGGCGGAACCCGATCCGTCGCTTACGCCGCGCGAGCGGGACATTGCGAGGCTTGTCGGCGAAGGATGCAGCAATCAGGAAATCGCCGAGCGGCTGTCGTTATCGGTCGGAACAGTGAAGAACCATATCAGTCAGGTGCTCGACAAGCTTGAATTGCGGGACCGGACACAGCTGGCGATCTACGCCATCCGCCACGACCTCGTGTAACAGCCATGACGGAAGTCATGGCCGGGCGGCAAATGAATGACGGAAGACAGTGGAAGCACTGTCTTTTTTCTTTATACTGGATACATATCGGCCAACCGGCAAGAAGGAGCGCATGCATCATGTTGGAAACAACGGAATTGGTAAAACGTTTTAAAGGAACCTATGCCGTTCAAGGCGTCAGTCTCTACCTTGACAAGGGCGAATCGGTCGGGCTGCTCGGACCGAACGGTGCTGGCAAATCGACGACGATCTCGATGATCTCCTCACTCATCAAGCCGACATCCGGCGATGTCCTGCTGTACGGAAATAGCGTGGTGAAAAACCCTGCGGCCATTCGCAAGGTGCTTGGCGTCGTGCCCCAGGAAATCGCCCTCTACGAAGAATTGACCGCTTACGAGAACTTGAAATTTTTCGGCCGCATCTACAAGCTGAAGGGCAAGGAGCTGGAGTTGCGCATACAGGAAGTGCTGGACATGGTCGGCTTGCGGGAGAGACAGAAGGAGCTGGTGCGCACCTACTCGGGAGGGATGAAGCGCCGCATCAATATCGCCGCTGCGCTGCTGCATGAGCCGGAGATCGTCATTATGGACGAACCGACAGTCGGCATTGATCCGCAATCCCGCAATCATATTCTGGATACGGTACGGCTGCTGAACCGGGAGAAGGGGACGACGGTGCTGTACACGAGCCATTACATGGAAGAGGTCGAGCAGCTGTGCAGCCGGATGTACATTATGGATCACGGCAAAGTGATTGCATCGGGGAGCAAGCAGGAGCTGAAGCGCATATTGACCGGGGAGGATATCCTGCATCTCCAGCTGGACGGGCCGGGCGCCGGGATGGCCGGGGAGCTGCGCATGCTGGATGCCGTCCTGCAAGTCGAAGAGACGGAGAACGGACTGAAGCTGATCGTCGCCAAGCAGAGCCGGATACTCTCGCAGGTCGTGCAGATCGCCGAGCGGCATCAGGTCGAAATTCTCCGCGTTCATGTGCATACGCCCAGCCTGGAAGATGTGTTCCTGCATCTGACCGGCCGTACATTACGGGATTGACGGAAGGGAACGGTCGTCATGTTTGTGTGGAAAGATTTGCTGTTGTTCTGGAGAGACCGGAAAGGACTCGTTCTGCTGCTGCTCATGCCTTTTCTGATGATTCTGATACTGGGCTTCGCCATGAAAGGATTGATGGAAGGCTCGCCGGAAGCGCTGCGGATGAAGGCGGCATTGGTCGTCGAAGACGACGAAGCGTCCGGCATCGAGCGCTTTCGTACGGAGCTTCGGAGACGTTCGTTGCCCGAAGCGGCCGAATCCGCGCTGGCCGCAAGCGCGGAGCAAGCTTCGCCCTATACGCTGCTGAAGCGCATGATGGAGAATGAAGAAGTCGGCAAGTTCGTCGAATTCGTGCCGATGGATGCCGAGACCGCTCATACGGCGCTGGAGAGCGGTGAAGTGAAGGCTGTACTGACCGTACCGCCGGAGTTCACGTACAAGGCGCTTGTGGGCATGCTGCTCGGCGAAGACGGCGGCGCTGCGCTGCGTCTGACGGCGGGCGAATCGCCGGTGCATGTCGACGTGCTGCAAGGTATGCTGAACGGCTTCGTCCGCTCGTTGAATTTCCGGACCGCCCTGGGCGAATATGGCCGTCCGGACGCCGAGCCGGCGCTTGCCGCAGGCGGCGTGGAGTCGATGACGGATGCCAAGCCGATGAATTCGTTCCTTTATTTCACTTTGGCGATGAGCGTCATGTTCGTCTTGTTCGTAGCCGGCACGACCGCCGCCAAAGCATTCGCCGAGTTGCGCGGCCGCGTATTCGACCGCGTGCTGCTGGCCGATCGTCACCCGCTGCGCTTTCTGGGCGGCAAGGCGGGGGCGGCCTTCTGTGTCGCATGGCTGCAGCTTACGCTGCTGTTTGTCCTGTCGCATCTTGCCTTCGGCTTGTTCCCGGGCCGGCCCTTCTCTTTCTGGCTTGGGCTCTCTGCGATCAATGCCGTCTTGTCCATAGGCGTAGGGGGCTTTGCGGCGCTGCTTACGGCGCTCAACTTCCGCTTTCGAAGCTCGACCGCGAGCTCGATGTTCAGCAGCATCGCGGTTACGGTCATGGCGCTTGCGGGCGGAAGCTTCACCCCTGCCTCGCTGTTGCCGGACTGGGTCATGCAGATCGGCGTATGGACGCCCAACGGGCTGGCGATATCACTGTATACGCTGTGGATTCAAGGCTTTGCGGCAGTGGACATGGCGCCTTCGCTTTTGAAGCTGGCAGCCTTTGCCGTTCTGACCTTGACTGCGGGCATCTATCTGTTCCCGGCAAGGAGGCGAGTTGCATGATCGCTGTATTTCTGGCTCAATGGCAAAAAGAAAAACGTTCGCCTTACGCGATTCTGTTATTCATCGCGCTCGGCATTATGCTGACGATCGTGTTCGGGATGGGAGCGGCCAAGAAAATGTCGTACGCCGTCTACGCCGGCGACGGGCTGGAAGCGCCGCAAGCGGCGGAATGGGTGCGGCTGCTGAACCGGGAGGGAAAGTTCGAATTCCGGCTGATCGAGGAAGAGCGGGCGCTGCGCGACGTCCGGGAAGGAAGGGCGGAGCTGGCCGTCAAGCTGATGGCGGAAGATTACCGTATCGTCATGGCGGCCGACAATCCGGCCAACCGGGAAGTGGAGGAGCTGGTCCGCACCGTATATAACGAAGAGCTGCAGCTTCGCGCCGCTGCCGCAAGCGCGGACGATCCGCAGCAATATCTCGAAGATGTCGAGCGGCGCTTGCGGCAGCCCCCGCTGGCGCTGGAGATCGAAGCGGCGGATGGCGGAGAGCCGGTCCGGAACGACATGAGCTTGCAGCTGTTGTTCGCCTTCACCCTGTATACGGTCATTATGACGGTCGGTTACAAGGTGAATGCGGTCATGGAAGAGCGGAGCTCGGGCGTCTGGGACCGGATGATCCTCTCTCCGCTGCGGAAGACGGAAATTTATCTCGGTCATATGGGGTACAGCTTCTGCATCGGGATGACGCATATTGCAGTTGCCCTGGCGTTGTTCCGCTATGTGTTCGGCTTTCCGATCGGAGACCGTTACGGCATGCTGCTCGTCGTCGCCGCCATCTACACAATCGCGCTCGTTGCTGTCGGCATGCTGCTCACCGGCTTGACGAGAACGCCGGAGCAATTCGGTATTGTGCTGCAGATCGCCGCCGCCGCCATGCCGCTCCTCGGCGGAGCCTACTGGCCGCCCGGGACGGTCACGAATCCGATTATTCTGGCCGTCTCCGAATTCGTTCCGCTTACGCATGCGATGGAAGCGATGAAAGGGATCGCCTTGCAGCAGTACGGTCCGGCCGAACTTGCCGCACCGCTGGCTAAACTGCTGCTGATTGCCGTTCTCTGCATGGGCGTCGGCATCAACATGGTCGAGCGGCGTTCCCATTAGCGGCGGCGGGACCGAGCGTTAGCGAAACGGCCGGCTGCCGGCTGTGCCGCCCGGCGCGCACCTAGGCCGCATGGCGCACGGCCATAACCGCATGGTGCACGGCCTCAACCGCATAGCGCGCAGCCATAACCGCACGGCGCACGGCCTCAACCGCATGGCGCACGGCCATAACCGCACGGCGCACGGCCTCAACCGCACGGCGCACGGCCATAACCGCACGGCGCACGGCGAATAAGCACTTCGTTTCCGCAGGAAACGGGTGCTTTTTAATATTAAAGTATAAAACTCACTTCCTATTTGCCTTTGTTTAACCGTCCGCGCCTTCCGTCAAATCGTCGCCCGTCCGTCGGTACCCCGCCTTCAGCCCCCTTTCTCGATTTACTTTGGCGAAAAAACTGCAAAAATACAGGAACTTTGGCCCGAATAGATGACTATGGAGTAAAATCCTGCAAAAATACAGTATTTTGGTAAAATCCGCTTGTTGGGCTTGAACGGATCAAA
>NZ_BOVJ01000186.1 GCF_018403665.1 Paenibacillus cisolokensis
CAAGTTGCATCGCATGCATCAGGTCCTATCAGCGTGAGGCCAAACAAATCATCGCAATCAGCGCAAGCAAAGCTGCGTGCATCAACGCCAGCTGCATGCATCAGGTCCTATCAGCGTGAGGCCAAACAAATCATCGCAATCAGCGCAAAGCAAAGCTGCGTGCATCAACGCCAGCTGCATGCATCAGGTCCTATCAGCGCGAGGCCAAACAAATCATCGCAATCAGCGTGCAAAGCAGCTTCAATCGCCCCCAATCGAGCTATGCCGTCTTGCGCACCTCCAGCCGCCTGGTAAGCAGTGACAGCCCGTAATTGGCGGCAAAATACAAAACCGCGACGAGCAGCAGGATCGGAAAGACGACTTCCGGCCCCTGCCCCATAACAATGTTGGCGTGATGCATCAGCTCGCCCAGCGAAATGATGACCGTCAGCGACGTATCCTTCAAGAGCGATATGAACTGGCTGACGATCGGCGGCACCATCCGCCTAAGCCCGATCGGCAGGACGATGTGCCGCAGCGTCTGCGTATAGCTCAGTCCCGACGAACGGGCCGCTTCCACCAGCCCTTTCTCCACCGACTGCAAGCCGCTCCGCACCACCTCGGCGATCATCGCGGCCTCGAATACCGTCAGTCCCAGCACCGCCGCCCCGAACATATTCGTCTGAATGCCGAGCTCGGGCAAGCCGAACCTGGCGAAGAAGATGAGCAGCAGCAGCGGCAGGTTGCGCGCCGTCTCGACGACGATGCCGACGACCGGCGACAGCACGGGAATGCGCGCATAACGCAGCACCCCGAGCAAGCAGCCGATGACGAAGCTGAGCACGATCGCGACGAACGCGAGCCATAGCGTCAATCCGAAGCCTTCCAGCAAAAACTTCAAATTATCCGGCGAATACGCCTTCCCGAAATCCATGCGCCGCCCCTCCCTACCCGCTTCTCGCCAACCGCCGCTCCAGCGCGCGCGAAGCGAAGCTGAGCGGAATGGTCAGAAAAAGATAGAATATGGCGACGAATGCGTACGTGCTGACCGTATCGTAGGTCTCGGCATTGACGAGATCGCCGAAATACATCAGATCGAGCCCGGCGATGACGCCGAGAATGGACGAGTTTTTGACGAGATTGAGAAACTGGTTGCAGATCGGCGGAATGACGATCTTGATCGCCTGCGGCAGCACCACGTAGCGCATCGTTTGGGTATAGGTGAGTCCCGACGAGCGGGCGGCCTCGGTCTGTCCGCCGGGCACCGACAGAATGCCGGCGCGGATCGCCTCCGCGATATACGCCGAGGTGTAGACCATCAGCCCGAGCGTCCCGGAGATGAATTCGTTCGGCACGATGCCAAGCGCCGGCAGTCCGAAATAGAACGAGTAGACGACCAGCAGCAGCGGTATGTTGCGAAAAAACTCGACGTATGCCGCGCCCGCCCAGTTCAGCGGCCGGACCGGCGCGATGCGCATGACGGCTACAAGCGTGCCGAGCGCGAAGCTGCCGGCCAGGGCGAGCAGACTGGCCGCTATCGTATTGCGAATGCCTTCGAAATACAAGTCCCAATAGTTGATCAAAACGGTTATATTGATCATCCGCGCCCCTCCCCGATTTAAAGCGGCTTATTCGGCGGGCGGCTTCTCCCCGATCCATTTTTCATAGATAGCGTCATACTCCCCGTTCGACTTCAGTTCGGACAGAATGTCGTTGACCGCTTGCACCAGCTCGGCTTCCCCTTTCTTGATGGCGATGCCGTAGGGCTCGTCGGTGAAAATGTCGCCGACCACCTCGTAATTGCTGTCCTGCTGAGCCATCCCGTACAAAATCGCATTGTCGGTCGTCAGCACTTCGCCCTGGCCGGCGCGCAGCGCCGTGAACGCTTCCTGGTAATTTTCGTACTGCTTGACGCGCAAGCCTTCCACGCGGTCCTCGATGTTCTTGATCGAAGTCGCGCCCTTCACGCCCAGCACCTGCGTATCCTTCGTCACGTCGGCGATGCTGCGGATCGGGCTGCCCTTCTTCACCAGCAGCGACTGTCCCGCATTGAAGTAAACGTCCGAGAAGTCGACCTCCTTCTTCCGCTCCTCGGTAATCGTCATCGTCGCGATGATCATATCGATCTCGCCGTTGTTAAGCATCGGGATGCGCGTCTTCGACGTCACTTCCTTCAGTTCCACATTGGCCTCGTCGCCGGTCAGCTTCTTGGCGATCGCCTTGGCGATGTCGACATCGAACCCTTCCACTTCGCCCGTGCCGGGGTCCTTCAGACCGAACAGCTTCGTGTCGAACTTGACGCCGACGACGACCTTGCCCCGTTCCTTGATCGCTTCGAGAGCGTTCGCGCCCGCTTCCGTCTGTCCGCCGCCTTCGCCGCCATTCGCACTGCCGTCCCCGCCGGCGTCGGCGTCGCCGCCCGGATTATTCGAGGCGCCGCAGCCCGCGGCGGCAAGCATGACCAGCAGCGCGGCCAGCACCAGCAGCGGCAGTCGTTTCATTTTGTTCAATACGATCCCCTCTTTTCATTCAGAATGATTAATCATGAATGATTAATGATGGAGAAGGCGGCTCAGAAACAGTCGGGCGCGCTCTTCGCGCGGATGGGCGAAAATTCCGCCGGCGGCGCGTCTTCGACGATGCGGCCGTCGTCCATGAACAAGATGCGGTCTCCCACCTCGCGGGCGAAGCCCATTTCATGCGTCACGACGATCATCGTCATCCCTTCGCGGGCCACTGTCCGCATCACGTCCAGCACTTCGCCGATCATTTCCGGATCGAGCGCCGACGTCGGCTCGTCGAACAGCATCATTTCCGGCTTCATCGCGAGCGCGCGGGCAATGGCGACGCGCTGCTGCTGGCCGCCCGACAATTGGGACGGATAAGCGTCCGCCTTATCGGCAATGCCGACTTTCTCCAGAAAATACATGGCGGTTTCTTTCGCTTCTTTCGGTCGAACGCCGCGAACCCTGATCGGAGCAAGCGTGATGTTGTCCAGCACCGTCTTGTGCGGATAAAGATTGAAATGCTGGAACACCATGCCGATTTCGCTCCGCAGCTTGTTGATATCGGTCTTGGCGTCGTTTACCCGCTTGCCGCCGACGGTCAGCTCTCCGTCCGTTATTTTTCCAGACCGTTGACGCAGCGAAGCAGCGTGCTTTTGCCGGAACCGGACGGCCCGATCACGACGGCTACTTCCCCTTTGGCGATGTCCAAATCGATATCCTTCAACACATGAAAACGCCCGAAATGCTTATTCACCTTCCGGAATGCGATCATGGATTCCCTCCCTTCCCTCCTCTATATATTAATGAGGTTGATAATTCATTATATGGAACATAGTTGCGGTTAATTATCAACCTTGCTACAACGGTTCTGCAAATCTACCTAAATCACCAAAAAATAAAAAAAGCCGCCCCAAGCTTGCGCCTGAGACAGCTCTAACTCTGATGCTTATTCGCCGATCGAAACGACAAACCCGTCGTAAGCGCAAATGGCGCCGGCGCGTTTGACGCTCTCGGCGATTTCTTCATGGGGGCCGACCCCTTGATGGGAGAAATGAGTCGCGATGACGACCGTCCGGCCGTCGATCGCCCCGATCCCGCGCAGCCGGTTCAGCATAAGCCGGAAATCCCCTTCATTCAGATGCTCCCGGCCGGACGGATGCTTCCAGATCGTTCCTTCCATTACGACACCGTCGAAACGGGTCCCCTCCAGCTCTTTCCATACATGCTCCTCGTACAAACCGCTGTCGGATGCGTACAGAAGCATCGACTTCCCGTCCCCGATCACATAGTTCATCGCATCTCCGACCCGCAAATGATGGCAGGCTTCGATCGCGCGGATCGTATACGCCCCGGCTTGCCTCGACCTGCCCGGAACGATCGTCGTCCGGCGGATATCCGCCTGCTTGTCGGCGCCGCCGCGCCCGTCCCACCTCATCCAGACGGAAGGTCCGGCGATCATCGCCATCTCGGGAAGCTCGGTCGCCAGACGGAACGGCTTCGTCCGCAGCAGCAAATTGTTCGGATCGAAATGATCCATATGGCTGTGCGTCACGAGCAGCGTCTTTACGCCGCACAACGACAGTCCGAGCTGAGCGCAGGAAGCGAACAGATCCGGTCCCAGGTCGATCAGCAGGTCATCGTTAACCAGAACGCTTTGGCGTTTCCGGACGTTACGGCCGCCGTTCGCCCTGGCATGGTCGCATGTCGCGCAATCGCAGAACGGGGAAGGGATGCCTTCGGCCGCTCCGGTTCCCAAAAAGTCAGCTTCATGAACCGCATCACTCTTTTCGTTTTAAATTAGGGTGTCATCGGAGCTTGCTCCGCGACCGATGTGAAGCGGAAGTTGTCGAAATAAAGCGTTTGGGGCAGCGCGCTCCGCCACATCCAAATTTCAATCCCTTTGATCTGCGTCAAGTCCAGATTGACCTGCCGCAGCGGGATCCGGATCGTCTTGCCGTGGCCGGAACGCACGATCTGAATGAACGAATCGTCCGTCTTGCCGTTCAGCCCATGAAATTTCACATAGAACTGGGCGGTGCCTCCCGGATTGAACACATCGAACTCCAGCGTTTCGAATTTCGACCAGTCGGCGCTGCGGAACCCTTTGCCCGCCTCGAACAGACGGAAATTCGGGAAGTTGACGTTTGCGGAGAAGTCCGCTTTCATCGCGTAATGGCCCTCTGTCGCATGCTCGGCGGACAGGCTCAGGCCGACCGCGGAAGAGGTGAACCGGTTGATCGCCGCAGCCGTTTCCGCATCGTTCAGCCCGATCACATACGGCGCGACGCGCTCGCGGACGGCAAGCTTGCGATGGATCGCCTCGGACGCGCCGTCCCGGTTTACGATGATGTCGACATCGTGCAAGCCGGGCGCAAGCTCCAAACGCACCGTATATTTGTCATACGCCGGACCTTGTTCGGCCAACTCGGCCGGACGGCCGTTCACCGTCACCTCCGCTCCTTTGGCGGCGTAAACCGCAACGTCCCGGACTCCCGCCGCAGGCGAATCGACCGTGACGAGCGCCGGCACCGCTTGCGGCGCGACGATTTCCCGCGCGATTTCGCCGCGGACTTCCAGCACATTCGCGGGCTCTTCGGCAAACGACCTTACATTTTCGTAGAGCCGGTCGTAAAAAGGCCGGATCGCGGCCCGGTACGGGAAATCGTCCTCGATGCCAAGCTCGGCAGCCGTACGGCGCAGCCGCTGCTCGTACTGCCACAAATATTCGTAGTCTTCCATGCTCTCCCGCAGCACTTCCAGACGGATCGTCCCGACCGGGCCGTCGATGCCGATTTCCGTGCCGGGGTAGAACAGGTAGCCGTCGCCGTTGGCTCCCGGGAACGCGAGCGGGTCCTTCCATACGTCCCGGCTCACATACTTCTTCTGCCCCGAATCGTACTTCTGAAACTGGGTCGTCGCCCAATACAACGTCCCTTCAACGCCGTAATCGCGCTGCATCCAGGCCAGCAGCCGCGTGCCGACGAGATCGTCGTCCGTATGGTAGGACGGGAACGGATGCTTCGGGAAGACGCTCGTATACCACCATACGCTTTCGCCTGCAGCCTGCCGTTCCTCGGCGAATCCGGCATCGAACTTGTCGATTTCGGGCGTCCAAATATCGACATGTCCAAGCAGCTCTTCCAGCGGCTGAATCGTCACCAGATGCGGGACGTCCGGGGCCGCCTGCTGCAGCGCTTCATTGATGGCCTTCACCCTGTCGTAATGGTTCGAAGCGCCGGGATGCGGGACGGGTTCGTCGATTTCGCTGACATAGAAGTACGCTTTGTCGAGCAGCCCCCGCTCCCTCAGCTTGTCGACGAGCAGCTTGATCCGTTCGGTATCCGGTTCGCCCTGCGCATCCTTGTAATAGGGCAGGCGGTATGCCGACACCCGCGGATCGTTCACGAACTTCGGGGCGCGTTCCACATATTCGTCGATATCAGTGTCGGGAATCGGCAAATATCCCGGCGTCAGGCGATGCTCGACCGAAGCCCAATAATACTTCTCGATATACCGCCAGGCTTCCTCTCCCTGAACATTGCCGTGCGCCTCCTGAATCGGCCCGCCCCAGATGCCGAAGGCCGTCTTGGCGTGGCTTTCATCGGTCAGCTCGAAATCCCATACCGTCAATTCGACCGGGATGCGGACCGGCTTCCCCGTTTCGTGCAGCGTAATTTGGCCCGTATAGACGCCGGCCGGCTGTCCCTTCGGCACGTAGATTTTGACCCAGATTCCCTGATTATGGCCGGTCTCCACCTCCAGCTTGCCGTCCAGCGGAATGAGGGCGTCCGGATACCAGCCTTTCGGATAAGCGGGCGTCGTCAACGTTGTCACTTCGATATAATGCTGCTTGAACAGCTCGATATGCTCCGCGCCGATTTTGGCGGGGCCGTCCGTCTGCTTCAGATCGCCGACCGATACTTGCAGCTTGCGCAGCGGCGCACCGGCCGCCTTGACGATCACCTGGCCGGCTTCATATTCGTTGCGGGCCGCTCCCAGCTTCATCGCTTTGCCGGCTTCCGCGGGAAACGGCTCGTCCCGCATCACCTTGTCCGTATTCGTCGGCACCCATACTTCGAACGGCGCTTCTTCATTCCCGGCATGGACGGAAGGCATAAGCAAGCCCGGCAACAGCGCAACGGCCAAAACGGCGATCGCCGCTTTGCGTAATCGAAACAAATGAAACAAATCAATTCCCTCCCCATGACTTGCTTAATATATATGACTGCGGCCCCCGGGACGGTTTCCGGCACCCCGGGGAAACCGCTCATGCGCCGGCCGGCGAATCAGTTTTTATACCGTTCGTATGCCGCCTTGTAGATTTCCAAATATTGATCCAGCCCCATTTTTTCGATCGTGCTCACATATTTGTCCCATTCGGAAAACGGAATGTCGCCGAATATAAACTTCGCCGTCATTTCGTCCACATATTTGTTGATGTCCGTGTGAAGCGGCGTAAACCGGCCGAGTTCCTCCTGCGTGTACGTGAACGCCGGCCATACTTCCTCCGGCCATTGCGCTTCGACTTTGGCCGCCGCTTCCATGCTCTCCGGCGTCGCTTCCCCGCCTTTGAACGTGTTCGCGGTCAGCATGGCGGGGTAGTAACCGCCCGCCCAGGAGACAAACTTCGACGGATCCTGTTGGTACGCTTCCGTATATTCGAGCGTGCCGTCCGGTTTTTCGATATAGCTCAAATCTTTAACGCCCATGAAGAACAGCTTGCTGCCTTCCTCGCTGTAGAAGTAATCGATCCAGCGCACCGTCGCTTCCGGATGCTCGTTCTTGTCGGTGATGACGAAAGCGCCGGCATCGATAAGCGGGGAACGGGCCCGCGAAAAATCCGGTCGCCGTGCGGTCCGATCAGCGTCGCGCGCGCGATCGATTGTAACTGTTGACCCCGCTGATGGCATGCGGACTGTTCGTTTCCGATGCGCC
>NZ_BOVJ01000187.1 GCF_018403665.1 Paenibacillus cisolokensis
CCGCGTACGGAATTTCGTCCGCTTTCCCGTTTTTGTTCGGATCCCCCGTTTTGACCGCTTTCAAATACTCGTAAAATTCATCGGTCGTCTCCGGCTCTTTCAGGCCGAGCGCATCCAGGAAGCTTTTGTTATACCACAGCTTCGTTCCGATCAGCACCGATTTGAACGACGGATCGTAAAACGTCGGGAACGAATAAATGTTGCCGTCCGGCATCGTCACCCCTTTTTCACTTCCGGGTATTGCTCGAGCATTTTTTGAAATTGGGAGCGTACTTGTCGATCAGGTCGTTGAGCGGAATGAACGTTCCCTGCGTCCCGTAATTCATCAGATCGATCGTCGACAGCCGCGCGGTGTGGAAGGCGTCGGGATAGTCGCCGCCCGACAGCACCAGGTTGCGCTTCTCGGCCAGGCTTTCGGCGGGCGTCAGCTGAAAATCGACCTCGATGTTCGTCATCTTCGCGTACTCCTGCCAAACGGGCAAACTGTTCCAGTCGGCGGGAGCCGAAGCCGCCTTGCCGGCAAAAAACGTCAGCTTGATCGGTTCCTCCACGATCGGGAATCCTTCCGTCTTGACCGCCGGCTCGCTGCCGGCTTCCGTCCCGCCGTCCTTCCCGCCTTCCGCAGAAGGCGCGGGCTCGTTGTCGCCCCCGCATGCCGAGAGGAGCGCGATCGTCATCGCGCACACGAGCATGAGCAGAGCCATTCTCCTCTTCTTCATGAAACCGAAACCCTCCCTGAATAAGTTCTATTTGTGAAACAAGGGACCGTTGGCGATTACCCCTTGATTGCACCGACCATAAAGCCTTTCGTAAAATACTTCTGCAAAAACGGATACAGCATCAGGACAGGCAAATTGGCGACGATTACGATGGCGTATTTGATCGCTTCCGTCTCCATCAGATGGTTTTGCACGGACAGATCCATACTGCCCGCCATGTTGTCGACCTCCGATTTGATGAGGATTTCCCTCAG
The DNA here is from genome assembly GCF_018403665.1 of Paenibacillus cisolokensis. Classification (GTDB taxonomy): domain Bacteria; phylum Bacillota; class Bacilli; order Paenibacillales; family Paenibacillaceae; genus Paenibacillus_AH; species Paenibacillus_AH cisolokensis. The sequence continues at coordinate 974 of NZ_BOVJ01000187.1, forward strand.
AAACAGCTGAAGCGGATATTTGTCCCGGTCGTTCAGGTAGATCAGACCGTTGAAATAAGCGTTCCAGTGGCCGACGCCGTAAAACAGGATCATAACCGCGATGACAGGCATGGAGAGCGGAATGACGATTTTCCATAATGTCTGCAGGTTGGAGCACCCGTCGATCGACGCGGACTCCTGAATTTCGTTCGGGATGCTGGTTTGGAAGAAGGTTCGCATGATGATGATGTTCCACACCGAGACCGCGCCCGGAATGATAAGCGCCCACATCGTATTGATCATGCCGAGGTTTTTGACGAGCAAGTAAGTCGGGATGAGGCCGCCGCTGAAAAACATCGTGAAGACGATATAGGCGGTCATGACATGGCGCCCCGAAAATCTTTGCGGGATAACGGGTAAGCGGCCATGATCGTCATGACGAGATTCAGAAATGTGCCGACGAGCGTATACACGATCGTGTTGATGTACCCGGTCCATATTTCCGGATTGGAAAAAATGCGCTCGTAGCCGATGAAGGACAAGTCTTTCGGAAACAGCCACATTTCGCCTTTGGACACCGACAGCGGATCGCTGATCGAAGCGCTGACGACGAAGACGAGCGGGTACAGCACGGCCAAAAGGATGAGTGTGAGCAAGATGTAGATGGCTGCGCCCACGATCCGGTCCGCAATCGTTTCTTTCACCGCAATCCCCCCTTACCACAAACTGGTCTCGTTTACTTTTTTGGCGATCCGGTTGACCGCGACGAGAAGGATGATATTGATCACGGAATTGAAAAGGCCGACAGACGCCGCAAAGCTGTATTGCGCGCCGATAATCCCTTGCTGGTACACGTAAGTGGAGATGACGTCCGAGCTTTCGATGTTCAAATTGTTCTGCATCAAATAAATTTTCTCGAAGCCGACGCTCATGATGTGGCCGACGTTCAGAATGAGCAGAATGACGACGGTCGGCATGATGCCCGGCAAATTGATGTGCCATATGCGCCGGAGCCTGCTCGCCCCGTCCACTCTGGCCGCTTCGTGCAAAGACGGGTCGATGGCCGCGAGCGCCGCCAGGTAAATGATCGAGTTCCAGCCCATTCCTTGCCAGACGCCGGAGAAGACGTAGATCGTTTTGAACCATTCCGGTTCGGTCATGAACGAGATCGGCGTCCCTCCGAACAAGACGATGAGATGGTTAACGATGCCGTTCTGCGGCGACAAAAACAGAAAGATCAGCCCGACCATGACGACCGTGGACAAAAAATGCGGCGCGTATGTAACGGTCTGCACGAAACGCTTGAAACGGCCGTTGCCTACTTCGTTGAGCAGCAGCGCAAGAATGAGCGGAATCGGAAACCCGACAGCGAGCTGATACAAGCTGATGCCCAGCGTGTTCCAGATCAGGCGTTCGAAATAGTAGCTGTTGAAGAAGCGTTCGAAATGATCGAACCCGATCCATTCACTGCCCCATATGCCTTTGGCCGCGATAAAGTTTTTGAAGGCGATTTGAACCCCGTACATCGGGATGTAGTCGAAGACGAAAAAGTAGACGATAACGGGCGTAATCAGCAAATATAAGTCCCAATTTTTCCGCAGCGACTTTTGAAACGTCCGCAGTTTCGCCGGACGCGTCTTTCCGGATCTCGGATGCGAAACGGCCGTGTTGTTCACGCCATGCCCCCCTCCCTTTGCTTTGACCGCTTACGCTTATGACAAGCGGGCCAGCGGCGCTCCGTCTTCGGTCATCCACGGCTGCCGTTCCTTGACCCGAACGACGGCTCCGCCCGATCTCATCGACTCGGTGGCGGCGCAGCCGACCGCCACGCTCATGCGGCCCGCAAGCGGCTGGGCGACCGGCTCTTTGCCGTCCAGCAGCATGGCGATGAAATCGTCGCATATTTTTGATCCGCCCCGTTATGCGAGCCTTCGGCCTTTTTGATGTCGTACACAACGTCGGACAGTTCCCGCCACGTATTCGTTTTCCGGTTTTTCACGATGACCTTGTTGTCCGTCTCGTTATTTTCGATTCTGCCTTCCGTGCCGATAATCGTATAATTCCGTTCGTAATCCGGCGTGAAATGGCACTGCATATAGGAAGCTTTGATGCCGCCTTCAAGCTCCATCAGCACCATACTGTTGTCTTCCACGTCGATCTCCTCGCGAAATGCGCACTGCACCAGCGGGCCGAAGCGCGCTTCCGGGCAGCTTTCACGTTCGGGACATTCCGGGCAGATCAAGTCGTTCGGCTTGCTCCCGCCGAAATAGTCGACGCCGCCGAACGCGACAACCTTTTCCGTATACCGGCCGGCGAGCCAATGAATCATGTCGATATCGTGCGAAGCTTTTTGCAGCAGCAGCGAAGTCGTGTTTCTCGAGCTGCCGTGCCAGCTATGGTAATAGTAATCGCTTCCAAGACCGACAAAGTGGCGCACCCAGACCGCTTTCACCTCGCCGATGGCGCCGGAATCGATAATTTCCTTCATCGTCCGGTACATGTTCATGTAGCGCATGTTGAAGCCGATCATGAAATGCTTGCCGGAAGCTCTCCACGCCTCCAAAATCCGGTCGCATTCCTCCACCGTAATGCCGAGCGGCTTCTCGCAATAGACATGCTTCCCCGCCCGAAGCGCCGCAACCGCGTGCTCGGCATGGCAGTAATCGGGCGTCATGATCGCGACCGCGTCGATATCCTGCCGTTCCAGCAGCGCCCGGTAATCGTTCATGACGTCGGCGTCGGGGTTCACTCTTTGCCGAAACTTGTCCCATCGCGCCGGATCGATATCCGCCCCGGCGACGACAACCGACCTCCCTTCCGGCCGATGCCAGTAATGGGCAACTCCGGATCGCCAGCCCAGGCCGATCACGCCGATACGAATTTTCTTCATTTCCCTTCCCCTTTTCTGTCGATTTTTGGCCA
>NZ_BOVJ01000188.1 GCF_018403665.1 Paenibacillus cisolokensis
TTTTGGCCGGTCTGAAGCAAATTCCGGCCGATCTGTACGAGTCGGCGAGAATCGACGGGGCGGGCGCGGCAAGGCAGTTTGCGCATGTGACGTTTCCGCTGTTGACCCCGATCGTTTTTTTCAATCTGGTCATGCAGATCATCCATGCCTTTCAGGCTTTCACCCCGGCCTATGTGGTGAGCGGCGGGAGCGGAGGACCGCTTCATTCCACCTTGTTCTACACGCTCTATTTGTACCAGAAAGGCTTTACGCAGTTCGACATGGGCTACGCCGCCGCCATGGCCTGGGTGCTGCTGCTTGCGATCGCATTTATCACATGCCTGGTCTTCGTGACATCCGGTAAGTGGGTTCACTATCAGGAATAGAGGTGTTGCCAGTTGGTCATGAGCAGGTCGTCAAAGCTGCTGCTGCATGTCGTGATTTTGGCCGGTTGTGTGCTTATGGCGTATCCGCTGGTGTGGATGTTCGTCAGCTCGTTCAAGCCGAACGCCGATATTTTCGCCAATCCGTCGCTGATCCCCCGGACCGTCACCTTCGAGCATTACAAGACGGGCTGGGCCGGACTTTCCGGCTATACGTTCGGCACGTTTTTCGTCAATACGTTCATCGTCGTCGCCTTCAGCGTGATCGGCACGCTTCTTTCCTGCTCCATGGCCGCATACGCCTTCGCGAGGCTGGAGTTCGCGCTGAAAAGGTATTTTTCGCGGTCATGCTGATGACGCTTATGCTGCCGTTTCACGTTACCGTCATTCCGCAATACATCATGTTCAACCGGTTCGGCTGGATAAATACGTATTTGCCGCTGACGGTTCCCAAATTTTTCGCCGTCGAAGCGTTCTTCGTTTTTCTTATCGTGCAGTTCATCCGCTCCTTGCCCAAGGAACTGGACCAGGCGGCGAAAATCGACGGCTGCGGACCGATCCGCATGTACGGGTATCTGATCGTTCCGCTTACGCTGCCGGCGCTGATCACGACCGCGATTTTCACGTTCATCTGGACGTGGAACGATTTCTTCAGCCAGCTGCTCTATATAAGCGGAATTCAACTGTATACGGTAGCGCTTGGGCTGCGGATGTTTACCGATTCGTCCGGCGAAAGTTCGTGGGGAGCCTTGTTCGCGATGTCCATTTTGACGCTCGTGCCGGTGTTCGTCATGTTCATCTTCGCCCAGCGGTATTTGATCGAAGGCATCGCCGCAGGAGGAATCAAAGGGTAGCCGCGCTGGAAGCGGCATATTCCGCCAAGGGGGTGAACGCCGATTTCGGTTAACCGTTCATGAAAGTTCGCCTGGCGTCTTGATGCAGTCGTCTTTTCCGAATAACGATGATGAAAAGGAGTCGATGATCGATGGAACGTCAGCAGGATGACCGCAAGCAGCTGCTTGAGCTGTACAAAGATTTGCGCGTAACGGATGTGCGCGACGGGATGGACTGGGTAGGCTACCACGGCTTCGGTACCGTGCATCACGACGTGAAGCCGCTCTGGCGGACGAGAATCGTCGGTATAGCCCGCACGGCGCGCTACCTTCCTTACGAGGGTCCCATGCCGGGAAAACGCCGGAAGAATATACGGCCTGGGTGAAATGGTATTACCGCGAAGTATGCCACGATCCGTGGCAAGCGGATATTGTGGACGGCGATATTATGGTGATGGATGTCAGCGGTTGCGATGTCGGCATTCTCGGTTCCAATAACACGCTTGCGGCGCTCAAGAAAGGATGCAGAGGCTACATTACGAACGGCGGCGGGATTCGGGATACGGATGAAGTGATCATGCAGAAAATTCCGGTATGGTCGAAATTCGTTTCCCAGGGGATGGATCAGACGCGCATTCGCTTCGATGCCAAGGACGTTCCGGTCGCGATCGGCGGAGTGGCCGTTTATCCGGGTGACATCGTCGTGGCCGATGGCGACGGCGTCGTCGTCGTCCCGCGCAAAATCGCCTACGACGTCGCCAAGTACGCGCATCAGGAGCTGTCCGGCGACAAAGCCGGCCGCAGAAGGCTGTACGAGGAACTGGGCTGGGAACTGGACGCTACCGTGCTGTAAATCGCGGGCAAGCAGCGAGAGCTAATAGCCGTCTATTAGCTCTCATGCTTTGCGCGGAGGGAGAGGCGATGAAATTGAAACGTGTCGGATTTATCGGCTTGGGCGCCATGGGATTGCCGATGGCCCGAAATTTGCTGAAGCATGGTTACGAGGTGCAGGTGGCGGTTCACCGCAATCCGCGTCCGGTCGAAGAGCTGCGAAGCCTGGGCGCCGCGGTTCATCCTCATTTGGAGCATGTCGCCTTGAACAGCGAGGCGTTGATCAGTATATTGCCTGCCGACCGGGAAATGGAGCAGGTGCTTCTGGACGAAAGCATCGCGGGCGCGTTGCCGGCGGACTGCATCCTGATCGAAATGACGTCCGGATCTCCGGCGACGATGAAAGCGATCCATGCGGCGTACAGCGAAAGAGGCATCCGCGTGCTCGACGCTCCCGTAAGCGGCGGGACGGCCGGAGCGGAGAACGGTACGCTTACCGTCATGGCCGGCGGCGACGAAGACGTGCTCGACGAGGTCCGTCCGCTGCTGGCAGCGATGGCCGGGAACATTTGGCGGGTCGGTCCCGTCGGCGCCGGCAAGGCGGTCAAAGCGATCAACCAGATGCTGGCCGGCATTCATATGATCGCTTCCGCCGAAGCGCTGGCTCTGGCCGGGAAGCTCGAGATCGACCCGGAAACGCTGGTACGGGTCATCGGCAGCAGCTCGGGCGCGTCCTGGATGCTGCTGAACAAGTGGGAGACGATCGTCAAGCGGGACTTCAAGCCGGGATTCAAACAGCGCTTGATGAAGAAGGATGTGAAAATCGCCGTCGAGGAAGGAAGGGACCTGCCTTTGCCGCTGGCCCATCTCGCCTTGCAGCTGTACAACATGACGGGGAAGCAAATCGGGGAACAGGATTTCTCCGCGATTGCCGGCTATATTCTGGGGGATGAATAAGGCTATGGAAAATCTCGGATTTCGCATTTTTCCGCTGGAAAACCGGCCGCCGGCAACCGTGCTGGAACGGTTCAAGGCTGCCACCGCTTCTCTGATCAGCGATAACATGAACCGCATGCACGGCGCCGGAGCCGATCTGCGTCCTTGCCATGCCGGCGGCATTCTTCTCGGGCCGGCCTTTACCGTCAGGACGCGGTCGGGAGACAATTTGATGGTGCATAAGGCGATCGACATGGCGGAGCCGGGCGATGTCATCGTCGTCGATGCGGGCGGCGATACGACGCAGGCGATTGTCGGGGAAATTATGCTGCGGCTCGCCAGGAAGAAAGGAGTGGCGGGCTTTGTCATCGACGGGGCGATACGCGATTCGAAGGCGTTCCTCTCGCACAATTACCCGTGCTACGCCAGGGGCGTGACGCATCGCGGCCCGTTCAAGGAGGGACCGGGTGAAATCAACGTGCCCGTCACGGTCGGCTGTATGGTCGTGCACCCGGGCGACATTATATTCGGCGACGAGGACGGGGTCGTCGCGGTGCCGCAAACGCACGCGGAGCGGCTGATGGACAAAGTCGAAGAGCAGCTGCGGCGCGAGCGGGAGACGATGCTCGCGATTGAGAACGGAACGGCGGACCGCGCATGGGTGAACGAAACGATTCGGCGCAAAGGATGCAGGCTGCCATGATCCGCCGTTACGATTGGCAGAAGCTTGCGCAGTATTGCGCCGGTTTGTTCACGGCTGCGGGCGTTTCCCGGGAGCATGCGGACATTATCGCGGAATCGCTCGTGCAAGCGGATCTCCGGGGAATCGATTCTCACGGCGTCGTACGGGCGGATATTTACCTGAAGCGGCTGGAAGCGGGCATGATGAACGCCGACGGGCAGATGTTCGCAAGGACGACGGGCACCGTTACGCTGCTGGACGGGAACAACAATCCGGGAGCCGTCGTCGGAACGAGGGCGCTTGAGCTGGCGCTTGAAGGCGCCAGGCGCAACGGCAGCGCGGTCGTCGGCGTCAAGCGGTCCAATCATTTCGGCACCTGCGCCTATTACTTGCTGAAAGCCGTTCAGCGGGATACGATTATGATCATTATGTCGAATGCGTCGCAAACGATGCCGCCGACCGGCGGGCTGCGCCCGTTCATCGGCACCAATCCGTTGGCCGTAGGCGTGCCGGCCGGCCGCCGGCTTCCGTTTATTCTCGACATGGCCACAAGCGTCGTGGCTAGAGGCAAAATTATTGTCGCCGCCCAAAAGGGCGAGAGCATCCCGCCCGGCTGGGCGATTGACAAATACGGCAATCCGACCACCGACGCCAACGCTGCGCTGGAAGGATCGGTTTTGCCGATGGCGGGCGCGAAAGGATACGGCATCTCCCTGTTTATCGATCTGTTGTGCGGCGTATTGACCGGTGCGGGCTTCGGCCGTTATGTGAACAATATGTACGAAAATTGGGACGAGCCGCAAAATGTGGGGCATATGTTCATCGCGTTCGATATCGGCAAGTTTATGCCGACCGAGCTGTTCAAGGAGCGGGTGGACCGCTATATCGAGGAAATCAAGGCCGAGCCGCGGGCGCCGGGCGTTAGCGAAATTTTGATTCCCGGAGAGCTGGAGCACCGCAAGACGCTGGAGCGGAAGAGCCGCGGGATCGCCCTGCCGGCTTCCGTCGAGACGGAACTGCAAGGCTGGGGGGAGCGTTTCGGTCTCGACTTGTCCTCGGCGCTTCTGGAAGAAAGTCCATATTCGCGATAGAGGGAGAAGATGCGGCATGTTGTGGAATCGGATATTCCGGTACGAGCTTCCGACGGCGGTCGAATTCGGCAACGGAGCGGTAAGGGAGCTTGCTTCACACGTGAAACGGCTGAACGGGACGAAGGTTCTGCTGGTCAGCGATCCGGGCGTGCAGAAGGCGGGTATGACCGACCGTCTGACGGACGTGCTGGCGGATGCCGGCATTCCCTGTACGATCTTTAACGATATCGAAGCGGACCCGGACATTGAGGGGGTGATGCGGGCGAGAGAGGCTGCCGCCGCCACGGGCTGCGACTGCGTCGTCGGGCTCGGCGGCGGCAGCGCTCTCGATACGGCCAAAGCGGCCGCCCTCATGCTCGGCAACCGCGGTCATATCCGCGATTATGTCGGCATCGGCAAGGTGCCGGGGAAGGGCGCGCCGATGATCGCCGTTCCGACGACGGCGGGGACGGGAAGCGAGCTGACCGTCTGGTCGGTGCTTTCCGACAAGCAAGCGAAGGCGAAGCTTAGCGTCGGCAGCACGTACAACTGCCCGGACGTCGCATTGTGCGACCCGGAGCTTACGGTATCGCTGCCCGCCCATATTACGGCGGCCACCGGTATGGACGCCTTGACGCATGCGCTGGAATCGTTCGTCAACAAAGCGACGCAGCCCATATCCGAAGGGCTGTCCATCCAATCGATGAAGCTGATCGCGCGCAGTCTCCGCACCGCGGTCGCGCAAGGGGAAAATCTCGAGGCGCGGTACGACATGCTGATGGCCAGCCTGATCGCGGCGATGGCGTTCAATCCGACGAGGCTCGGTCTGGCTCATGCGCTGGCCATTCCGCTCGGCGCCCATTTTCATATTCCGCACGGGCTGGTCAATGCCATTCTTCTTCCGGTCGTGATGCAGTACAACCTGATCGGCAATCTGGCGAAATTCAAGGAAATCGCGCAAATTTTCGGCATGCCGGTCGAAGGCATGTCGCCGCGGGAAGCGGCCGAGCAGGCGGTCGTCGCCGTACGCGAGCTGAAGCGGGACGTGGGCATTTATCAGTCGTTGGCGGATTTCGGCGTGACGGAGCAAGATCTGGACACGATCGCGGCGGAAGCGATGACTTCGGGCAATGTCCCGGTCAACCCGCGCAGGCCGACGCTGGAAGATCTGAAGCAAATTTGCCGCGATGCGATGGCATAACGACGAAGGGAAGGGGAGCCGAATGAACGGAAATCCGATGAAAAGCTGGCTTGACGCGAATGGGGGCCGCACTTACCGCAATTATATTGACGGCGCCTGGACGGAGAGCGCCGGCGGCCTTACGTATCCGGTATACGAAGCGGCTCGTCCGTCCCGGCGAATCGGCGATTTTCCGGACTCGAACGGGGAGGATGTGAATCGGGCGGTGCTGTCCGCACATCGGGCGTTCGCTTCATGGCGCAATACGCCGGCTCCGGTGCGGGCCGGCATTTTGAACCGTTTTGCCGATTTGCTGGAAAGCGACCGGGAGGAGCTCGCCTACAGGATTTCCGCCGAGCAGGGGAAGGCGCTGGCCGAATCGCTCGGCGAGGTGCGGCGGGCCGCGAATGAGGCGCGCTTCTCCGCAGGCGAGGCGTTTCGCGTCGAAGGATACCGTATGCCGAGCGAGGACGGGCAGATCGGCGTCAGCGTCATCCGCTATCCGATCGGTGTCGTGGCGGCGATCGCGCCGTGGAATTTTCCGGTCGTTACGCCGGTCCGCAAAATTGCGCCGGCGCTCGCCTACGGATGCACGGTCGTGTTCAAGCCGGCTTCGGCCACGCCATGGTCCGCCGTGCGCTTGATGGAGCTGCTGGCCGAAGCCGGCCTGCCCGGAGGGGTCGTCAATATGATACTGGGCGCCGGCGGCAAAGTCGGCGATCCGCTCGTCTCCCATCCTCTCGTGAGCGGCATCAGCTTTACCGGCTCGACCGCTCTCGGCCTGCGCATTAACGGCATCGCCGCTTCGCGTCTGGCGAAGACGCAGCTCGAGCTGGGCGGGAAAAATGCGGCGATCGTGCTGGATGACGGCAATCTGGCTTACGCCGCGGAGCAAATCGTCCAGGCCGCATTTGCCTGCTCGGGACAGCGCTGCACGGCGATCAGCCGGGTGATCGCGCTCAAGGACATTGCGGCAAGACTGACCGATTATATTATGGAACGGATGAGGGAGATCCGCGTCGGGCCGGCCTGGAAGGACGGCGTGACGATGGGACCGCTCATCGACCGCCGGCATTTCGAATCGGTCATGCGCTATATCGAAAGAGGGAAGCGCGAAGGAGCGGTTCTCGCCTGCGGCGGCGATCGCCTCGCCGTCGAGAGCGAAGACGGGGACGAGGCCGGTTATTATGTGGCTCCGACGCTGTTTACCGGCGTGACCGGGCAGATGACGATCGCCAGGGAGGAAATATTCGGTCCCGTGCTGTCCGTCCTGGAAGTCGACGATTGGCAGGAAGCGGTCGATACGGCCAACGGCACCGACTACGGGCTTGCCGCATCCGTCTTTACGAATCGCCCCGACGTTGCGCTGGCGATGACGGAGCTGCTCGAGTGCGGCATGGTTCACCTGAACCACGGGACCGCGAGCCAGGCTCATGTGCCGTTCGGCGGCGTGAAAAATCGGGTTTCGGTCCATACTCGATCGGTCATACGAATCAGGATTTTTTCACGAATATGAAAGCCGTATACGCCAAATCGGAACATTTGCGTTGACGAAAGCCCGGCGCGAAGTGTAATTTAGTTGTGAAAGCGAAAGTAAACCGTTTTCCAAACGAATGTCGTATCCGCGCGATTCTATCTTGTAGGAATGGTGATGATGAAAGTTACAATTACGGATGTGGCGAAAAAAGCCGGCGTTCCAAAACGACCGTCTCGAGAATTATTAATCACAACTACGCTCATACGACGGAAGAGACGCGGCAAAGAGTGCTCGACGTCATCAAGGAACTGGATTACCGGCCGAACGCGCTTGCCAAAGGGCTGAAGTCGTCGCAAACGAACGTTATCGGAATGGTGCTGTCCAATCTGAAAAATCCGTTCTGGACTTCGGTTCTGGAAGGCGTCGAGGACGCCACCCGCAATCAGGGCTTTCACCTTATGATATGCAATTCGGACGAGGAGCCGGAGAAAGAGGAGCAATATATCCGCGAGTTCCGGATGCGGCAAGTGGACGGCATTGTGATCAACCCTACCGTTCGGAATCCGGATTTTTCCGGCAGCTGGTCGATTCCCGCTACCCGCTTGTCGTGATCAACCGCAAGCTTCCGGGCCTGAACGTGAACAATGTCGTCATCAATAACGTGAAAGGCGCCTCGATGGCCGTCCGGCATCTGCTGAACAACGGCAAGCGGAACATCGCCGCCGTCACGTACCGCAACGAGCATGTCAGCACCTGGAAGGAACGGATTCAAGGCTACCGGACGGCGCTGCTGGAGAGCGGGTATGCCGCCGAAGACCTTCGGATCGTCGAAGCCGAGCAGGACAGCGGCAAGATCAAGGAAGCGACGCTCCGCTTCCTGCGCGAGCATCCGGACACCGATGCCGTATTTTCCACCAACAACATGATTACGCTGGAAGTGATGGATGCGATACGCGAGCTCGGACTCAGCATTCCCGAGCGGATAGCGGTCGTCGGCTACGACGAAACCGTCTGGGCGAAGCATCTGAATCCGCCGCTGACCACCATTCGGCAGCCCGGCTATCAAATGGGGCAAATCGCCACGAACATGCTGATCGAATCGATCAGGACGAAAAACGAGACGGAACCGAAGCAGATCGTGCTGGAGCCGGAACTCATCGTTCGCCGATCGAGCGGCGCGGCCGAATAAGCCGGAAAGGGGGAGAAGGATGGATACCGGAAAGCAAGGAGCGATCGCGCCGATTGTGCTCGTGGAAGCGGACGGCAGAAAATGGTACCGGAGAAAGCGAAATATCGCCCGGATCGGCATCGTACTGTTCTGGCTCGCATCGAGCGCCGTCATATTCGCAATGTACGAATCGATCGAACGGACCGTATTGTGGAGCGAGATCAGCATGGCCTGCGCTGCGCTGCTCATCTTCAGTTTCTTCGTGTCCTACGCGTATCGGATCGCCCGAACGACACGACTCGTCAAATCCCGATTCCTCTGGCTGTTGGCCGTCGTTCTCGGCGTCATGGTGCTCTACATATTGCTGATGGCGGGGCAAGCGCTGCTGGACATCGCTGCAGGGCCGGTCGAGAAGCAAATTACGGTGGCCGACCGGTGGGATCCGAGGCGGGGAGGAGACAACATTACGACAACGGACGGCGGCCGCTACGAACTGTTTTCGGAGAAGGTGGAGATGAGAAAAGGCGGCACCTACAAGGTGATCATATTCCGTTACAGCCGCAAAATGGTCGGGTTGGAGCAGGTTGCGCCGTAATTTCATAATCGGGTTTTAACCGCAGCGTTTCGGTATGCTGCGGTATTTTTTTTCGGCTTTTCACGTTTTTCATGTAGCGGATTCGGAAATCGGACCGTCTATAGGGTATGGAGGTGGTCAACAGATGGCGAGGCCGGCCGGCCCAACTGACAAAACCCGATTTCCCGCGGAACCCTCCTTGGCGCTTGAGCGAATGATGAACGAATACGGCTCTTCCGTGCTGCGTACGGCCTATTTTTACTTGGGCGACCGGCATCTGGCCGAAGATATCAGCCAGGAAGTTTTCCTCCGGGCTTATCGCAACTGGACGTCATTCCGCGGCGACAGCAGCGTGAAAACATGGCTAACCGCCATTGCGATCAACGCATGCCGGGACAAACTTGGATTGAAAATGACGCGGGAGCAGCCGACGGATCCGGTTTTGATGCCGGGTGCCGCCCTGCGCAGCGTCGAGGAAGAAGCGCTGGAGCGATTGGATCAAACGACCATTTTGAAATATATCGTCAAACTGCCCGCGCATTATCACGAGGTCATTTACTTGTACTACTACCTTGACCTGGGAACCCGGGAAATCGCCGAAGCGACCGGCGCGCCGGAAGGCACCGTCCGCGGCAGGCTGCACCGGGCAAGGGAGCTTCTGAGCGAATGCCTGGCAAAGGAGGGGCTCGCATAATGACACGACAGGACAGGGAGATCCGGATGCGGGTGAAACTGGAAGCTGACGATATGCTTTTCGCGGATCTCCATTTCGACGAGGAGATGAAGGCGAAGGTGAGACGTATCGCCGCCCTGGATAAGGAAAGGTCCGTTCCGATTCAAGAGCGGCGGCCTTGGAAGCGCAACGCATGGATGGCGGGAGCGATCGCCGCGGCCATCATCGGCATTCTGTTCGTCGTCGCGCCGATGCTCGCCGATGAGCCGGCGGGCGGCAAGACGCCGGGCGAACCGCAGACGCCGGGCACCTTCATCGGCGGTCCGGACGGCGGCGACGGGCCGACAGGCCCTTCCGCAAGCGAACCGCGGGTGGTGAACGGCTACGAAGAAGCCGGCCGCGCATTCGGCGAAGGGCTGCTCATCCCTTCCTATATTCCGGACGGGTTCTCTCTTAACGAAATCAGCGTAACGGGACCGGATGACGGGGAGGCGACGGATGCCGTATTCAGCTACGTGGCGGGAAATCGTTCGTTCGGCGTATTCGCGCAAAAGAACAATGAAGATATGCCGGCCGCCTACGATGAGGAGATCGACGTGAACGGCTCCGCCGGATATTTGATTGCCGGGCCGCCGATGTCGGATGAAGGGCAGTCGGTGCCTAACGTCGAGCTTCACTGGCGCTTGAACGGCATTCATTACATGCTCTCCGGAAATTTGACCGGCGAAGAAGCCGCCGCGGTAGCCCGATCGATGGAGCCGTATGGCGAAAAGCCGGAAAAATAAACAATTAAGAAAAAACGAGGAGGTCTTTCATCATGAAACAAGAGATGAAGAAACGTTGGGCTAAAGTGATCGTATCGGCGGGCTGCATGTTCGTGTTGGCTGCCGGTTCCGTATGGGCCGCCCCGGAAAACGCCGCTTCCCCGCGAGCTTCGGTCGCGGCGGCGACCGAGGACGAACTTTCGGCGAAGCAAGCCGAGATCGATGCGTACGTTTTGGAACGGGACAGGAAGACATCGCCGAGCAAGGGTTCTCGATTACGCATACCGGCGTGGTCGGCGGCATGGTGGAGGTTGGCATTACGCCTTACGACGAGACGTATGCGGATTTCCTCTATGAGAAGTTCGGCCGGGAATCGGTCGTAGTCGTAGAAGGAGAGCAGGCGGTTCTGTTCGGAGCGGCCGACGGTACGGCGCAGGCCGGCGATGCAGGCGCCGCGGGCGCCGCAGGGCAAGCCGCGGCCGGTACGGCGCAGACTGACGATACGGCCGACGCCGTCCAAGCCGCCGCCGCTGCCGACGCCGGCGCCGCGCTTCGGGCAATCGCCGAACGTCATACTGCTGGCGCTGGTCGCCGCTGCCGCGCTCGTTGCCGGCCTGCTCTTTGCCGCCCGCAAGAAGCTGTTCACGCGCGGCTCTTA
>NZ_BOVJ01000189.1 GCF_018403665.1 Paenibacillus cisolokensis
GAACTTTCTCAACAGCCTGACTTTTGCAGGCTTTTAATGAAAATGGGCCGGTCAACGGCCAGCCCCTTATCCGATTCGCCCCCGAATTTTCGCTGAAACTTTCCCGCGACCATGCTCCTTAAGCCCGCCAATCGAACGGCTTTATTTCACTTCGACGACAAAAGGAACCGTAAACACCTTGCCCCGATGCTGGAACTCTCCCCAGATTTTATAGAGGCCCGCTACCGGGAACTCGGTCATGAACTGCGCTTCCGGACCGGTCGATTTCTCGTCGAGCGGATGAACATGAATGTACTGCTCCGCATCGGCGGACAGAATGACGACATGGCCGACGGCGCCCAAATACGGCTCCAGATCGTCAATGCCCTGCTTCGTCTCCGCATCGCGAATGGTGAACGTCAGCGTAGCGTCCTCTTTCGGTTTCGTGCTGCTGATGGCAAGCTCGATTTGTTTGCCATTTACTTCTTTCACCAGCTCCGGATCGGCCTCTACGGCCTTATGCCCGCTGGCTTTGCCCTTCACGTTCACCCAGTCGCTAAGCGTCAGGCCGGCTTCGCCCTTCGGAACGAAATCCGCAAACAGCTTGTAATCCCCGCCCTCCGGAAAAGAAGTGGCGACTGTAAATTTACCGTCTCCGATGAAATCCGGATGGATATGGTTGTAGAACGACAGATCGCGGTTGACGATGATCAGATGCAGCAGTTTCTCGTGGTTGAGGTCAAAATCGTTGACCGGGTTGCCGTTACGGTCGGTGATTTGCACGGTCAATTCGGCGTTCTCGCTGGCTTCGGCGCCGTCCCCGCCGAACGTGAACGATGCCTGGAAGCGGCCGGAGTCCGCTTGCTCGTCCGCGTCATGCGCGCCATGCTCGCCATGCGCTCCATGACCGTCTTCACCCTCATGGTTATCGGCACGCTCCCCCACATGACTGCCGGTATCCTCTCCTCCATGGCCGCCGGCATGCTTCTCATGGGCCTCTTCCGAGCCCGATTCATGTCCTGTCGGAACACTATGGCCGTTTCCATTGCCGCAGGCGGACAAGAGGACGAGGATGAGAATCGCCGGGATCCATATCATGTTTCGTTTCATTCGGTTGAAAACCTCCATTTCAATATGAAAACAAGCGGCCTTGCTGTCGCTTAATGGCGAATGTTGACGCGCTGCAGCCGCAGCGCATTGAGGACGACGGATACCGAGCTTAACGCCATTGCCGCACCCGCCACCCAAGGCGCGAGCAGCCCGGCAGCGGCTATCGGTATGCCGAGCGTATTGTAGCCGAGCGCCCAGAACAAATTTTGCCGGATATTGCGCATCGTCTTCCTGCTCATGTAAATCGCGTCCGGAATGCTCGCCAGATCGCCGCGCATCAGCGTGACGTCGGCCGCTTCCATCGCGACGTCCGTCCCCGTGCCGATCGCCATGCCGATATCGGCCGTCGCCAGCGCCGGCGCATCGTTAATGCCGTCTCCGACCATGGCAACCTTTTGCCTTCCGCCTGCAGCTTTCTCACTTGCTCCGCTTTCTCTTCGGGCAGCACTTCCGTACGGACGTGCTCGATGCCCACTTGCGCCGCGATCGCTCTGGCCGTCCGTTCGTTGTCGCCTGTCATCATAATGACCTGGATGCCCATTTCTTTCAGCCTGCCGACCGCCGCCTTCGATGTTTCCTTGACGGTATCCGCTACCGCCACCATACCGGCATAACGGCCGTCGATCGCGACCAGCATAGCCGTTTTCCGGCCTCCTCCAAGCGCGACATCGCATCGTAGGCATGTGCGGCTTCCACCCCGTATGTCGCAAGCAGCCGGCGGGTGCCGACAAGCAACCTGCGGCCTTCGACCTCGGCTTTAATGCCGAAGCCCGGGATCGCTTCGAACGATTGCGCTTCCGGCAACTCGACATTGCGCTCCCGAATGCCTGCGACAATCGCTTCCGCAAGCGGATGCTCCGAGTTTTTCTCCGCCGCGCCGACAAGGCGAAGAAATTCGGTCTCGTCGCCTTCCGCCGCCACATCGGTAAGCTTCGGTTTCCCGTGCGTCACCGTTCCGGTTTTGTCCAGTACAATCGTGTCGATTTTATGGGTTAGCTCCAGATGCTCGCCGCCTTTGAACAGAATGCCGAGCTCGGCGGCGCGTCCGGATCCCGCCATAATCGATGTCGGGGTTGCCAGCCCGAGCGCGCAAGGGCATGCGATGACCAGCACCGCAATCGCGTTTTCCAGCGCGGCGGCGAAATTACCCGGCGCTGCGAAGAAGAACCATGCCAGAAACGTAACTGCCGCAATGCCGACGACGATCGGCACGAAAATGCCGGAGATCACGTCGGCCACACGCTGAATCGGCGCTTTGGAGCCTTGCGCTTCCTCCACGACTTTAATGATCTGCGCGAGTGCCGTTTCTTTGCCGACCTTCGTCGCTCGGATCCGCAGCATGCCGTTTTTGTTGATCGTTGCGCCGATTACGGTAGCTCCGGGCTTCTTCTCGACGGGAAGACTTTCGCCGGTCAGCATCGATTCATCCACCGACGATTCGCCTTCCAGCACTTCGCCGTCTACCGGTACTTTATCGCCAGGGCGCACCAGCACAATATCCCCGACGATGACTTCTTCCACCGGCAACGCCAGCTCTTGCCCGCCGCGCACGACGAGCGCCGTCTTGGCCTTAAGGCCCATGAGCGATTTGATCGCTTCCGATGTCCGGCCCTTCGCAAGCGACTCGAACCATTTGCCCATCACGACCAGCGTAATCAGCACCGCGCTCGTCTCATAGTACAGCGAAGGCCCGTGATGGACGTTGCCGCCCTGCAAATACCAGTCGATCGTCAAATACAGGCTGTAGAAATAAGCCGCGGAAGTCCCGAGCGCGACCAGCACGTCCATGTTTGCGCTGCCGTTGCGCAGCGCCTTATAGGCACCGGTATAAAACGGTTGTCCGATATAAAATTGTACCGGAGTGGCCAATATAAGTTGAAACCACGGATTCATGAAAATATCCGGCGTATAGATCCATGAAGTGAACGAGAAATGCCCGACCATCGACCATAGAAGCGGAAAGGAAAGAATGGCCGAAACGAGAAACTTCCGTTTCTGGCGCCGGATTTCGTGCGCACGCCGGTCGTCTTCGGGGCGTTCTTCCCGCTTCTCGATCGCTTTATAGCCGAGCTGCGACACTTTTTGCTGCATATCGGAGATCGAAACCTCGCCCGGCAAGTATTCGACGCGAGCCGTCTCCAGCGCAAAGTTGACGGAAGCGTTCGTTACGCCGGGGAGTTTGCCAAGACCTTTCTCGATCCGATTCGCGCAGGCGGCGCACGTCATCCCTTCCAGCCTGAATTCAGCCGTTTCTTTGACCGTGCCGTAACCCAGCTTGTTGATCGCCGCTTCGAGACGGGCCGCATCCACTTTCGCCGGATCGTATGTCACGCTCGCTTGTTCCAACGCCAAGTTGACATTGGCGGATGTGACGCCGTCTATTTTGCTCAGGCCTTTCTCGATCCGGTTGGCACATGCCGCGCAAGTCATGCCGGTGATTTGCAAAGTCGCTTGCCTGTCATGGTTCCCCGCGCTTGCTTCCACTTCCGTTCACTCCTTACTTGTACAGGCGTTCATACGACGTCGTAGCCTTGTTCCTCGATTGCCGCCTTGATTTGCTCGGTCGTGATCCGGTTTTCATCATAAGTCACCTCTACGGTGCCGTTTTCGAGATCGACTTTGCCGGACGCCCCGATATCCTTCAACGCTCCCTCGACGGAGACGACGCAGTGACGGCAGCTCATCCCGTTTACCTGAAGTTTAATATTTGTCATATTCCTCATCCTTTCTTATCGCAGCCGATTTATTCGTGGCCGGCATTATTCCCGGCGACTTTTCGCCGCGCTCGACTCCCGGCGCGTGGCTCGCCGCATGGTGGCGGTCAACCATCCATATGTCGGGTCATGCCGTATCCGTTTCGTCGTATGTAGTATACCCCTCTACCCTATATAAGTCAATTATTTTTTACGGTACCCCTGTACCCTATAATATAAAAAGCAGCGTGCGATGCTGCTTCACTGGCGCAAACCGTACGGCGGTTGCAGGCTATTTGATCAGTTTGTTCATCGTAATCATCAGTTCGTTCAACACGTCCATGTCGCCTTCCTGAATGCGTTCGACGACACAGCTTTTCATATGGTTTTCCAGCAGCAGCTTGCCAACGCCGTTCAGGGCCGATTGAACGGAAGCGATCTGATTCAGCACGTCGTCGCAATAGGTGTCTTTTTCGATTAACCCTTTAATGCCGCGAATCTGGCCTTCGATCCGGTTCAACCGGTTGATCAGGCTGTTCTTGACTTTATCCGAATGATGGCTCTTCCGCGCCGTTCCTTCGTGGGAGCAGCATTCCGGGTCCGAAGCCGACCGCTCATTCGCCGATTCGATTTCCACGTTGTCTGCGCTCATGCGACTCGCCTCCTTTGATTGCCATTATAACATACCCCCATACCCTATTCAAGCAAACGAAACGACCCGGCGACCGTCGATCGGGGCCGACAGGCAGAGGACGCCGACAACAACCGCATGCATCCGTCTCCCCGCCGATCCTTCCTTTCCGCTCAAGCATCTTCCGTCTGCCCAAACGTCCCGCCATTCAATCTGCCTGCAAGTCGGCAAGC
This sequence comes from Paenibacillus cisolokensis, assembly GCF_018403665.1. Lineage (GTDB taxonomy): Bacteria > Bacillota > Bacilli > Paenibacillales > Paenibacillaceae > Paenibacillus_AH > Paenibacillus_AH cisolokensis. The sequence goes on from NZ_BOVJ01000189.1 coordinate 4,647, forward strand.
GCAGCGCACATCGCCAGCCGCTCCGGATCGACATCCTCTTTCCCATAGGCATCCAGGAACGTATCGGCATACCGATCCGTCTTCAAGTTGTAACGAAGCGTCCACAAGCCCCAATGCAAATCGTAATGCCGGTCGCCGACGCCTCCGTCCCCCACATCGATAAATCCCCGGAACGCGTAGCGCTCCATGACGATATTGGGCAGACAATAATCGCCATGGATGACCGTATCGTCGGCCAGACGCTCCCGCATCCGTTCAAGCTGGGCCGCAGCCTGGCCGATCCGGCCGCTGGCGGCAGCCTTGTCCAGCATTTCGGCCATTCGGCCCGGATACGGGCAGCCCTCCGCCGGAAGCCGGTGCAACAATCGCAGATGCTCGCCGAACGCAGCCGCCAGTTTTTCGGGATGCGCAAGATGTCCCGGCGATATTCCGTTTTCCCCTGCCACGGCTTCGGTCAGGAGATAATCCCGATTCTCATCCGAGCAGTAGGCGATTACCGCCGGGCCCAGCTTGCGGCTATGCAGAAAGCGGGTCATGCCGCACTCCCGTTCCAGAGCGCCCCGGCCGTTCATCTTCAGATACATGACGGTTTCCCCTTCAATCCGCAGCGTGACGGCCGCTTCGGAGAAGCTACAGTCATAGGCCCGGGCTCCCTTGACAAAGTCCCGTATACGATCCGGCAGGGAGCCGGGATCGAATCGTATCTCGTTTTGTCCCATTATTACCGGTCTCCCATTCCTATGATTTAGCGAAAATACCGGGACAAATGCTCCGCCGCCTTCACGATGCCCTGGCGTTCCGCTTCCAGCGAACCCCAATAGCGGTGATCCTCCAGCTCGATGCATATCGCCCCCTGGTAGCCGAGACGGTCGAGGCGAACGGCAATTTTGCCCCATTCGACTTCGCCGTGGCCCGGTATCGTATAGCGCCAGGAGCCTTCGGAGAAGCCGTATTTCGCTCCGAATGTAGCCGGCAATACGCCGCACTCGTACAATTCGTCATGCAGCAGTTCCGTATCTTTGCCGTGGCAATGATGGACGCGCTCTCCGAACTCCGTCAGCGCCCGCAAATAATCGATGCCGAGCCGCACCAGATGGGACGGATCGTAATTGAGGCCGAAATGGCGCGACGGGATGGCGTCGAACATCGCCCGCCACATTTCCGGCGTACAGCCAAGCGTCGGATAGTGCGGCGCAGGCCCGGGCCAGCCTTCGATCGCGATGTAGACTCCCGTCTGCTCCGCATGGCGCACGATGTCGGGGAACGTCTCTTTCCAGATCGCGAACCCCTCTTTTCGCGGCAACGTCATATCCTCCGGCACGAGACACATGAACATGACGCTCGCCCCGAGCTCCGCCATATCCGTCATTTGCCGCTTGACCGACTCCGCCGCCTCGATCCGTCTCCGTTCGTCCCGACTGAGCAGCGCGCCGACTTTGGCGGCGTCGACAGACCCGACGGTCAGCCCCGCCCGCTCCACCGCTTGTTTCACTTCCGGCGTCAGTTCGTGCACATCCAGTACATCCAGCCCCGCTTCCGCGGCCCAGGCCGCCGCCGCTTCGATGCCTTCCCCGCCGATACGCGGCGGAATCCGCATGCCGATTTTGCAGCGCATATGCCGAATCTCCCTTCCCATTTGAAATCTTGCCGCACGCAACGCCTCAAGCTAACGAAACCGAATTTAAACGGTTGCGTATGAGTTTATTACACATCTTTTCCAACATTTATGCAAGGAGGATTTCGGTATGAAGAAACAGATCGCGTCCGCCTTGGCGGCCACGATGCTGCTCGCCGCACTGCCGTTCACGGCGTCGGCGAACGGCGTGAAAGTAAGCGTAAAGGGAAAAGACGTTGTCTTCCCCGACGCGCAGCCTTACAAGAACGGCGGTGTCCTGATGCTGCCGCTCAGGCCGGCCTCCGGACCGCTCGGCCTGAAAATCGCGTTCGACAAAGCGTCCGGTACCGTGCGCCTCTCCGGAGACGATACGTCCGTCGTCTTCCGGCTCGGCAGCAGCACCGCGACCGTCAACGGGAAGCAGCGCTCGTTCGGACAAGCGTCCCTGGCGAAGCATAACCGGATCTATGTGCCGCTGTCCTTCTTCCGGGACGTTCTCGGCTATCCGACGTCGCTTGATGCGAACAAGCTGGAGGTATCGATCGGAAACGCCGCTTTGACGCCGGAGGAGTTGGCGGAGCGTGTGGTCGATCTGTTGGAATCCGGCCGCTATCAGGAACTGTACGGCTACTTTGACGATGAACTGAAGAAAGCGGTACCGGAATCCGAACTGGGGCCGGTATGGGAGCAAATCCACAAGCAGGCCGGCGATTATACGGGGATCGAAAGCGTAAGCGCGGAGCAATCGCAAGGGAATACCCTTATCACCGCCATTCTGAACTTCGAGCTGAAAAATGTGCAGCTGACGCTGGCGGTGAACGATCGGCAACAGCTGACCGGACTGTATGCGCAGTTTGTGACGACCGGCGATGACGCCAAGGCGCCGGCAAGCGTCGTCGAAGAAGAGACCGTCATTGGGGAAGGAACGGATTATCCGCTCGGCGCCACGCTGACGCTGCCCAAAACGCGAAAGGACCGGTTCCCGCCGTCGTACTCGTTCACGGGTCGGGACCGCATGACCGCGATGAAACGGTAGCCGGCTACAAGACGTTCCGGGATATCGCCTGGGGGCTTGGCGAACAGGGCGTTGCCGTTTTGCGCTACGACAAGCGGACCTACGCGCATGCGAATAAGTGGACGCCCGAACAGGCGGCGAAAATTACGGTGAAAGAAGAGACGGTGGACGACGCCATTGCCGCCGCCAAGCTGCTGAAGGAAGATCCGCGGATCGATCCGACGTGCGTCTACCTGATCGGGCACAGCCTCGGCGGCATTCTCGCGCCCCGAATCGATGCCGAAGGCGGCGATTTCGCCGGATTGATCCTGCTGGCCGGCTCGCCGAGATCGCTGGCCGACATTTTGTACGATCAGAATAACGCCTTTGTCGCCGCTATGGACGACAAGGACCCGAAGAAGGAACAAACCAAGCAATGGATCGAGTCGGAATATGCGAAGGCCAAGCGGCTCCAGGACATGAGCATGCAGGAGGCGCTGACGACAACCGTATTCGGATTGCCGGCTTATTATCTGAAAGAGATGGACAGCAAGCTTCCGGCAAGCTATGCGGACCGCCTGAGCAAACCGGTTCTCGTGCTGCAAGGTGAAGACGACTTCCAGGTGTACCCGGACAAAGACTACGTCCTGTGGCGCGAACTGCTTGGCGGCAAGCCGAACGTGACGTTCAAGCTGTACCCCGGATTGAACCATTTCTTCGTCGATTACGAAGGGGAGGGCGAAAATACGCCTGATGAGTACAACGTACCGGGCAACGTTTCGCAAGAAGTCATTAACGATATTGCCGGCTGGGTGCTGAAGCAATGAAAACACAAGAATACACGGACAGCAAACCCGAAAGTATTATTTAGCATTACCAAGTAATCTTAAGTATTATCTCATTACTCTTAACCGCTAGACGGTCCTCCCCTGGAGGGCCGTTTTTGCGCCTCATGCTTATCTTGCGTATCTTTCGCCTCATTCGTTTCATGCGTCTCATGCGTATCTTGCGTCTCATGCGTCGCCTGTCGCTTCCCGGTTCCATCCGAACTCCCAATCATTTTGTGCCAAAAGTACTGCATACAAGTACCTTGTCATCTTAAGTAATTTATATTATGATAGTCCGTGTCTTTTGAAATTCGGATGATTGTGGAGGCCGCCTTTGAATACCGAGATGCTGAAAGGGACCATCGACCTGCTCATTCTCTCAATACTTGCGGAGAAAGAAAATTACGGGTACGAAATTTCGAAGGCGATCAAGGAGCGGACGGACGGCAGCTTCGAAATCCAGGAAGCGACGCTCTACTTATCCTTGAAGCGGCTGGAGAAACAAGGGGCCGTTACATCGTATTGGGGAGACGTCAGTCACGGAGGCAGACGCAAATATTATTCGATTACGGATGATGGGACGAGGCTGCTGCATAAGTATATAGCGGATTGGAAACAGACGGTCGCCGTCATTGACCGATTTCTGTAACACTGCCGCCGCGCTCGTCTTCTGAGGGCCGCTTCGAACCGCTCCGCCGCTTGCGCTTTTCGTGGAGAGCGCGGCATTCGCCTTTGGCGCAAGCTTTATGGGGCTGTTCATCGTCTATAAAGCGATGGATACCGTCGCCTGCAAAAAGCTGCATCGGATCTGACCAACCGATCTAATCGAAAAAGGAGAACGATGATGGAACATTGGATAACGGAAGTGATGGAGAAGTTCGGGTATATGGGCATATTTCTTCTCATTGCAATTGAAAATATTTTCCCGCCGATCCCGTCCGAAGTCATCTTGACCTTCGGCGGCTTTATGACGACGTATTCCAGTCTCAGCGTTCCCGGCGTTATGATCGCGTCGACGATCGGCTCGCTGTTCGGAGCCGTCATTTTGTACTTGATCGGTTCGCTGCTTGATATTCAGCGTCTGGAGAAGATCGTCAAGCGATGGGGACATATTTTGCGGCTGACGCCCGAGGATTTGCACAAGGCCAACGACTGGTTCGCCAAATATGGCTTGTGGACCGTCTTTTTCTGCCGGTTCATCCCCTTGATCCGCAGTCTCATTTCGATCCCGGCCGGTATGGCCAAAATGAATTTCGGCGTCTTCATCGTGCTGACGGCTGTCGGATCGTTCATCTGGAATGCCGTACTCATCTATGTCGGCTCCAGGGTCGGCGCATCGTGGGAAACGATTGTCGAATATATGGACATCTACTCGAACTTCGTTTACGCCGGAATCGCCATTGCGGCCATTGCCGTCATCGTCTGGTGGATAAGAAAAAGAATGCTCAAAAGAAAATAGGAACATGAAAAGCAAAGCCGATCTCGCCCCGAAGGCAAGCATCGGCTTTTGCCGTGTATACCGGGAAAATGCGATTTCCTGCGGAACGCCTCATTCCGGCACATGCCGGTATTTATCCAGATCGATCGACCCGTCGACATCGACTTCGACGCCTTCGCTGCGCAAATACAATTCTTGCATCTCCCGGCCCTCGATGTCTTTGATCGCGATCTGGCCTTTGGCGTTGACGACCCGATGCCACGGCAACCGATGCGCGCGGCTCATCGCATGCAGGATGCGAACGACCTGCCGGGCTGCTCTCGGACTTCCGGCCTGCTCCGCCACTTGACCGTACGTCATGACGCGGCCTTCCGGAATTTGCTTGATAATTTCGATGACGCGCATCGTAAACGGCTGCACTCGCTCCCCCTCCTGCAAACCTCGTCATTGCGATTTTGATGCGAAAAGTATTACGGAAAAGTGTTATGTTCAAAACGCTTATCGTGTACAATGGAGAAAATCAAGCACAGCTGCGCCGGATAATCCGCTGACAGCGTGCAGCAGCACCCCCATTATAGCATAACCCTTCAGAAAGGAAGCTGCATGGCGACGGCAAGCGCCTTTCATTATCCCTTCCAAGCGGCACGGAGGTGACCGGACGAATGATATCGTTTAAACCCGAAATGGACGCGAATCAGGCTACCGACATCCTGCGGCAAACGCTCGGCAGCGCCGTCTCCGAGGTAACGCCGATCGAGCACGGCGAAATCAGCAGAGTGTTCAGCTTCCGGCATGGCGCCGGCGAATATGTCGTTCATTTCAAAGACAGCCGGGACGGCTTCGACAAAGAGCGCTATCTGTACGAAACGGTCTCCTCCCCGTACATTCCGATTCCGCGGGTTGCCGAGATCGGCGAGGTCAATGGCATCTTTTACAAAATCACGGAAAAGGCCCCCGGGCAATCGGTAATCAGCTATAAGGAGCATACGGTGAAGGCCATTCTGCCCGATCTGGTGCGCAAGTTTGCCGCTATCAACGAAGTTCGACCCGCCGCCCATACATCGGGCTACGGATGGATCGCGCCTTCGGGGGGCGGGTCGCATGACAGCTGGCCTGCCTTTCTCGCTTCGTTCTTCCAAGAGGAACAAACCGGCTTTTGGCACGGGTGGTATGCGCTGTTCGAGGAGACATTTCTGGAGCGCGACATATTCGACCGGCTGTATGCAATCATGATGGAGAAGGCGGACGCTTCGCCGCAAGAGCGCTATTTGGTGCATGGCGATTTTCATCTTGCCAACATGCTGTCGGACGGCCGCGCCATTACCGGTATCGTCGACTGGGAGATGGCCATGTACGGGGACTTCGTGTTCGACCTTGCCATCCAGCATTTGTGGACCCCGCAGCTGCAAATTCCCCGGCTGGTGCGGGACACTTGGGCCGGCGATGGCCGGGACATCCCCCGCTTCGAGGAGAGGCTGCAGTGCGCCTTGCTGTTCAAAGGTCTCGACGGGCTGCGGTTTTACGCCAAGAAAGGCGACCGCATCTCGTATGAATCGGTCAAACGCGATCTGCTGGAGCTGGTTTAGCTGGTTTAGGGAGCGTGTTACGATACCGCCAGACCGTTTTATTCAATGCCGCTGTTTTTCCGGTTTCGGACGTGTCTTCGCTGCTCGGCGGCGGGGCGTTATCGGATATATGAGCTTCCGTTATCTTTTTAACGAATCTGACAATCGCTATTTGGCGAAAA
>NZ_BOVJ01000190.1 GCF_018403665.1 Paenibacillus cisolokensis
TTTGTACCGCAGTCATCTATTCGGGCCAAAATTCCTGCACTTTCGCAGGATTTTCGCCAATGCAATCTGCCGGGAGACGGGGGCGCTGAAGACGGGGCGCACCGACGGACCGGAGATGATTAGACGAAAGATGAGGCGCACCGACGGGTCGGCGACGATTAGAGGGATGTCGGGGGCACACCGACGGACAAGCGACGATTAGACGGAAGACGCGGACAGTTAGACAGGCAAATAGGAAGTGAGTAAAAATCCGGGCAGAGGCTCTGCCCGGATTGTCCGTTCATCATTTCGACTGCTCGTACCAGGCCGACAATTCCGTCAGCATGTCCGAACCGCCGTCGGCTTTCCAGCTCTCCACAAATTTGTCGTAGTTGTCGAGCGATTCCGCTCCGGCAATGATCTTGATGACGTAGTCGTTCTCCGCTTTCGTCAGCTTCTGCAGGTTGTTCGCGACGACCGGAAGCGGAGGCGCGAGCAGTGTCGGGTCGCTGCGCGAAACCGAAAGCTGGGTTTGAATGTCTTCGAAGGTGGCGTACAGCACCGGATCTTTCCGCACCCTCAGCAGCCACTGTTCTTCATAATCGGCGGAAACGGTGCCGGTCATGAACCAGTCCGCGCTGCCGCGCTCGTCGTTGAAGGCGGGCAAAATCGGGAACAATTCGCCGTTTTCCACTTTGTGGTGCACGCCCTCTTCGCCGATGGCCAGGTTTTTGAACAGTTCTTTTTCCAGTTTGGCATTGATATATTTAATCGCTTCTTCCTTGTTTTTGGACGCTTTCGGAACGGCGATATACCAGCTGACGCCGCCGCCCTGCACCCAGTTGCCGACTTTGCCGTCCGGACCGGTGAGCGATTTGATCAGCGTAATTTTCGCGTCGGGGAAGTTTTTATGCAGCGCGGTGGTGACCGCCGACGCGACGCCCCAGCCGTAGGTCGTGACGCCCGCTTTGCCCGTCGTAAATTTCTGCTGCACCGTTTCCGACTTGTTGACCGGCCACTCCGGATCGATCAGCCCTTCCTGGTACAGCTTGTTCATGAACGCCAAATATTGCTTCATGCCTTCGCTTTCCAGGCGGTGAATCAGCTTCCCGTTCTCGACTTCGAACGTCGTCACCACGCCGAACGCGCCGGAGATTTCCGGAATGATGCTTTCGAAGCCGGTGAGCGGCACAATGCCTTTCTTCTCCTTGATCGCAACGAGCAGGTTGTAAAACTCGTCGATTGTCGTCGGCACTTCCAGGTTCAGCTCATCCAGCAGATCCTGACGGATAGCCAGCGAGCTGCCGACGAAGCCGCGCGGATGCTTCTCCGGAATACCGTAAATTTGTCCGTCCACCATCGCGTTGTCGAAATACTCCTGAGGCACCGAAGACTTGATATTCGGCCCGTACTGCTCGATCAGTTCGCCGAGCGGCTCAAGCGCGCCCTGCACCGCCAGACGGTTGTACTGCGAACCCGACAGCTTCAAAATGTCGTACGGCTCGTTGTTCGCCATCAGCAGGTTCAGCTTATCGTCCGGGTTTTCCAACGGAAGCGTTTCGTACTCCACTTTATAGCCCGTTTTTCCTCCAGCATGGCGGCCACCGGGTCCTGGTTCGGGTCGAAGTTGCGCTGGAAGCCGAGCTGTCTCAGCACCGGCTTTTCCGCCGCCGCGCCGCCTCCTCCGGACTCGCCGCCGCTTGCGCCGTCGCCGGCTTTATCGCCGCCGCAGGCGGCCAACATTGCGGTCATGACGATCAGGATGATGCCGATTAACAATCTCTGTTTCATCGTACTGGATGCCCCCTCGTTTATTAAAATTGAAAGTGTTTTCTTGATGAAGACAGTCTAACATGCGGACGAATTGCTGTATTTGTCGTCAGATGCTCGGTTGGTTGCGCTTATTTGCTTCCCGGTACAGCTGCTCGTCCGGCCGAACGTCCCGGTCCGTCGCCGGAATGCGTATCCGTACCCGGGTTCCTTCCGGGTCCGCCCGTTCGAACGACACGGCGGCCTCTTCGCCGAAATAGAGCGCCAGTTTTTCCTTGACGTTCTTGATTCCGTACCCCGCCCCGGACGAATCGTCGGCCAGCCTCCGCATTTGCTCTTCCGTCATGCCTACGCCGTTGTCTTCCACGGTAAATTCGATGACATCGCCATGCATCCGGCACCGGACCGCGATCTCGCCCGACTTGCCGAGCTTCTCCCGTATGCCGTGCAGCACCGCGTTTTCCACGATCGGCTGCAGCACCAGCTTGACCGTTTTGAACGCGAGAGCCTCGGGACTGGCATCGATCGTATAGCGGATATTGCCGCCGAACCGGCGATTCTGGATGTCCAGATAGGTCCGGACATGTTCCAGCTCGTCGGCGATCGGAATAATATCGCGGCCCTGGCTTAAGCTGATGCGGAAGAAGCTCGACAGTTGAACGGCAACCTCGCTAATTTCCCGCGCGCCCCTCTCCATCGCCATCCAGTGGATCAGATCCAGCGTATTGTAAAGAAAATGCGGGTTGATCTGCGCCTGCAGCGCCTGTAGCTCCGCCGCTTTCTTCTGCGTCTCCGTCTTGTACTTCTCCTGAATCATAACCCGGATATTTTCGCTCATCTGGTTCAGATGAGACTGCAGCACACCGATCTCGTCATGGGTCGTGACATCGGTTTGCGAATCCCAGTTTTCGGACTCGATCATCTTGATTTGCTGCAGCAGCAGCTTGATCCGGCGCGTCAATCCGTGCGAGAAAGCGACCGCCGCCAAAATCCCGACGACGATGACGACGGACAGCACAAGATACAGCTCGTTCGACCATTGACGCACCTCCGCGTAGATTTCGCTCTTCGGGATATGGGCGATCAGCTTCCAGCTTGTTCCGTCTATCGGCTTTTCGATGACGATATGCGAATCGAGGTCGACAAGAGGCACGACCGTTCCGTTCCCGGCCTCGTCGGTGCTCGATATAATCCGATTCGTCCGGTCCGCCAGATACACTTTGCCGGTTGTCGTATTTTGCGTCTCCTCAATGATTTGCCGGAACGTCTCCTCCAAAATTTCCAGCGACAGAACGCCCATCACCTCTCCGGTAAACTGTTCCGTACGCATCGGACGAACGCAGGAGATAATATTTCGCTTCGCGCCGGTCCGGCCGTATTCGTCTTCATAAGGCGACCGGCAGTAGATGCCGTCCGAATTGTGCAGCATCTCCCCGTACCACGGCTCGTTCCGGACGGTGCCGAGCGCGAAGATCGTGCTCTTCTCCCGCGCATAAATATTCGTCGAATCGACATAGAGTCGAATCCGGTATATTTCGCGGCCGCTCTGGACCGAGTTCAGGATATTCAAAATTTTGTTGTAATCGTCGATCTGGTCGCCGAGCCGAAGACCGTATCGGCCCCGGTTCAAAATATCGTTCAGCTCGTCGTGCATGAACAGCATGCTCGATACGTCCTTGATATTGTTCAGCTTGTAGGACAGAAACGAGTACGCCTGATTGATCGCCTGCTCCGTCGATTGCTCCACCCGGCGCTCCATGCTCTCTACCGTGTTGCGGTAGACGATGGCCGATACCGCCCCGGCCGAAATGGCGATAAGGGCCAGAAAGGCGAACAGCAGCTTGGTCTGAATGCGGAGCTGCGACAGCATCCGGCGGATGACCGCCCCGAGGCGCATCATTCTTCCGGAAGCGCATTCCGGTATTGCGACGGAATGACGCCGGTCAGTTTGCGGAACACTTTCGCGAAATAGTTGGCATCCTGATAGCCGACCATCGACGACACTTCGTACAGCTTGAGACGCCGGTCGCGGAGCAGCCGCTTGGCCTGCTCGATCCGG
>NZ_BOVJ01000191.1 GCF_018403665.1 Paenibacillus cisolokensis
GGCCGCGGCCTCCCGCGCCGGTTCCGCCCGCAAGACCGCCCTGCCCGCTTCCGCTGCCCGCACCTTGGCCGTTTCCGCCGCCCGCACCTTGGCCGTTTCCGCCGCCCGCGCCCTGGCCGCTTCCGCCGCCTGCGCCTTGCCCTGCTCCGGCTCCCGCGCCTTGCTCCGCTCCGGCTCCCTTGCCCGTCCCTGCGCCCTGTCCCGAGCCGGTTCCCGAACCTTCACCGGCGCTTTGACCTTGGCCCGATTGGCCTCCGCTTTCACTTTCTCCGCCCTCGCCGCCGGCCGCGCCGGACGGCGCTCCTCCGCTTCCGGCGGCTGAACCGCTCGCTCTTCCGCCCGTCGCGGCGCGCGCAATCATGCCTGACGGCACATCGAATCCTTGCGCAGCAAGCTGTTCGGCAAGCGTCTGCCCGGATTCCCCGAGCCGCTCGGCCAATTGTTCGGCGAGCGCTTCCAGCTCGGCTTGCGTCAGCTCGCGGTCCAACGCGTCGGCCAATTCGTCCAGCGCATCGCTATCTTCCCCGCCGCTTTCGCCGCCGCGGACCTGCTCCGCCGCTTTTTCCAGCGCCTGCTTCAGCGCGCCGGCTTCATCCGGCTGCTGCCCGGCGATCCGTTCCAGCGCCTCCGCGATCGCTTTCCGCTCCTCGTCGGACAGCCGTCTGAGCTCGTCGCGAAGCGTATCGAGCGATTGGCGTACGGCAGCCGCATCCCGATTTTGCAGCGCCTGCCCGACAGGACGCAGCGCCGGTTCGCCGCGAAGCGCATCTGCGGCCGCATCGAGACGCCTCATCGCCTCACGCGCCCGTTCCGCCGCCGCTTCCATCTCCCGAAGCGTCTCTTCGAATTGCTCAAGCGCCGCATCCGGGTCGGCAGCGCGTTTCATATCCCGCCGCAGCTCATCCAGCGATCGCGCCAGCGGCTCCTTAGCCTCCTCCGGCAGGTCCCGGCTCCGAATCTCCTCTGCCAGCTCATCCAGCTCTTGTGCGGCGTCCGTCAAACGGTGTCTCGCCTCGGCGAGCGCCTTCGCCCGGTCATCCAGCGGATTGGGCCAGGCGAGCAACAAGGCCGCCGCCAGCCAGATCGCCGCCAGACCGGCCGCCTCGCGTTTTCGGTTTCGCCAGGAAGGCCACGGCAGCCGCTCCTTGAGCGACTCGCCGTACCGCTTCGCCTGCTCGATCGCCTCTTCGCGCTGCAGCCGGGCGACCGGCGCCTCGCTTTCCAGCGCCCCGAGCGCCGTGCAGACCGCGTCGTTCGTGCCGGTCCGGTCCATGACCCGGGCGGCTTCCTCCGCCGTCGCCCGCCGCCATATCGCGTAGGCGGCACCGCCAGCGGCGCCGGCGCAGACTAGCGCCGCCGCATACCAACGGGCATGCAGCAAGGGCCATATCCGGCTCGCCGCAAGCGGCAGCAGCGCGGCGGCGCTGCCGGCAAGCAGGCCGGTCAGCGAGGCGCCGGCAAGACGGAACAACGTCAGCCGCCGCCGGACCGGCAGCAGCAGCTCAAGCAGCGGATGCCTGCGGGAAGGCGGCCCGGCACGCCTGATGCGATCATCCTCCCGGTCCATGAGCCCCTCTCCTTTCGATTAACGGGTAGACGCGCGTCTCCTTTATGTTCTCCGCTTCAACCGCGGACGAAGGTAACGGATGCTGAGCCCGATAAGCAAGCTCGTTACAATCGAATAGATCAGAATGAATTCCTGCCACAGCGTCATCGGCGATCGCGAATTGCCCTGCATGCCGCTGACGAAAAACGCCTGGCGCGTCAGGCTAGGTTCGAGTATGCTGTACATCGCCGCCGCCGGGTTAAGCGCCAACAGATGGCCGATCCAGCGGTACGGCGGCGCCCCTGTCGAGGGGACATTGCGGTACAGCTCCTGCAGAACGCCGTTCAGAAACAGAAACATAAGCGCGGTCCCGATGAACAAAAACAGCGTAACACCGTACGTTGCGATGACAGCCAGCATCGTTCGCTTGAACAGCGTGGAGAACAGCAATCCGAAAGCGCCGAGCACGAACATGACGAAAACGAAAAACAGAAATAAGCCGAGCAGCTGCCAGGGCGAAATGCCGCCGTACAAAAATACGATACTGTATACCGGCATCGTCGCCAGCACGATCAAAATCATGAAAGCGAGCGACGAAACGAGCTTGCTCAAAATGATCGTCGCCGAGCTCTGCTGCGTCGTGAGCAGCAGGTTGAGCGTCTGCTTTTCCCGTTCCCCGCTGATGACGCCGGCAGTCAGGCCGGGCGCCATAAATGCGATCAACCCCATCTGGGCGAACGATATGAAAATAAACATCATCCGGCTTTCTTCCGGATTGAAGGCGGACGGTCCGTGACGGTTAATCTCCGTCATCAAATAGATGAACGCCAGAGCGGCTGCGCCCATCGCCCCGACGTAAAAGAAAAGCGCCCACATTGAGCGGGGAGTGCGCATCCGCAACCGGAATTCTTTATCCAGCACGGGGTTGACCAGCTTGCTGCTCCATGAGGACCGGCCTTTCGCCGCCGAACCGTTTTTCATGCCGTTCCGCCGCCTCCTTTCGTAATCTCGAGAAAGATATCTTCCAGATTCGTCTGCGCCTCGCTGAACGAAATGAGCCGGAAGCCTTCATCCAGCAGCTGGCGAAGCAAATCGGCCTGCTCCTCGTCCCCGCCGGCAAAATGGACATGCACGACGCGGTCGTCTCGCATCGTTCGCGTCACGAGCGGATGGTTTCGCAGGAAAGCCTCGGCTTCCTCCTCGCGGCCCGTCAAGCGGACGGACAAAATCCGTTTGACCCGGAGCCGGTTCTGGATGTCCGCGACTTTGCCCTGGGCGATAATCTGTCCGTGCTCGATGACGCCGATCTCGTCGACCATCTCGGCGAGTTCCGGCAAAATATGCGAGGAAATTATGATCGTCTTGCCCATCGCTTTCAATTCCTTCAATATTTCGCGCATCTCGATGCGAGCTCGCGGATCGAGGCCGGAAGCCGGCTCGTCGAGAATGAGCAACTCCGGATCGTGTACAAGACAGCGGGCCAGACAGAGCCGCTGCTTCATGCCGCGGGACAGCGTATCGACGTAGGCATCGCGTTTGTCGCTCAGATTGACCAGTTCGAGCAGCTGCGGAATGAGCTGATCCCGCTCGCTCTTCGGAATGCCGTAGCTGGCGCCGTAAAAATGCAAATATTCCGTCGTCTTGAACTGATCGTACACGCCGAAGAAGTCCGGCATATACCCGATCCGCTTGCGCACTTCTTTCGGATGCTCGGTCACCTCGAAGCCGTCTACCTTGACCGAGCCCGACGTCGGCGCCATAAGCGTCGACAGAATGAGCATCGTCGTCGACTTTCCGGCTCCGTTCGGTCCGACAAAACCGAACACCGTCCCTTTTCGATTGTCAAATCGATCGATTTCAGCGCCTGGAAAGCGCCGAACGATTTCGTAAGCCCCCGGATCTCCACCATCGGTACGGAAGTTTTCGTTTCCATCAGCGCTTCACCTTCCCTTCCAGACCGATGCCCGGCAGCCTTGTTTCCGATTGCGCGGCTACGGCGGCCTTCATCCGTATAATCCCCCCGTCGGCTACATAATTCGGGGATCGTTCGCCCAAATCGAGAGTGCCGGAACCGAGCTGAAGCTCCGTCCATTCGCCCGCGGCCGCGTCCCAGATCGACCATTGAATCCGGTTTTGCTGGGCGAACCGGTTGTCCGGATAGATGCGCAGCGATTCGTAATCGACGCCCGCGCTCTCGGAAGCCGGTACTCAAATTCCAGTTCCCCTCTGGTGAGGCTCATGGTTCCGTCCTGATTTCTTGTCATCTGCTCCATCCGATTGTCGGTAATGAACGGCTGAACCGTACCCGGCGGCACATAATAGCGGCCGTCCTGCACCGATTCGAGACGGAACGGCTGAACCCACAGCGTCACATTGTCCGTTTTCACCTGCTTGCCGTTTACCTCAAACCAGGGATTCCCGTCTTTGCTGAAGCCCACGACGACCGGCTCAAGCGGCAGCGGCGAGTCCTGGTACCGGTTCATGTAATTTGCCGCAAGCGCGCGTTCCCGGGCGAACTCGTCGTTTCGCGTATTGGGGCCTTGCGGGAACAGGAGCATACCGTAATCGACATACGCCGGCGGCGCGGTCTGCGTATAGCCGGGTACGGTCGCCGTCGCGGTGCCGCCCGGGGGCAAGTCGCCGAGCTTGTACGCGCCGCCGTTCATCAGCACATGCACGTTCGTCAGCGCGGTCGGCGTGCCATTGGTCACATCGATGCGCAAACCGCCGTTTTCGTAGCTCGTTTTAATATCGAAACGGCCGGCATCGTCCACCTTGCGCCCTTCGATCCATCCTTTTCGCGTCGACCAATAGGGGACATCGCTCCAGGCGACCGTCGTGGCCGATTCCCCGACTGTCACTTGCTCCGTATTGTCGAGCCGCAATCCGCCGCCCGGATTGTTCCGGTTCGGATAGGTAAGCACGCGCATCTGTTCGGGGAACGACGCCCGCACCGTTCCGCCGGTCGGCGAAAAATCGCCGTCACGCCGGTCTGAAAGCCGTCCCCGAGGCCGGTCAGCTCGATCGTTTGCACGGAATGCGTCATCATCGTCCGCTTGTCCGCCACGCCGACTAGGAAGATGACAATGCTGGTTGCAACCGAGACGGCGGGAATAAGCCACCATGCCCATTCACGCTTGTCGATTTTGTAGAGCAGCAAATAGATAACCGGTGCCACGAGCACCAGGTAGATCAGGAAGCAGACAAGTAAAATCCGGATATCGGGCGGATTCAGCGACGGAAACATGTCGGCGATTTGCTGCAGTCCCCAGAATCGGTTGTCATAGCCCATTTTAAGTCCCGGCTGCAGCGGCAACAGATTTTTTGCAGCAGCTGCGCCCAGACGGCCGGACTGCCGCTCCAGGAGGCGAACGGTTCGAGGGACGGATCGAATGCGACATACAGCGCTTCTCCTCGGCCGATTGCCCGTTTGGCCGCCAGCGGCAGCCCGTTTTCGGAAACGATCACGCTTCCCGCGGCCAATTCGCCTGTCGATACGGTGACCGCGCTCCCGGCGGGCAGCGGCTTGCCGCCATAAGACTCCAGCGCCGGAAGGGCTTTCAACGTCTCGGTTCCGCCGGGCTTGACAGGCGTAATATCGGCGAACGCTTCGGCCGTCTTGGCGTAGCCGGCGCCTCCGGCTAAAATGAGCGTGCCGCCGCGTTTGACCCAGGTCACGATCGCTTCCACTTGTTCGCCGCTCAAGGTCGCCGTCGGCACATCGTTCAGCACCAGCGCATCGAGCATATCGTATGCCGCGGCTTGTTCGGCAAGCTGCTCCGCTTTCAGCGGCACGACCTCGATCGCATAACCTTTCTGATTGAGCGTCGGCATAAAATTAAGCGTGTCGGGATCGCGCGACACCAC
Organism: Paenibacillus cisolokensis; assembly: GCF_018403665.1. Taxonomy (GTDB): domain Bacteria; phylum Bacillota; class Bacilli; order Paenibacillales; family Paenibacillaceae; genus Paenibacillus_AH; species Paenibacillus_AH cisolokensis. The sequence goes on from NZ_BOVJ01000191.1 coordinate 5,414, forward strand.
GCCGATCATGAACGATGCCGTCAGCTGATTGGTCAAATATTCGAGTCCGACTTTCACTTCTTTGCCTGACTTGACGCCGCCTTCGAAGAACCGGATACGGTTCGTATCCTTGTTCAGCGAGACACCGGGCAGCATCATCGTCACCTCGATTGGCGTGCTGCGCGGTAGCTCCACCGGAACGACATAGTCTGTCGACTGCCCGCCGTACGGCACGTAAACCGACACGGCCAGCTCGCCTTTCAAATCTTTGGCCGTACGGTTGGTCAACGTCAGCTTCACGGGCTGCCACACCATATCTTTCGCTTTCCCTTGGTAGCCGGTCTCGGCTTGCACGGCGATGCCGGCTTCGGCGTCGGCGCTGTCGGCGAACGCCGGCGCGGCCTGCAGCAAACCGAACATCAGCAGCAATAAAGCTGTCAATGCCGCAATTGTGCCGTTACGGCGATTTAAAGACGATGTCAATCCGATAACCCCTCTTTCGTCCCACTTTTCTTTACATTTCTGTTAACGAGCCTTTCGGATAAAAAGTTTCATCCCGACGAGCGAATGTGACAAAGGATTCCGTTCATTTTGCGGCATGGGCGGCGCGCCATACTTTGCGGCATGGGCGCGCGCCATACAAAGAGCAGCTGCATTTAGCAGCTGCCGCAATGTGCACGCCCCCGCCTCAAACAGCAAAGCTCCCCCGGCGAACGGAGGAGCTTGCTGTCAACTATAGCTTGCTGTCAAGCATTCGGCTTTGGCCTGCGGTCAGCAGCGGACCGCGGTGCCGCTTACGGTGACCATGAGCATGCCGTCGCGGACCACTTCGTAATCGATGTCGATGCCGACGATGGCGTTGGCGCCGAGACGTGCCGCCTGGCTTTTCATCTCATCCATCGCGATGTCCCGCGCTTCTTTCAGCTTGTTTTCGTAAGCGCCGGAACGCCCTCCGATCACATCGGTGATCGATGCGAGAAAATCGCGCACTACGTTTGCACCCATGATGGCTTCCCCGTTGACGATGCCCAAATAGTCGATAATCGGCCGGTTTTCCAATGTCGGCGTAGTCGTAACGATCATGTTATCCCTCCGGAAACGTTTTATTGGCATTTAATCCTAACGGTAGGTGATACGCGATAATGTGTCCGGAGTTTCAACAATCCATGCGATCCCGATGACATGTGGTTGACCGCGACCGCCAAGCCATCATGCGGCGAGCCGCGCGCCGGGAAATCAATAGCGGGCGACGATCATTTTTTGCGTGTATAAAACTCGACGCCGTCCCGGCCGTTGGCGTGAAGGTCGCCGTAGAACGATTTTTTGTATCCGGAAAACGGGAAGAACGCCATCGGCGCGGGCACTCCGACGTTAATGCCAAGCATCCCGGCGTCGATACGCTCCCGGAAATGCCGGATCGCCTTGGCGCTGTCCGTATAAATGCAACTGCCGTTGGCAAATTCGGAAGCGTTCGCGATATCGATCGCCTCGTCCAGCGTGGCCGCCCGGACAACCGACAGTACCGGAGCGAATATTTCGTCCGTCCATATTTTCATGCCCTGCCGCACATGATCGAATATCGTCGCCCCGAGGAAATAACCGTCGCCCGACGCTTCGGCCGCTTCCCGGCCGTCCAGCACCAGCTCCGCCCCTTCCTGCACGCCGGCTTCGATATATTGGATCGTTCTCGCTTTGTGGCTGTCGCGAATGACCGGCCCGAGGAATACGCCTTCGCGCATGCCGGGACCGATTTTCAATCCGCGGGCCGCTTCCGCCAGCCGACTCACAAGCGGATCGGCGATTTCTCCGACCGCGACGACGACCGAAGCGGCCATGCAGCGCTCGCCGGCCGATCCGAACGCGGCGCTGATAATTTCTTTCACCGCGAGATCCAGATTGGCATCCGGCAGGACGATCGAGTGGTTTTTCGCCCCGGCCAGCGCCTGCACCCGTTTGCCGTGCGCGGCGGCCGTCTTGTAGACGTATTCGGCTACCGGCTGGGAGCCGACGAACGAAATGGCGGCGATGCCGGGATGTTCGAGCATGCCGTTCACGACATCATGGGCGCCGTGGACGATATTGAGCACGCCGGGCGGCAGCCCCGCTTCCTCGAACAGCTCGGCGAGTCGGCCCGCCAAAAGCGGAGTCCGTTCGGACGGCTTCAGGACGAACGTATTGCCGCACGCGATCGCAAGCGGAAACATCCAGCACGGCACCATCATCGGAAAATTGAACGGCGTAATGCCGCCGACGACGCCGAGCGGATAGCGGTACATGCTCGATTCGAGCCCTGTCGCAATATCCGGCAGCGTATGGCCCATCAGCAGCGTCGGCGCCCCGGCGGCAAATTCGACACATTCGATGCCGCGCTGCACCTCGCCGTATGCTTCGGAATAGCTTTTGCCGTTCTCCAGTGTGACGAGCTCGGCCAACTCGGACCAATGGTCCACGAGCAGCTGCTGATATTTGAACAGAATGCGCGCCCGCTTCGGCACCGCCACATTCCGCCATTCCTGAAACGCGGCGGCGGCGGCCTCTACCGCCCGGGCGACATCTTCGCCGCCCGAGATCGGCACGTGCGCGATCGTCTCGCCCGTCGCCGGGTTCGGCACGATGTCCGTCCGCCCGGTTGCGGAATCGACCCATTTGCCTCCGATGTAATTTTGGATCTTCTTTATGCTCATGACGCTCTCCTTCCTGTCTGTCGGTTGTCGGCGATTTGCGAAAGTGCCGCCGTTCCCCCGCCCGCAGCAACGTGCGGCGGAACAAACGCATTCGCGGCTCAGCCGTTCGCATACCGCCCGATGACGCCTTCGATCTGCTCCGCCGTCGGCATCGCGTCCGAGCAGCTGTGGCTCGCAACGACGATGGATGCGGCGGCGCTGCCGAACAGCTGGCAGCGTTCGATGTCCCAGCCGTGCAGCAGCCCGTGAATGAACGCGCCGGCGAAAGCGTCGCCCGCGCCGAACGTCTTGACGACCTGGGCGGGGAACGTGCGCCCCGTCCAGCTTCGGCCGTCGCGGGCATACACGGTCGAGCCGTCGCCGCCGCGCTTCACGACGACGATGCCGGCGCTCTCCCGCAACCAGCGTTCCGCGGTCCGCCGGTCATCGCCGTGCGGCGTTTCATACACCGCATCGAGAAGATCGAATTCTTCCCGTCCGCCGAGTATGACATCGCTCTTCGCGGCGGCAATCGAGCAATAGATGCCCGTCTCCTCGCGGGACGTCCAGGTGTACGGCCGATAATCGATGTCGAAGATGACGACGGTTCCGCACTCGCGGGCGACGTGAATCGCCTTGAGCGCGGCTTCCCGCGACGGACTGGCCGCAAGCGCGGTGCCGGATACGAGGAGCGCCTTGGCGCTGCCGATATAGGCCGCGTCAATGTCGCCGGGCTCCAGCTTCAGATCGGCCACATTGTCCCGGTACATTAAGATGCTGCAGTCGGTCGGCGATTTGATTTCCGTAAACGCAAGCCCGGTCACGCTGCCCGATTTGTCGGTTATGACATGGCTCGTATCGATGCCGCGCTCTTCCAGGTAGCGGGTAATGAAACGGCCGTGCTGATCGTCGGACACTCTGCCGATAAAACCCGTTTTCTCCCCCAGCCGCGCGAGCGCGATCGTAATGTTCGCCGGAGAACCGCCGACATATTTGGTAAACGTGCGCGTCTCTTCCATCGGACGATGAATTTCGTTGGCGTTCAGATCGATGCAGAGCCGGCCCAGGCCGATCACGTCGAGCGGACGGCCGGCGGCAAACGGCGGCAGCGTCATCGGCTATCCCCCCCGTTCTTTCCGCCCGCCGCAACCGGACGGCTCCATCCTTGCATAATCCACTCGTGGTCGGGATCGTTATGAAACTTCCAGGTGCGAACCGGCCCGGCCATAACGTTCAAATAATACACATCGTAGCCCGCAGGGGCGCCTACCGGGTGATAGCCTCTCGGCACCAGCACGACGTCGCCGTCCCGCACCGTGATCGTCTCGTCCAGCGACCGGTCATCGGTGTAAACCCGCTGGACCGCGAAGCCATGCGCCGGCTCGATGCGATGGTAATAGGTCTCCTCCAGCAGCGACTCGTCGGGCAGCCGGTCCTCGTCATGCTTGTGCGGCGGATAGCTCGACCAATGGCCGCCCGGCGTATACACTTCCACGACGAGCAGGCTGTCCGCCGGTTCTCCTTCCGGCAAAATATTGCGCACGATGCGCTCGGTCAGTCCTTGCCCGCGTATTTCGACGCCGACGTCGGCGGGGACGATCAGCCGCGCGGGATAGGTGCCCTTCCCCGGCGCCCGGCATACCGCGAGCTCCACCTCCGTCAACGCCTCGACGCCGAATCGGTCTCCCGAAGGCACATAGGCCGAATAGGGCGGCTTCGGTTCGAATACGCTCATCCGCTCCCCGACATCGTCCCACCGCTGGGCCGACGTCCGGATGTCCGCCTTGCCCGACAGCAGTACGAGGCAGCACTCGTCGCTTCCCGTCTCGCTTTCCAGCCGCTCTCCCGGCTTCAGCCGGTACGCCTGGAAACCGACATAGCGCCAGCCTGCCGACGCCGGCGTCACTTCCACAACACAGCCCGAAGCGCCGGGCGTTGCGGCGCTTGGCACAACCAGTTCCGATTTGGGCATCCGTTACCCCTCCTTATTAAACTAATCGGGAAAGTTACCGCACCTCGTCCAGCGCGACAGGTCGCCGCTCAAGCAGCGACAGCTTGGCGGCGTGGGCGATCCGTTCCGCCTGCAGCGCGTCGTTCCCGTCCACGGGCGGCTTCGCGCCGTCGCGAACGCATTCGATGAAACGGCGCGTTTCGTCCGCATAGGCCTCCGCATAGCGTTCCAGAAAAAAGTATTTGGGCAAATCCCGGCTCACCGCGCTTGCGGTGCTAAGTTCCGCATTGTTCGGATAATCGTTGCCGGCGGAGGCGCTCCCTTTCGAGCCGAACACTTCGATCCGCTGATCGTAGCCGTACACGGCGCGGCGGCTGTTGTCGATTACGCCGAGCGCGCCGCTCTCGAACCGAAGCGTCGTAATGGCCGTGTCGATGTCGCCGAGCTCGCCGATAACCGGATCGACCAGCACCGCCCCCTGGGCATATACCTCGGCCACTTCGCTGCCGGCCAAATAACGGGCCATATCGAAATCGTGGATCGCCATGTCCATGAACAACCCGCCGGATACGCGAATGTATTCGGGACTCGGCGGGGCTGGGTCGCGTGACGTAATCCGGATAAGATGCGGTTCGCCGACGGCCCCTTCGTCGATCCACCGGCGCACCCGCATGAAGTGGCGGTCGAAGCGGCGGTTGAAGCCGGTCTGCAAAATAACGCCGGCGCGGCGCACCGCCTCGAGCGCTTTGGCCGTTTCACGGTAATCGAAGCTGACCGGTTTTTCGCAGAACATATGCTTGCCTCGGGCCGCCCCTTCCACAATGATCGCCGCATGCGTATCCGTCGAAGAGCAAATCAGAACGGCGGCGATATCGGGATCGTCCAGCAGCTCGCGGTAATCGGCGGTGACGCGCGGAATGCCGAGCGAATTCGCCCAGTCGCGCAGCTCGCCGGTCAGCCGGACGTCGGAGACGGCCGCCACGCGCACGGCGGGATTTCGGCTCAATTGCTCGGCGTGCAGGCGGCCGATCCGCCCCGCGCCGATAATGCCGATTGAAACGGACGACATGAGTCATAACCTCGCTTTATACGTATTTTCATGCTGTACTGCTGCACAACGTTTACGGCGTAATGCCGCGAATATATTCCATACATTGACGGGCATAGCGGGTCGGCTCGGCGACAGCCGGGTCCTGCTCGGCCTCGATCAAAATCCAGCCCTCGTAACCCCGTTCATGCAGTTCCCGGTAAATCGGCGCAAAATCGATACAGCCGTCGCCGGGCACCGTAAATACTCCCTGACGCACCGCTTCCCGGAAGCGGAGGCCGGCGCGGCGCGCGCGCTCGAGCACGTCCCGGCGCACGTCCTTTAAATGAATGTAGCGGATACGGTCATAATAAGTTCGCAAAATGTCGAGCGGATCGCTGCCGCCGTAGTAGGCGTGGCCGGTATCGTAAAGCATATGCACATACGCCGGGTCCGTCGATTCCATCAGCCTGCGGATGTCTTCCCCGCGTTCGATCACCGTCTCCCCGTGGTAGTGATAGACGAGCTCGAGCCCGACAGATTGGCAATATCGGCCCGCTTCGTTCAATCCTTCGGCAAGATTCCGCCATTGTTCATCGGTAAGCGGCTGTATCGCAACCCGGTTGGAATGCGGATCTTCGAACGCGTCGCCCGTCTCGCAGGCGACGACATAACGGCTGCCCATCGCCCGCAAAAATCGGCATGCTCCCGAAACGCCCGCATCTCCTCTTCCCGCCGCGAGGCGTCGCGGAACGCCAGCGACTTCCATTGCGCCACGAGCGTCATGCCGTATCGTTCCAGCAACCGCGAAAGCTCGGGAACGCTGCGCGGAAATTTGCGGCAAAACTCCGTCCCTTCGAAGCCGAGCGCCTGCATTTGGGACAGAACGTCGTCCGCCGTATAATGATCGCCGAGATCCAGCATATCCTCGTTTACCCAGTTGATGCCCGAAATGCCGTATTTCACGTTCAAAGCCACCGTTCACTCCCCCTAACGCGTTATCAATACGGCCTGGCGGTTTTCAGTTTCTCCCGCATCGCGCCGTAAGCCGCATGGACTTTCTCCGATTCCGCCACTTCCGCCACATCGACCCGCCACCACGACTCGTAATTGTCCGTACCGGTACCCGGCAGCACTTTGATGTCGACCAGCACGGAACGGGTTTCTGCTTTCGCCGCATTCAGCGCCGCCCGAAGCTCCTCCGCCGTGCGCGCCCTAAAGGTTTTGGCGCCGAGCGCCGCCGCTTGGGCCGCATAGTCGATCGTCAGGCAGTCGCCGCTCAATTGGCCGTCCGCCCCCCGCTCGCGGAATTCGTTGCCGAATCCTTCGCTGCCGTTCGCCCGCTGCAAATTGTGGATGCACTGGTATCCGCTGTTGTCCAGCAGAAGCACCGTAATTTTTCGCCCTTCCTGCAAGGACGTGACCAGCTCGGAGTGGAGCATCAAATAGCTGCCGTCCCCGACGAGCGCGTATACTTCGCCGTCCGGCTCGGCCAGCCGTACGCCGAATGCGCCGGACACTTCATAGCCCATGCAGGAAAATCCGTATTCCATATGGTACGTCTTCGGCCTTTCGCACCGCCATAGCCGGTGAAGGTCGCCCGGCAGGCTGCCGGCGGCGCATACGATCACGTCCCGCTCGTCGACGAATTCATTGATGACGCCGAGCACACGGGTTTGAGCCAGGCCGTCTTCCCGCTCCACCGCATAGAGCCGGTCGACTTCCGCGTCCCATTCCCGCTTCAGCGCCGCCAGCTCGGCCTTGTCGTAGCCGGCCGCGTAGCCGGCCGACCGCAGCGCCTCGCCCAAAGCGGCCAGCGCCTCACGCGCGTCGGCGACAACCGGAATGCCGTCCAGCTTCGCGGCATCCGCCGCATTGACGTTGATGTTCACGATTTCCGCCTGCGGATGGCGGAACGCCGTCTTGGACGCCGTCGTAAAATCGGACAGCCGGGTGCCGACGGCGATAATGACATCCGCTTCCGCCGCGAGCCGGTTCGCCGCCAACGTGCCGGTCGCGCCCACGCCGCCGAAGCCAAGCGGATGGTTCCACGCTATCGCGCTCTTGCCCGCCTGCGTCTCCGCGACCGGTATGCCGAACGATTCGGCGAAGCGGACCAGCTCATCGGTCGCGCCGGAATAATGGACGCCGCCGCCGGCGATCAGGAGCGGCCGGCGCTTGCCGCGGATCAGCTCCGCCGCGCGGGCGACCGCAGCCGGAGCCGCGGGACGGCGATCGATCGTATGCACCCGCTCGGCGAAAAACTCCTCGGGGTAATCGTAAGCTTCGCACTGCACGTCCTGCGGCAGGCTGAGCGTCACCGCGCCGGTCTCGGCCGGGTCCGTCAGCACGCGCATCGCGTTCAAGGCGGCTGTCATCAGCTGCTCGGGACGGACGATCCGGTCCCAATATTTGCTGACCGGCTTAAAGGCATCGTTGACGGACACGGTGTAATCATGCGTCACTTCGATCTGCTGAAGAACCGGGTCGGGCTGTCTTCCCGCGAAAATATCGCCGGGCAAAAGAAGCAGCGGAATCCGGTTGATCGTTGCCGTGCCGGCAGCGGTTACCATGTTCAGCGCACCCGGCCCGATCGACGTCGTGCAGGCGAACGTTTCGAGCCGGTTCTTCTGCTTCGCGTATGCGATCGCCGCGTTGGCCATCCCCTGCTCGTTCTTCCCCTGGACAAACAGAATTTCATCCTTGTATTGCTCCAGCGCCTGACCGATGCCGGTTACGTTGCCGTGCCCGAATATTCCCATTACGCCGCGAAAGAACGGACGCCGCTTGCCGTCCACCTCCAAATATTGCCTGCTCAAAAAGCGTACGAGCGCCTGGGCCATCGTCAGTCGAATCGTCCCCATCTCCTCCGTCATCCTCCTTTTAAACGTTTTCAAAGATAAACCGCCGGACAAGTCGAATCGGATCGTCCTTGATACAAGGGGAGATTAACCGATTACCCTAACATCAAGCCACTCCCTTCCCGCATGGTCTGGCACGGTATCCATTGCCGCATTTTACGCAATCGGGTTGTTTTGCAAACGTTGTCTTCTTTATAAACTATAAGCAAAACCATAAAATGATGCCTAAGGTTAACCGCTTACCCTTTAACAATAGCGCCTCTCTCTACCGCTGTCAACATAAAAAATGAGCATCGCGACGATAGCGGCCGCCGCGGCAGCATGCGTCTTATCCGTTCTCCGCAAGCGTGCAGGCGGCCCGGTTACAGGCCGCCCGCTACGGGCGCCGTCGAGCGGCGGACGACAAGCTCCGGCAAAAGCACGAGACGCTGTTTGGTCCGCTTCTCGCCGCGAATTTCCTGAAGCAGCGCATCGAACGCGCGCCGTCCGATATCCTGAATCGGCTGGGACACCGTCGTCAGCGGGGGCGCTGTAATCGTCGCGAGCATCGTATTGTCGAATCCGACGACCGACAGCTGCTCCGGCACCTGAAGACCGCGCTCGAAGGCGGCCTGCAACGCGCCGATCGCCAATACGTCGTTGCAGGCGAACAGCGCCGTCGGCGGCTCGCCGCCGCCTAGCAGACGCGCGGCCGCCTTGCGTCCGCCGTCGACGGTATAGCTTGCTTCGGCGATCAGCGAATCGTCCGCCTCGATGCCCGCTTCGGCCATCGCCTGACGGCAGCCGCGAATCCGCTCGGGACTGCTGGAGGCGCCCAGCTTCTCGGCGATAATGCCGATCCGCCGGTGCCCGAGTCCGACCAAATGCTTCCCGGCCATATAACCGCCCATAAAATCGTCGACCATCACGGTATCGACCGGCAGCGACGGCAGCTCCCGGGAAATCGCGACGATCGGCATCCGCTGTTCGGCCAGCTCCCGCAGCAATCCGTCCTGCCCGGTGCTCGTCGCGATCATAATGCCGTCCACGCATTTTTGCACCATCAGCGACAAATATTTTTCTTCTTTGGACGGGTCGTTGTCGGTGCTGCAGATTAACAGGCTGAAACCGAATTCGTGGCCGCGGTCCTCGACGGCCCGGGCGATCTCCGCAAAATAAGGGTTGGCCAAATCCGGCAGCATCAGGCCGACGGTCGACGTGCTTCTTCTGGTGAGCGCCGCCGCGACCATGCTGGGCTGGTAGCGCAGCTCCTCCATAATTTCGGTTACTCGCTTGCGCGTCTTGTCGCTGATGCGGCCGGTCCCGTTAATCACTTTCGACACGGTCGCGGTCGAAACGCCGGCCGCGCGCGCGACATCGTAAATCGTCGGCTTCATAACTCGTTTCTCTCCCTGTGCGTACGTTCATTTTTCCGCAACATCAACACCAACATCTTACGATACGACGCACGGGAAAGCAAAATGCGGGGTCGTCGCACGCCAACCGCAAGCCAACGATGCAGCCGACTTCGCCGATCAAGCAAAGCTTGAACGCCATCGCCGTACAATCCGCGGCTTAACCTTCTTGCGGCTCAAAATAGATCGGGTTCGTGACGGCAGCCAGCAGCACGCGGTCCACTTCTTCGAATTTGCGCCATATTTCGGCGCGAATATACTGCCGCCCCCGTTCATGCCATTCCAGTACCGCGCTCCCGCCGTCCGCGGCGCTTACGGCGATGTCCCGCTCGACGCCGCGATCGCTGATCAGCCGGATCGCGTCTCCTTCGCGCAGGCGCTCCGCGGTAAGGATGACCGGCGGTCGGCCGGAGTCGTCCGCAACCGCGTCGCCGACGATCCGGTCGCCGCAAGCGAGCGAAACGAACGGACCGTCCGGCGCCCAGCTCAGCACGACATGCCCGGCGTCGATGCCTTCCAGTATCCCGTCCACCGTCCGGGAGCGGCCGTAAACCCAAGTCGTCGGATGGGCATGCTTCCGGTACGGGTCGGGACGATGCATGTCGCTGCCGCCGACCGCCACGATGCGCCGCCCTTTTCTCAGCTGTTCGTCCCACCAGTCGAGCGTGCGGCGGTTCGCCTCGTGCCACGGCCCATTCCATATTTCGACGATGCCGAAATCGTCCGAGAACTCCCATTCCCACGGGCAATAATCGCAGTGCGGATGATTGAGGACGATCATGGCCCCCCGCTCTCTGGCCGTCCGCAGCTTGTCGTTCACGCCGGCCTGATCGACGGACCGGAAGTCGTCGATCGGCACCTCGACGCCCAGCATGTTGCTATGGCCGAAATTGGTCGTAAACTCCATTCCGGGAATCATGACGACCGCGGCATCCCGCGGATAGGCGGCATTCTGGCTCGTCGTATTATGATCCGTCATCGCCAGAAAGTCGCAGCCGAGCTCGGCCATAATCGCGGCATTCTCTTCAAGCGTATAACTTCCGTCGCTGTGCACGCTGTGCATATGAAGATCGCCCTTCAGCCATCGCGGCCGTTCCCGCTCGATCGTGATCGAAACCGAGACATCGCAGCCTTCCTGCGGCACCCGGTACGCCCCGAGCAGCACCGCCCAGCCGCCGGCTTCGAGAGGCCCCGGCGTATAGCCCGGCGTCGCCCGTTCCCGGCCGATCTGAAATTCCCGGCGGGCGCCGCCGCTCCAGCCTCGCAGCCTGACGGCGTCCCGGACGCCAAGGTCGATAACGGCCGTACGTCCTTGTGCCGTCCCTACCGATATGGAGACGTGCAGACGCTCGGCCTCCGGTACCATGTCAAACGGAACTTCGATATAACTCCCCTGCTCCGCCGCTTCGATGCGGCGGGTATAGACCTTCTGAACCGGTCCGATTGCTTCGCGGTCCATGCTATTCCTCCTCTTCGCGCTACGGCTCCGGCATGCCGCGGACGTCACTCTTTGTTCGCGCCCAGCATAATGCCTTTGACAAAATATTTTTGCACATACGGATAGATGGCGATAAGCGGAATCAGGGCGATCACGATTCCCGCCATGCGGACGTTGGTCGTAATAATAAAGTTGCTCGACGTGGAGTCCGTGTCGACGATAAGCGACTTCAGCGCTATTTGCAGCGTATATTTCGTCTGATCGCTAATGTACAGCAACGCCGGCGTAAACTGGTTCCAGCGGCTGACGAATTCGAACAGCGTCACCGTGGCGAGCCCGGCCGACGCAAGCGGCAAATACATCGTCGCGAATATCCGGAAGTCCCCTGCCCCGTCCATCCTGGCCGACTCCGCCATCTCTCCCGGAATGCTCTGGAAGAAGTTGCGCATAAGCAGCACGCTGAAGCCCGAAACGAGTCCCGCGATGATAAGAGACGAAAGCGTATTCAGCAATCCGAGATCCCGATTTACGACATAGAGCGGAATCATGATCGCTTCCCCGGGCACCATCATCGTAATCATAATGAACGATATCATCAGCTTCTTCCCCGGAATCCCCTGCTGGACCAGCACATATCCGGCCATGGAGCTGAGCAGCACATGAGCGGCGGTGCCGACCACCGTGACGATCACGTTGTTCATGAACGGCAAATAAAGCTGCATCCGGTTCCAGACGGTGGTGAAGCCTTCCACGCTGAATTCCTTCGGCCACAGCACGATGCCGGGAGTCATGGATGCCAGATTCGACGAGAAAGCGAGCGCGAACGTATTGAGAAACGGAATGATCATGGAGGACATCAAAAGCAGCATCAGCGCAATGTTTGCGATATCGAAACAGCGGCTTTGCCAGCTCGTATACGGTCGGTTGCGGTTCATGTCAGCGCTCACTCCTCATCGTACCGGATCAGTATCCGGATGACAAACGTTATAATCAGCGTGGCCAATATGACCAGAAATCCGGCGGCGGTCGCCATCCCGATCTGGAATTCCAATATGCCTTTCTGATACGTATACATCATAATAACATCGACTTTGCCCGCGATAGCGCCGTTTCTCATGACGAAAATCTGGTCGAACATTTTCAGAACGCTCATCACATGCAGCATCAGCACGACTTTCATCGTGGAAACGAGCTGCGGCAGCGTAACGTAGCGGACCAGATGCCACCGGTTGGCCCCGTCGATTCGGGCCGCCTCGTACAGAGACGGGTTGATCGACACGATCGCAGCCAAATAAAGAATGCACGTAAAGCCGACTTCCTTCCATACGGCCGTGAAAACCATAACCGGTCTCGCGTACGCTTCCTGCGACATGAAACCGATCGGCTTCTCCGCTCCCAGGGCAAGCAGCAGCTGGTTGACGATGCCCGTGTCGGGCGACAGCATCATAATCCACATGCCGCCGACGACGACCCAGGAGAACAGATGGGGCAAATAGACAACCATTTGCACGATCTTTTTGAACCAGGAGGCGAACACCTCGTTCAAAAGCAAAGCGAGAGCGATCGGCATAATAAAGCCGATCGCGAGGATGCTCCCGCCGATAATGAGCGTATTGGCAAACGTATCCCAAAACGCGGAATCTTTCAGCACTTGCGCATAGTTATCCAGTCCGACGAACGGCCGGTCGCCGATCAGCCGGAACTGCTGGAAGCTGATAACAAAGCCGCGGACGAGCGGATAGTAGGCAAATATGAGAAAGTAGGCTATGATGGGCAGCATCATCAAATAGACGGCCCGGTATTTCACGATCGCCTTCATGCGAGTCCACCACCTTGATTATCCATCGATCAGACCGTTCGCCTTCAGCTCTTCCCGCATTTTTTGACCGCATCCGCCGCAGGCATTTGTCCCATAATCGCCTTGAACGAATATTCGTTGATGATCTTCTCGGCGTCCGCCCATCTCGGAGGCGTCAGTTCAAGCGAAGCGTACTTGGCGAGCAAATCCTGCGCTTCCTGAACGCCCGGCAGCTTGCCGAACGGCGGCTCCACGTTTTTGTTGTACCAGAACGGCACGCCGTGGTCCATCGCATGTTCCTTGCCCGTTTGCGTCAGCTCGTATTTGCCGTTCTGCTCCGTGTAATCGTGGTCCTTGATGCCGAGACTGCCGAGTATAATGCCGTCCTTGGAGTGCCACCATTCGATAAATTCGAAGGCCGTCTCCGGATTTTCCGCATTGACCGGAATGACCCATACGTCCGGGTCCCCGCGGCGCAGCATATGATTGCCGTCCGGACCGACGGCGCCCGGCAGCCCTTTTGCCTCGAATTCGGTATTCGGGTCCTGTTCCTTACGGGTATTGTTCAGCATGCCGACCCATGCGTCCCAGTACGTAATCATGCCGACCCGGTCGGTCAGGAACAGATCGCGCATTTTGCCGGTATCGTTCGTGGCGAAATTCGGATCGAGAATGCCTTCCTTGTACAATTTGGCCAACCATTCGTAAATCGGTATCGCGGCATCGGTCGAATACGGCACATCAAGCTTGCCGTCCTTCTCGACATAGCGCTGCTTCAGCCCGGCGGCGCTGAAAAATCCTTGCAACTCGTACATGCCGGCGGTCGACAGGCCGTACGTATCCTTCTTGCCGTTGCCGTCGGGGTCCTGCTCGACGAATGCTTTGAGCACGGTGTAGTAATCATCCAGCGTCTTCGGCTCCGGCAGCCCCAGCTTCTTGAGCCAATCGTTGCGGACGATCGGCATCGTGCCGCCCTGATATTTGGTGAAGACGCCGTAAATTTCGCCGTCCTTCGTCTCGACCTGCGCCCATTCCTCGGACGGAATGACGTTCGGATCGCTGAGCGTCTCCGAGCCTTTCACCTTATCTGTCAGCGGCGTCAGAATGCCCTGCTCGATAAACGTGTTCATCTTCTCCTTGCTGATTTGCAGCAGATCGAATTTTTCTCCGGATGAAACCGCGGCGAGCAGCTTTTTGTCGTAATCCGAAGCCGGCTTTTCGAGCTTGACCGTAATGCCTGTCAGCCGCTCGATCTCTTTCTCGAACAAGCCGTTCTCTTCCGGCGTTTTACCGCCGATGACGCCCGCCATAATTTTGAGCGTCCGCGCTTCCGTCTTCTCTCCTCCTCCGTTGTCCGCGGTTCCTTCCGTCCCTTGCGTTCCTTCGCTCTTTCCGCCCGCGCAGCCGGCAATCATGGAGCCAAGCAGCGTCGCGGCCAATATGGCGTAAATCGCTTTACGTTTTTTTCGCATCGTGTATAACCCTCCCGAATCGGATAAATAGCCGGCCGGACTGGATGCCGGCGACTTTACAAAACCTTAATAAAGCGCTTTCACATGCGACGTTTGGGACCCGCCCGATCGTGCGGCAAACTCATACAAGCGATTTGCATGAGCTGCGCACGATGAGCTTCGTTTCGATCATTTTTGCTGCGGCTCGTATTCCGCCATCATGTCCATCAGCAGGCTGGCCGCTTCGATGCCGAGCGTTTCCGCGTACAGCTCGACCGCGGTCAGCTGCGGCTCCATCTCCTGCGCAAGCGTCGCATCATTGTTCAGCGCAATGACCGAAAGCTCGTCAGGAATCGCGATACCCAGCTCTCTTGCCGCCCGGTAGACGCCGAGCGCCACCCGGTCGGTGTCGGTAATGACGGCCGTAAACGACAGTCGTCCCCACATTTCCCGCAGCGCCGAATACCCGTAAGCGGCGGCATTGCCGTAAGCCTCATGGGAATAATAGGCGATCCGGTCGTCGTCCAGCGCGAGTCCCCGTTCCGCGAACGCGCGTCTCAATCCCGCCGCCCGGTCCGAGGCGACGGTCATGTCGCGGATCGTGTTCAGAAACAGGACGGAGCGGTGGCCGAGGCCGAGCAGGTAGCGGCCGACTTCGCAAGCGAGCGCTTCATTGTCGTTATCCACATAGCTGAGCGACCGGTCGTCCGGGTCCGGACGGCCGACGAGAACGATCGGAATGCCCATCTGGCCGTATCGGTCGATTCTCGGGTCCGCCTTGCGCGGATTGAGTAAAATGACGCCGTCCACCGGGTCCATCGAAAACGATGTCGGATCGTCATGCTCCGGCAGCGTGTCGAGCAGCACCCGATAGCCATGCTTCGCCAATTGCTTCATCACGCCGTTAATCATCTGGATCTCGAAGCCGCTTAAAGACATGTCGCGCGAGATCGGCATTTTCAGCCCCGCGATCATCGTCTTGCGCGTCGCCAGACTGCGCGCGACGTGATTCGGATAATAGCCGAGCTCCTTGGCAACGGCCAACACCCGTTCCGTCACCTCTTGACTGATCGGTCTTTTTTTGCTGAACACGCTCGATACGGTGCCTTTGGATACGCCCACCGCTTTGGCGACGTCGTCGATGGTGGCCATTTTATCCCCCCCTTTCAATTTTACAATTCATTAAAGCGGTTTAACGATCAATCAAAAA
>NZ_BOVJ01000192.1 GCF_018403665.1 Paenibacillus cisolokensis
TTCGTTAGATCGTGAATGGAAGATAGGAAGCCTTAATCGAAGCAATCGCAATTTGTTTCATTTTCTTCAAAATCAACCACACTCCCTGCAGATTTCTCATCTTCGTCATCCCGAAATCCACCTGCGTTTTCTCACCCATTCCATTGGAGGGTCAGGAATCGCTTCATGCTGCCCCCGCCGCATGGATTTAGGGATGCCATACATGTTTCGAAGTTCCCGGGCATAGCTTCTTACGTTACTTTCCCCGACTCGAAGCTACGAGTGATGTTACTTGAGTTGTCTTAGCGACTGTACTCCCGTTTTGGCAGCCTTCCAAATGTCGCCAAAATGCCGTTTTTATAGTAGAATAGACTAGACCAAATGACCTAGAACCTTCATCATTCTTCAGGGAAAATTTTTGGAGCACAAGATTCACACAGTGGTTGTTGTCCCCTGTTTTCGGTAATGACGATTACCCTAATCAAATAATGACTATGAAATAGTAAAACTCTTGACTAAATGAACATAGAGGCGGGTGAAAAATGGAAGCGGAAGTAAAAAGGATTCGAAGCAAGAGAAGAAATGGGCATCTGAAATTGAAGCTGAAAATGAGAAGTCCAACCCTATTGGCAAACTGCTGTTATTGTTGGGAACTGTCATATTTTTTGTCAGCATCGTCGTCACTTTGTTTGTAAATTCGAATTATTACCCCGCAATTTTACTGGGACTTATTGTTGCAGGATTTGGTGAAGTCATAAATTTACTGCAAAAGATTTACGTGAACACGAAGAAATGAGCAAATCCCCCATCCGATGGGGAACTCCGGGGAAGATAGTCATGAGTGATTTTGTAGATCAAGTTAAAAATCTAGCCAAACGAGTAAAAAAGCTTAAAGATAGCATTCTGACAGAAGAAGCAACAAAAACATCTGTCATTATGCCGTTTTCCAAGCTCTTGGATATGATGTTTTTAATCCTGAAGAATTCGTTCCGGAATTCACTGCTGATGTAGGGATAAAGAAAGGCGAAAAAGTCGACTACGCTATTCTGCAAAATGGACACCCTATTATTCTCATTGAAGCCAAATCAATTCAAGAGCGACTAGAAAAGCACGATTCCCAACTATTTAGGTATTTTGGTACTACAACCGCTAAGTTCGCCATACTTACAAACGGAATTGTATACCGCTTTTACACCGATCTTGATGAACAAAATAAAATGGATAAAGTCCCCTTCTTTGAATTCAATATTTTTGACATTCGTGATCATCAGATATCGGAGTTGCAAAAATTCACAAAAAATAATTTTGATGTCGAGCATATCATTAACACTGCATCTGAATTAAAATATACAAATGAAATAAAGCAGTTTCTTAAAAAGCAATGGGACAATCCCAGTGATGATTTTGTGAAATTCATATTGACTGATATCTACCCCGGCCTAAAGACTAAACAAGTAATTGAACGATTTAATGGAATTGTACAAAAATCCTTAAAACAATTCATGAACGACCTCCTAAACGATAAATTAAAATCTGCTTTGGAAAATACCAATCTTGAGAGTGATTCATCTGTTGAAGAGGTTGCAGCGACCACTGAACAGACAAAAAATGAACCTGAGATTATAACTACTCAAGAAGAATTGGAAGGTTATATAACAGTTAAAGTTTTATTACAAGATACAATTGATGCCAATCGAATTTTTTATAGGGATAATCAAAGTTACTTTAATATTTTGCTCGATGATAATATACGTAAGTGGATATGCCGCTTATATTTAAACCGAAATAATAGTAAATCAATAGTATTCAACGATGAGAACAGAACAACATATCCAATAGAATCGACATCGGATATTCTCAAGTATAAAGCTGACATTATTCGGGTCGCAAAAAGTTTCATTTAATAGATGATATATAAATAAAGTGGCTGTCATGAAAGGGAACTGCCCCCTGCAAAGTGGACAGCGCAAAAACAAAGCAGCCTTGGCCCGAAACTCCATCGGACTGAGGCTGCATCTTTCGGACCTATTTGCATTCGAAACATAAAAATCCTTTTAATTACTGCTCCTCCTTTATACTACGCAAAATGAGATACAGCACATACATAATCAAAGTAACTATCGCGATGTGGTAAATTAAACGCGCGACATCTAATTGATATATCGGATAATAATCATCTATCGTGCTACTCCCCCGTAGTTCCCACAAGGGAGCAAACTTTTCAGTAAACCATAACCGGAACCCTGACTACGCCTACGATAATTAAATAAATGATCAACAGTATGGGTTTGCTCTTCATTACATGCAGCACCTGTTCCTCAGCGGAAAAGATAAAACGTGGCAACGATCCGAAAAAAAAAGAAGCCGCTCATGCAACCCGGAATCGGATCGCAAAAACGACTTCGCCTTTGTGGCCTTCGCCTCCGGACTTCCGCGAGCGGTACCCCGTGCTCTTCCGTCAGGCTCCGGACATGTGCGGTTCAATCGATACCCGGCGCTCGGGCCAGCCTCTTAACCGTCGGTCAATGACCCGAGACACGGAGATACGGCTATTCCAATTCCCTCACGGGCCAGCCTCTCAACCGTCGATCAGCGATGAAGAACCGGAGGTCCGAAGATCCGTAGATCCAGAGATCCCGAGTATTTCATTTCATTCATCCTCTCTCCTCGGCCTTCCCCTCCGAACCTTGCCCGCATATTCGCTGGGCGTCAGCCCCGTGTAGCTTTTGAAGCATTTCAGAAAATAGCTTTTATTCTCGTAGCCCAACAGCTCCGCCAGCTCCTCCACCGTGCTGTCCGTCTGGTCGATCAGCTCCTTCGCCTTCTCCATCTTCGTCCGGGTGACAAATTCGACAAAGTTTTCGCCCGTCTCCCGCTTGAACAGCCGGCTGAAGTAGCTCGGATTCAGGTGGAGGTGTTCGGCCACTTCCTCCTGCGTAATCCGCCGGTGCATCGAACGGAGCACATACAGCTGCGCTTCCGTGATTTCCTTTCGCTGCGGCTGTCGGTAGATATGCTCCACGACAGGAAGCATACGGTACAAAAACGAAACGACCTGCTCCCGAAGCTGCTCCATCGTCTCCGCCTCCAGAACCGACTGATGAAGCACCTCAGGCGAATCATCCGATTGAAAATGCTGCAGCGATTTGAACTTGAGCTGCAGGTCGAGCATTATCTTCAAAAACCATTCCTTCACGGCTTTCGGATGGTACCGCTCCCGGGTAATCAGTCCGGTCCAATGACGGGTCACCGTCTCCACCCGGTCCGCCGCCTGCTCCAGCACAGCCTGCTTCAACTGCTCGATCGCGGCAGCATAATAAGTGAACAAATCTTCCGTCGCGAAGGTTACCGGGCTGAATTTCGCAATTACACCGCTCCCCGTATAAAACCTCGCCTCTTCCGAGCCCCCGAGCAGCTCGATCATCCGTGTTCGGAGCGACCGGACGTCCTTCCCGGATTGACCGATCAGGAACGTCGCACTAATATTCAAATGATGAAACAGCGCACGCTGAATCGTCCGCAAAGTGTCTGCCGTCTCGACGAGTTCACTTACGGACCGTCGAACCTGCTGTATCGGGAACAGAAGAAGGAGCCGTTCGGGCGACGGCCGGAAAATGACCGCACCAGGCTTGCGGATCAGTTCCTCCATCACATTCTCCACGGCAAACATCATATTATCGGCCGAGACAAACCGCTTCCGGGTCTCCTCATACCGGTCAATGAAGCAAACGACCGGCACATACGCATCATTCCCGAGCCGAATGCCGTACTCCCTGGCCTGCTCCGCCAACTGCTCCGGAAACAGCAGAGGATGGTACAGCAGCGTACGCAAAAACTGATCCTTGATGGCCGAACGGCTCTCTTTCGTAATCTGCTGCAGCCGCTCGACCTTTCGGCTCTCCGTCAACGATTGTTCGAGCTGTGCGGCGAATTTGCGAAGCATCTGAACGATGTTCTCGATCTCGATCGTTTCCTTCAAAATATAATCGTCCACATGAAGCTTGACCGCTTGCAAAGCGTAGTCAAATTCATTGTGGCACGATAGAATCGCCACCTTCAGCCGGGGACAGTGCTCCTTCACCCTCTCGATCAGCTCCAGCCCGTTCATATGCGGCATGCCGATATCCGTAATCAGAATGTCGGGAGGGAACGCCTTGGCCGCTTCGAGCGCCTTGACTCCATTTTCGTAAATCCCCTGGACCTTCATCCGAAGCGATTCCCACGGAACCGCCTTCCGTAAAAAATCAAGAACCGGATAGTCGTCGTCCACCAGCATGACGTTAAGCATGGCTCTCCCCACTTTGCAGCGGAATTTGCATCGTAATGGTCGTTCCTTCGCCGGGCCGGCTGTCAATGCGGTATTGAAACCGCTGCCCGTAAATCAGCCTGAGCCGCTCAAATACATTATTCAGGCCGATACCCGACAACCCCTCCGCCGCTTCCTCACCGGGCACGGCGGCCTTCGCCAGCTTCCTTTCCAGCCGCTCCAGCTCCTCCCGATCCATGCCGCGCCCCGTATCGCTGACCTGCAGCACCAACCGATCCTCCTGCTTCCAGGCCGAAATCGATACCGTCCCCGGATAATCGCGGAAGCCGTGGATGAGCGAGTTTTCCAGAATCGGCTGGATGATGAAGCGCGGAACCTCCGCCAGAGCCGTGTCGGGCGCGATATCCGTCTTCAGAACGATCGGCTCGGCAAGCCGGAAGTTCATCAGCCGGAAATAATGCGCGACCGTCTCCACCTCCTCATGCAGCGGCACAAATTCATTATTGCGGTTGATCGTCATCCGCAGCAAGGAGGAAAGCGAACTGATCAAGGCCGCATTCTCGTCGTCGCCCTTCAGCTTGATCCGCATCCGGATCGAATTGAGCACATTGAACAGAAAATGCGGATTGATCTGCGCCTGCAGCATTTCGAGCTCCGCTTTGCGCTTGCGGCTCTGCTCGAGCGTCACCTGCCGGATCATCTCCTCGATGCGGTCCAGCATTCGGTCGAAAGAATGGCCGAGCCGGCTAATTTCGTCGCCGCCCTGAATGCGCGTCCGAATATTCAGGTTCCCGGCCTCCACCTGAGCAACGACGCGTCCAAGCCGGTACACCGGCTTCGTGAACTGCCGCACCAGCGTAACGAGGATAAGCAGAAACACGGCAAAGAATACGGCTTGCAAAATAAAGTTCGTCCCCTGGACCGTATTGATCTGCGCGACCGCAGCCCGGTACGGCACCATGCTGACCAGCATCCAGTCCGAGAACGGAAGCTTGCGATGGAGCAGCAGGTAGTCCTTCCGATTTACGGTAATCAGCGTGGCCTTGTCCTTGTCGCTTAACTGCCTGAAATGGGAAAAGGGCTGTCCTATCCGCCGCGTATCCGCATGCGAAAGGATCGTCCCTCGGGAATCGAGCAGCATATGCTCCTGTTCCGCTATTTTTGCGCGAAATTCGCTGATCCTCTCCTCGCTCAAGCTGACGATCAGATAGCCGTACGGTTCGGAGGAGAAGCTCTTGATCGTCTTGGCGATCGTAATGAGATATTTGCCCTTCTCCCGGTCTGTGGCGAGATAGGATGGGTGGGTGCCGATCCAATAGGTGGCGAAGGAAGGAAGCTCCGTCAGCTTCCCGAACCACGGCTCCTGAAAGAAGCGGCTCGGATCGTAATCGAGATGAGAGTAGTTCGTGTAGCTCGTGCCGTCGTTCAGCAAAATTGTAATATGCGTCTTCTCTCCGGGAAACGAGATGTTCTCCAGCTTTTCCGTGATCTTCCTGGCGTTAAGAAAATGTTCCACAGAACGATCCTCTCCGCCTACCCGGCTCTCGTTCCACTGCTGCATGAGGATGGACCCGATTTCACTGTCGAATTGAATGTAGTTGGAAACATAAAGCATCTTGTTTACGGTATTGACAATGTACCGGTCCATCACCTCCAGCGTACCGAGGGCGTTATCGATCGCATGGCGCTTGACGACGGCCTCCGTGTTGCGGCTGGAGACGATCAAGGTGATAGCTGCCGGCAGTAAAAGGCAAATAATGGAGGACGCGATCAGCTTTTGACGCAAGCTCAGTTGACGCAAGCTCTTGGGAAGCTTCATAGATTATACCCTCTTACTCGTCGGTTGGATGGAAGCGGGGAGCAGACGCCCCCCATGCTTACACTCTACCATCAAAACGAACGATCGGGCTATTATTTGTTGGCGGCGACGATCTTCTCGATCTTCTCCGCCGCATTCGCGAGCGACTTGTCGATGTCCTGCTTGCCGAGCAGCATCAGCTCGAACTCCTCCGAGTAGGCCTTGTTGATTTCCTCGGTGTACGCTACCGGCATTTGTCTGGTAATCGGCTTCGAATTGTTCAGCGTGTACATCAGCGATTCCTTGTCCACCATCTCCGGATTTTTCGATGCCTGAATCAGCTCGTCGATCGCCGCTGCGGTGTCTTCCTTCTTCCAGGAGGACAAATATTTCTTCATCATCGGAATCCCTTCGGTAGTAAAGAAACGCAGGAACTTATAGGCTTCTTCCTTATGCTTGGAGATGGATACGACGCCCACATAGTTCGCATTCATGAAGGAATAGCCGTTAGGGTCCTCCTTGTTGTTTTTCGGCATCGGGGCGAAAACCGTCTTGAAGCTGGCCGTAAATTCGTCGCCGCCTCCAACCTCTCCGATCATCCACGAGCCGATCGGCATCATGCTCGCCTGTTGATTGAAGTAGAGCGGGCGGTACGTCAGCTTCTGCGAAATAATATCGACATAAGGCGTCGCCGACTTATCGACGAGCTCCGCTTGATAACGGATTTCCATGGACTTCCTTACACCCGGGTGGTCGAGGTTGACGGTGTGGTCGGCGAGCACAAGATCGTTTTTCTCCGGCTGATTCCATAAGCCAAGCAGGAAATAGTCGATCCAGTTATGGAAATACGTGCCGTACCGTTTCGTTGCGCCTTCTCCCTTGGTCATCTTTTTCGCATATTCGAGGTATTCGTCCCAGGTCCATTCCGTCGGAACGGGCAGGTTGGCTTCGTCGAGATGGTCCTTGTTCAGGATTACGAACCATTGCCGGAACGTGCCCGGCAAGCCGTAATACTGGCCTTCAATCGATGTATCGATTTTGTACTCCTCGCCGTAATTGAGACCTTCCTTCTCCATCAGGCCGTTCAGCGGCTCGAGCAGACCGTTGGCGGCGCGCTGCGCATAACTGCGGTCATCCGGCAGCAGGATCGCGTCAAGCTGCTCGCCCGAGGCGGACAGCAAATCGATTTTCTTCACATTATCTGCCGCATTCGCTTCATTCAGCGGAACGAATTCGACCAGGATGTCCGGATTTTTCTCTTGAAACTTGGCAATGATCGGATCGAGATCCTCCTTCTTGAAGGAGATGCCGTCCGCATGGAACTTGATGGTAACCGGCTCGCTCCGGTCGCTGCCGCCGGACTGCCCGCCTTGGTCCGAAGCAGCCGGTTCCGAAGATGACGAGCAGCCCGCCGTAACCGATACCGCCAATGCCAGACTTACGAAGAAGGAAGTCCATCTTTTTTACCCATTGTCGCTTATCCCCCCGTTTTGGATTGAATGCGCTTTACTCTTCGTATTTATCGTATCAGGAAGACACCCCGAATGAAGTCCAATTATTTGACCAGTTCGGAATTTTTTGACTTCTCTTCGCCCTACCCCTTAACCCCGCCGAGCGAGATGCCTTCAATGACCTGCTTCTGCCCGATTATGAAAACGATGAGCAGCGGCACGATCGCGATGACCGAGCCGGCCATGATCAGAGAATAAAATTCGCCGTACGCGTCCGCGAACTTGCGGATGCCGAGCTGCAGCGTCAGCAGATGCTCCGAGCGCAGGAAGATAAGCGGATTCTGGTAGTCGTTCCATGTCCAGATAAAGCGCAGAATGCCGTAGGTGGCGATGGCAGGCCGCACCAGCGGGATCGCAACCGTGAAAAGATGCGGATGTGCCCGGCGCCGTCCATTTTGGCCGCCTCCATATACTCCTTGTTGACGCCAAGAAAAATTGCCTCAGCAAAAACGTGCCGAGCACGCTGAAGCTGTTCAGCAGAACAAGCCCGATATGCGTGTCGAACAGCTTCAGCTCCCGGTAAATAATGAATTGCGGAACGAGAATGGCCTGGCTCGGGATCATGTATGTGGCCAGGACGATCAGGAAGGCTGCGTCCCGCCCTTTAAAGTCGATCTTCGCGAACGCATAAGCCGCCATACAGGAGAACAGCACCGAGCACAGCGTCGTCAGCACGGTAACTTTGATCGAGTTCCAGTAGTACAGATAGAGCGGGAATTTCCCCATCCATACCTCTTTATAATTTTGCGCCGCCTGCCATTGCTTCGGAATCCATTCGATCGGATATTTGAAGACGTCGGCCTCCGGCTTGAAGGAAGTCGACACCATCCATAAGAAAGGAAGGAGAAACGTCAATCCGACGACAAAGAGCAGGGCGGTCGCGATTGCCTTGCGTATATCCAGCTTGCGGAATGCCACCTTGCCGCACCTCCTAGTAATTCACCCATTTGCGCTGGCCGTACCATTGAATGAGCGTGATGATAAAAATGGTGAAGAACAACACCAGCGCCATCGTCGAGGCATAGCCCATCTTCAGATGGACGAATGCGGTCTCGTACAGATGAAACACCACGACAGAGGTGGAGTTCGCCGGTCCGCCCCCCGTCAGCACCTGAATGATATCGAAAACTTTAAACGTGCCGATAAGCCCGGTAATCAAGAGAAAGAAGGTCGTCGGCGACAGCATCGGCAGCGTAATGCTGCGAAACTTCTGCCACGGTTTCGCGCCGTCCATCTCCGCAGCCTCGTACAGTTCCGCCGGTATGGCCTGCAGTCCGGCAATATAGATAATCAGGTTATAGCCGATCGACACCCAGATCATGATCATCATGATAGAGGGAAGCGCGAAGTTGACGTCGGCGATCCATTTGGGCGGGTTATCGACGCCGAGCGACATCAGCATATGGTTGACCGGACCGAATGACGGGTGGAACAGCACCTGCCACACCATCGCGACGGCGATGATGCTCGAGATGTAAGGCATGAAATAGATGACCTTGAACATGTCCTTGAAATACACATATTTATTGATGATGATTGCGAGCATAAGCGACAGGGCCAACGTCGCCGGAACGACGAGCATAAAGACGATATTGTTCTTCATCGACTTCCAGAAGACGTCGTCCGCAAGCAGGCGCTCGAAGTTGCGCATGCCGATAAACTCGATTTGTTTGAAGCCGTGAAGAAAATTCCATTCCGTAAAGCTTAAGAAAAATGAGGCCAGAATCGGCAGCAGCGTCATGATCGAAACCCCTATCATCATGGGCGCGATGAAAGCGTAGCCGTACAGGTTCTCAAAAATTCGCTGCTTGTTGAACCGCGGTCGCGCACGGCTCGGAACAGATGGAGAATCCGGCTGAGTCTGCATGGAAGTCACCTCTTTCGTCATGTATTTCATTAATCCAGGGGCCTTCAGATCGGAGAGCAGCTTCTCGCATTCCGTCGTTCCGCGGCAGCCGTACTTCTCCGCTGCAGCGGCGGCCCTGGTTCAAGGTTGCGGTTCCTTTTTTAACCACCTGTCTAAAAATGCGTAGGCCCAGTTGCGGATCGGATCCGGAAAATCGTGCCCCGACGTCCCGATGACCGCTTGCAGCCGATCGCCGCAGCCCAAATATTTATAGAGCCGGTGCAGCTCTGCCGCCGCTTCGCCGATCTCCTTCCAATGCGGCATATATTGGTCCTGCTGCGCAATCCAGCAGAAGAACGGCCTCGGGGCGGCCAAGGCGGCGATTTCATGAAAATCGAAGGAAAGCTGATCTGCGCGGAGCAGCTCTGTCACCTTTGGGATGTGCGTGAACCAGTCGCGCTTTCCCCAGCGATTCGGGTCCGGATCGCCGTGGAAGGTCGACAGTCCGCAGCTGACGACGACGGCCTTCACCCTGGCATCCATGCCTGCCAGGAAGTAGGCGTTGTAGCCGCCAAGCGAGTGCCCGATCGCGCCTACCCGCTCCGGGTCCACCTCCGGCAGGCTGCACAGCAGGTCGAGCCCCTGCAGATGGTCGGCCAGCATCTTGCCTACCGCCGACCATTCGGGATATTCGGCGTCAAACGCGGCGGTATGGAAATATTCAGCGTCTTCCGCCTTCCGTTCTCCTGCCGTAATGGTATCCGGCGCAAGGACGACATAACCGCGGTCTGCCAGCTCCAGCGCATACCTGCGGCCATCCCGGCCCGAAGCAAGGGCGATATCGCCCTTGCCCGCATTCGCCGTCGAATGCAGAGCCATGACGGCCGGCAGCTTCCAGGACGGATGCGCATGCGAGCCGTCCGCGATGTGCGGCACCAGCAAATATGCCGTGACCGTATCGCCATGCACCGTGTCGTAGCGGATATGATGGCGGGTATGCGATGCTTCGCGTGCGGAAGCCAGCCGCGTGAAGCGGACAGGCACCCGGTCCGGCAGGCCGCCGAGCAGCTCCAGCCACTGCTTGCGGATCGCTTCGCGCTTACGCTCCCATTCCGCCGGGTCGGCAAGTCCTGCGGTTAGCGGCGCAAGCTCTTTCCGGTATGCGGCGGCCATGGCTCAACCCCGCAGCCGGACGGCCTTACCGCTCGACCGGCTTTCATTCGCCGCTTCGATAAACCGGATAATTTCCCACGTTTCGCTCAGCGCTACCGGGGAGCGGCCGGTCCGGAAGAACGCCATGATCTGCTCCAGCAGGCTGGCATAGTACGGCTTGTCATGGGCATAAACATCGACCGGGCGGGAGCCCTTCTCCCGGTGGACCGTCGCGCCGAACGTCATGTTGCCGCAGCGGCTGCCGCGCACGGTGCCGATGCGGCCGTCCTCCCAGATTCCCGTCACGACATCGTGATGCGCTGTCGTAGCGGCCGTTACCGAGACGCAGCCCAGGCCCATGAACGTATACAGCATCTCCACGCTGTGGATGCCGTACCAGAACAAGCCCGGCTGTGTCGGCTGCAGCTCCATCGGTCCGTAGCAGTCGGTGCCGATAATCGGGCCCGCTTCATCATCGGCGGCCGCCTGCTTCACGCCTTCCGCGAAGCGGAGCGCGGAGCTGCTCATCACCGGCACGCCGTTCGCCTCGGCAAGGCGAATGATCTCCAGCGCCTCGCCGGCGTTCACCGTGAACGGCTTATCGATGAAGACGGGCTTTCTGTAGCGGACTATGCGCCGGAACTGCTCCAGATGGACACGGCCATCGACCGACTCGAGCAAAATGGCGTCGCACTGCTCCGCCGTTTCCTCCGGCGAGTCTACGATCTGCACGCCGTACTTCTGCCGCAGCTCCTCGGTGAAGCCCTGCACGCGGGAGCGGCTCAGCTCGAAATCGTCGGAGCCGCCGGGATAGGCCGCAATGACGGTGCCGTCGGGCACATGATAGCGATGGCCTTCATCGCTCAGCAGCTCGGCGAAGGCCGTCGCATGCGATGTATCGAGACCGATCATGCCCAGCTTCAGCTTGCTTGTCATCGTCATGGACTCGCCCTCCTATCGCTTTTCGTAGAAGGAGGCGACCTTGCGAATGCCCGCGATCATGTCGTCGATGTCCTTCTCCGTGTAAAATTCATTGACCGGCAGCCGCACAGCCGTCTGCAGAATGCTTTCCGCGTTAGGACACAATCCCCGCTCATACGTAATTCCGGTCAGTTCGAACGGATAATGCGAATTCGGATAAGCGGTCCTTTTCTGAAATAAAGGCTGCATATAGACGACGTCCGGAATGTATCCCTCCATATTCGGAATGCCTTCGGCCTCCAGCGCCTTGCAAAATTCCGTACGCGTACACGTCAATTCGTCGAGGTTCAGCCGGAACATGTAAAACCAGTAGGTGCACTCGTTGCCTGGCTCTACATGGTGCGCCTGAATTCCCGGCAGCCGGCCGATACCCGCCGTAATGCGGTCGCCGTACTGCCGTCGGCGCTCGCAGATGCCGTGAAGCTTCTTCAGCTGAGCGATGCCGACGGCGCCCTGCAGCTCCGTCATCCGGTAGTTCGGCGCCAGATAGTGCAGATCTCGCTGGACGCTGCTGCCGAAACGCTGGTAGTTTTTGTCCGCAAAGGCATGCGTCACATGATAATCGGCCTCCTCCCCGGAATTGACCGTTACCACCCCGCCGTCGCCGGTCGAAATATGCTTGAAGTCGTTCGTGCTGAAACAGCCGTAATCGCCGATCGTGCCGACCAGCCGTCCCTTGTACTTCGTCAGGTAGCTCTGCGCGCAGTCCTCAATGACTTTGAGGTTATGCCTGCGGGCAATCTCCATGATCGGGTCCATGTCCGCCGCATTGCCGGCCAGATGGACGACAACGATGGCCTTCGTCCGCTCGGTGATCCGCGCCTCGATCGACTGCGGGTCCATATTGTACGTATGCGGGTTCAGGTCGGCGAAGACGGGAATCGCATTCTGATACAAAATGCCGATCAGCGTCCCCTGGTCCGTAATCGGACTCGTAATGACTTCGTCCCCGACCGATACGCCGGCCGCGCCGAGCGCGACATGGATCGCCGCCGTCCCGGACGACGTCGCCACACTGTAACGGACGCCGTATATGTCGTTAAAGCTTTGCAGAAACTGCTTCACTTTTCCGCCGAAGTGATAAAACAGCGTGTTCTGGTTCAACGCCTCGACCAGCTCCGTTACCTCTTCGAAGCCGAAACGTTTGCCCGTCCCGAACGGGGTCGTCTTTACCTTGCTGCCGCCGTGAATCGCGAGCGGCTCTCTGTTCGTCAGCATTCCGCTTCCTCCCTTGTTAAATGATGGACTTGCTTAATGCATGGCACGCCGTACCGGTAAACGATTCCCGGCGATTGTATCGACTCCGGAGCTTCGCTCGTCGGCAGCCACACCGCGACGGGCTCGTTGACGGTCCCACGCTCCAGCCGCACCTGTCCGGCCGCGTCGATTCCGGTCACCCGCATCGTTCTTCGCGCCCGCTGCCAGTCGTTGATCTGCTTCGAGGTCCAGAACGCGAAGCCCATCTGTCTCGCCTTCCCGACGACCTCGCGGATCGCTTGACGCACCGGCTCCAGCCGGTGAATGTGAATTTGGTGAAACAGGAAATGCGCGACGCCCCCGACCTTCGCCACCTGCTTAAGAAACGGCTCGATCACCGTCGTATCGGACAGGTTCGGATGGTTCAAATCCTGGGTCAAAAAGCCAATTTCCAGCACATCGTACCTCCGGTTCCCTTCATCGCACCAAGCGATAGGGAAATACGGGTGACACGTCCCGAACAGAAACCCGACATTGCCCCGCTTTGTCGGTCCCCTCGTCTGATCGGCAGCGATGCCGTTCGCCTCGCACCAACGGAACAGTTCTCCCCAGCCTTCGTAGCGCGTATAGTGATTTTTGTTGGAGACCACTCGTGCCAGTCCGGTCGCCGACTGCACCCATTGCCGCTGACGCGTAAATTCCTCAAGACTCCATATGCCGTTCTCTTTCTCCAGCGCGTTGTAATGCAAGGCCAGCTCATGGCCCTCCGCCAGGACCCGTTCGTACACCTGCGGCGAATAACCGGGCTCGATCATGCACCATGTCGACGGAATCTGCAGCTTCTTCAGCACATCGAGGGTAACGACAGCCCTTTCGTCCTCATTAAAATCGCTGTCGAACGAGATGAGCGCCACATGCCCGGTCCCCTCGGGCCAGTAATCGAGCAGCGGAAGCGTCCGGTCCTTGGCCAGCGCGCAACGAACCAGATGCGCCATGAGCGCTTCCCGCCAATAATCGGCATGCGGGTAGGCAAAATAAGGCATGCCCGTCGCCGTCTTCTCGCGGTCCCATTCCCAATCGAGCTCGATATCGTCATCCGCCTTCAGAATGCCTTCGTCGATGTCCGCCGTTCCGTCCGGAGCCGGAATGCCGTCGTGCAGCACCGGCCTTGTCCCCTGCTGCAGCTGGACGACCGTGGTCGGAATATCCACCGCCCAGCGGTGAATCGCGCCCCGGCCGACGGCAAAGGTCTGCAGCGCCGGGCCGACGAGCTCGCCTTGCGGCGACGATGCGTGAAGCGCTCCGATCGCGCCTGCGCCCGCATCTTCCGCATGCCACGGCTGAGCGGACAGGCAGCGCAGCGGCGCCGGCACCGAACGGAATTCCGGCAGCCGGGCATATCCCGCGCCGGTGCGCGGCCGCTGCCGGCAGCCGAGCCGCCTGGCGAGCAGCCCCAAACCGCCGTATGCGATTAACGTTCCACCATGCTCGGCGTACTGCCATAGCCGCTCCGCCGTCTCTTCATTTTCCGGAACGACCGAAGCAATCACGATGTCGAACCCGCGGTCATCCAGCGCGCGGATATCCGTTATGGTCTCGAACGGCGCACCCGCATGCTCGAGAATTTCCTCTATATAGCGCTCGAACACATTCAAGCCGTAGCTGTGAAGCCGCTTCATCGCCGCTTCGTCGATCAGAACGCCCAATCTCGCCAGCTTCATCCCGTCACCTTCTTCTTCGCAATCGTCTTTCTCTTACCCGTATTGTACCGGGCTTCCGGGACGGCTCATAAGAAACTCCGTTGACCGATTTGAAAATTTTTGACCTTAAATGCAAAAAAGATGACCCCGAGCAGTTGCGGAGTCATCTTCCTATACGACAGTAAAACAAAAAAACCCCTTGCGTAACAAGGGATTTCGGTGTTTTGGTTATGGTGCGGTAGAGAGGACTCGAACCTCCACGGGCGTACGCCCACTACCCCCTCAAGATAGCGTGTCTGCCATTCCACCACTACCGCACATTTATGAGCTGTTGCCCCTTCGCCAACCACATTTGCTTCATTATAATATGAAGCAAATGGTGAGCCATGAAGGACTCGAACCTTCGACACCCTGATTAAAAGTCAGGTGCTCTACCAACTGAGCTAATGGCTCATGATGTATATCAGGCTGAAACCACATGTCAGTTGGAGGAGTTCATGGTGACCCGTAGGGGATTCGAACCCCTGTTACCTCCGTGAAAGGGAGGTGTCTTAACCCCTTGACCAACGGGCCACA